>JBBRUV010000297.1:0-6113 GCA_038247465.1 Cytophagales bacterium
AGTGATTATTTCAGTTCAACTACTTATCCTCGAAGTCAAAGCCCAGTTTAGCAGTTAAAAAACTGCAATTGTTCATCACTGCCCGCTTCGATTCATTTAACGAGGTATCTATCTGCCCCTGATTTTGAATTAAATGCGTAATACCACAACCCAAGTAGTGAGCATTAGTACGGTCTGCCATGCGCGGCAGCATAGCCAGCCACTGACCCGGACGGAGTATAATAGCCTGGCCCAGATTGTCGTATTCGGGGAGCCACCCGTAGCTCACTTTGGGGAGGCAGTAGTTTTCAATAGCCATGATCGTATGGTGATTTGGTGTTGGTTGGTTAATAAACGACGATGCGTTGCTCGCCATGTGGACGATCGGTTCGTTTCCGGTCAAGAAGTACATCCCAGACGGCGATCAGCAACGGAAAACCCTGCGGAAATCGTAAACCCGATAGGGACGATACCCAATCCCGTTCATCAATATGGTACAGAATTTGCCCGTCTGCTGAGGTTGGCCCAACTATGTTGGCTAACGTAAATGTTCCATCAGACACATCCACCGCTATCTGAAGCATTAATGGGTTAGTGCTTTCTGATATAAGTATCCTACCAGTGTAGTTACAGGTGTTAGGGGGAGTAACATTTACTGGGTTCACCGTAAACCCAATTACCAGCGTAGTTGTCCGGCCAAAGCGGTTACGGGCAGTAATGCCAATGTTGTAGGGGCCAGCCTGCGTGGGTGTGCCACTGATAACCCGGTTACTGCCGTTGAAGGCCAAACCCGGTAACCCGCCCCCAGTATATGTCAGCGGTAAATTAAACGGATCATCGGTAAAAGCGGGCACCGTAAAACTGTACGACTGATCCACCGTGGCCGTTTGCGGCATAACCGAAGGAGCCACCGGCTTCGTTGGATAGACCCGCACGGGGTCAGTTGGGCGGGGAGACGTTGCCAACACCGGCTCAAACGTATCCGTCTTTACTCCGTCGGCCCCGTTGCCGCTGTCTATCCGAAACGCCAGCGTCAGAGCCGCGCCACTCACCCCGCCCTGCCCCGCCGAAAGCGGGTTAAACTCCCGCCGGTGGCTGTAGCCGTTGCCGCTCTGGGCGGGCAGACCATAAAACTCCCCACTCTGCCAGCCCGCACCCGACGCACCCGCCTGATTCAGAGCCACTTCTACATTAGCCGCATTGGTGTTAGCATACACCGTAAAATTCCGTGAGCCGCTCTCGTAGGTGTAGCCGCTCTCGAAACCCTGCGCCCAGGCAGGTGTGCCGGTGGGCGGTGGGGGTGGCGGGGTGCCGCCGAAGTCAATGGTGCGGGGGCTGTTGATGAGCTGGGCCGCGTTGCTCCCGTAGCGCACGGCAAATGTCCGCGCCCCGCTCCGGTACTGGGCCGGAATGTCCCACCGGTAGCCGTGCAGCCCGTTGTCGCCGATAGCCTGCCCCACATCGGGCCGGTTGCCGTTGGCCGTAATGGTAGCTACGTTGGTGCCATCCACAAAAATGTCAATCGGTATCGAAACGTTGGGCTGGTTGCGGTCGGCGGCCCAGCCCGCCAATGCCGTTGGCCGGGGGTTCTCAGCGGCCTGTGCCGCATTGGGGTAGTCTAAATAGCCATCGGGCGAGCCGTAATTGGTGGTCGTTGGTGGTGGTGGGGTTGGCGGGTTGGGGTTGGTGGTGCCATCGAGAACAATCTGATTGGGCGGCAAGCCCACCGTGCTTTGGGGCGTAATGGTAACGGTGAGCGTTTCGGCAGTGCCTTGCTTGCGGAGGGTAATGGTAACGGGTTCGGCCCGCACACCATCAACACCGGGGTTAGTCGGGAAAAAGTGGGTGCGGTAGGCATAACCACTATCGGCATACTGGTACAGGCTGCAAAATAACCAGCGGTATCGGGTCAGCTTGGTGTTCATCGCGCTATTTTTTTACCTGTTGACTCATGTTACGCACTACAAAGATTACGCCCCTCTGGGGCTTGATAAAAAGGGGTTCGTTCGGTTTTCTACAAAGATTGCGCCCCTCCGGGGCTAAAGAGTACGCTATTTTAGCCCCGGAGGGGCGCAATCTTTGTAGAAAACCAGAGTCACGTCAACTATACAAGCCTCGGAGGGGCGTAATATTTGTACAATGCGTAACATCAGCTGTTGATTACGCCACTTTAACCGCAATGCGGTGGCAGGCGTTGTTGCAGTAGCCTTCGGGGTTCCACTGCGGCATCACCATCGGCTGCGACACCCCGGCATCGTCGGTGGCCCGCGCCCAAACCTCATAATAACCCGGCGTTGGCAGCTTTACGTTGGCTGTCCAGTGCTGCCAGGCCAGCCGGTTTTGGGGGGGGGTCAGGTCGGCGGGTTGCCAGGTAGCCCCAAAATCAACCGAAACCGCAACGGATTTTACCAGCCGGTCGCCCGCCCAGGCGTGGCCGCGCAGGGCCAGCGGTTGGCCCATCGGCAGGTCAAGCCCCGTTTTTGGCGACGTAATCACCGACTTCACCGGCATTGACTCGATAATCTTGAACTCGCTTGCGGGTAGGTCTTCGCCCGGCATCACTGGATGAATGGGCAGTTTATAGCTTTTGCCGGTCATCTTGGCCCCGTCGTGAATTTTATCGCGGATGGCAATCGTATGCAGCCACTTGCCCGATACCGACGCGGGCCAGCCGCCAACCACAAGCCGAAGCGGATAGCCGTGTACGAGCGGGATGTCTTGCCCGTTCATGGCCCAGGCAATCAGCGTTTCGTCTTCCAATGCCTTCACCATCGGCACCCCGCGCGAGATAACCGGCTGAGTAGGGTCTTGGCTCAGGTGCAGGTCTTTGCCATAATAGCCAATATACACGGCATTGTCTGTCAGGCCCGCATCGGCCAGCAGGTCGTTGAGCCGCACACCCGTCCATTCGGCGCAGCTTATGCCGCCCTCTGTCCATTGGTTGCCGGGCGTTTTAGGCAAAAACCCCGATCGGCCATTACCGGCACACTCCAGCACTAACTGATACGTGTGGGCCTTGAACTTCGTTTTGAGGTCGTTGAGGGTATAGGTTTTGGGGCGTTTCACTGCTTCGCCGTTGATGGTCAGCGTCCAAGTAGCTGCGTCAATGGCGGGCGGAAACAGGCCATTGTTTCGGATAAACATTTTGTCGGCGGGTGTAACGGCATCGTCGAGGAGGTAGGCCGGGGTTTCTACGTTCCAGGGTTTATCATTCAGCACCACCAACTGTTTGTGTTTATCGGCCAGCGGGTCAATATCAAAGGCCAGCGGCAGGTAGTGTTTGGGGAGACGGTGGGCAAATGCAATGTTGGTTCCGAGCAGGGCGGTCAGGGTTGTGAGCGAGCTGGCTTTCAGGAAACCGCGCCGGTCAAAAAGAGAGGCTGCGTTGTTTTTCATGGGTTATGGGGCGTTTGTTATCCAATCTCCACCGAATAGGTAATTTCTGCCGAGGGCCGCAACTGCGCCGTAGCCGAGCAGTATTTATCCATCGAGAGATCAATGGCGCGTTTGACTTTATCGGGGTCAAGCGTGCCTTTTAGTTTGTAGGTCAGATGGATGCTCTTGAACGGTGCGGGAATGGCTCCGGCTTCGCGCATTCCTTCGGCAGTCATTCTAAAGTCTTCAATCACCTGCTTTTGTTTTTGCAGAATCAGAATCACGTCAATAGCCGAACAGCCGGCCAGTCCCATCAAGAGCATTTCCATGGGCCGCGCCCCGGCGTTGTGGCCGCCAATATCGGTGGCCCCGTCAATGTGCAGGGCCACACCCGCCGTGCCGGTGGCCTCAAAGTGAAACGCATCGTCAACCCGAACGAGGTCAACGGCCATTGTGCTTAGTTCCATGTTTTTTAGTATCTTCACCAACTCAAATCAGCACTGCCATGTCCGAAAAATTCAGCGACGACCTTCTCGACATCAAAAACGACCGCCGGTTAAGCGTTTACTGCTACCGGGCCGGGTTTGGCTGTTGGCTGTTGTACATTGTGTCTGGGGCGCGGTTTATGCACTCCGTTCGCGAATATCGAACAGACTTTGGTGTCTTCGCGTTCTTTTTGATGGTCATGGGAATGTCGGCTTCGATGTATTACGATTATCACCACCACCCGGCTGAGTTTGAGCAGAAAAAGAAGTGGCTGATTGCCAGTTATTTGATACTGGCCGGCCTGATTTACTTTTTTGTGCTGGGCGAACAGGTTCCGTCTCTCGGCGAGTTTCCCTCATTCGGCAGTCTGTTTGGCCGTTGGTAGCCGCTCCCGGTTATGCCTGCTTCTCCCCGAATCGAACCAGACTACAAAGGCGTTCAGGCTTGTTATGCCCCAACCATGCCGCCTGGCGACGCTGGTTAGCCGATACCACAACACGGCCAAAAGCGTCTGGCTCGCTATCTTCCGCAGAAACGGCGAAATCCCTGCCGCTACCTACGACGAAGCCGTTGACGAAGGTTTTTGCTTCGGCTGGATAGACAGCAGCATTGCCAAACAACCCGTCACCCATCAAAAACGCATCGCCGAGATTGTGACAAAAGCCGCTGTTAACGAACGGGCTAACTCATCTATTCGCCGATAAAGGCTTGTTACATAAATAATTTCTCATTTTTTTGGATATATTCCGAATAACTATCAGTTTTATGCAAAAATATCTCTCGTAATTTCAATTCAGGTTGTATTCATACTCGAAAGACGGGCCGTACTACGGCCCGTCTTTTTGTTTTGTTATCCACCGCCACTAAGCTGTGGCATACCGTCGGTAGGTTCGGCACGGCGTTTCCTTTCTGGTGAAAACAAACCCCAACTTATGCAACCCAACCGACGTTCATTCTTAAAAACTACCGGCACATTGGCCGCAGCCGCCCTGATTGCTCCCAATCTGGTTGCCAATGCCCCTAAAAAACTATTTTTCCAGATTTCGCTGGCCGAATGGTCGTTGCATAAAGAACTGTTTGCCAAAACGATCACCAACCTCGATTTTCCGGGTATCGCCAAAAAAGAGTTCGGCATTAGCATTGTGGAGTACGTGAACCAGTTCTTTAAGGATAAAGCCAACGACACGGCCTACCTCAACGACCTGCTGACGCGCGGCAAAGACAACGGCGTGTCAAACCACCTGATCATGATTGACGGCGAAGGGCCACTTGCCGAAATTGATGCCATCAAACAAAACAAAGCCATTGACGACCACAAGAAATGGGTTGAATGCGCCAAATACCTCGGCTGCAAAACCATCCGGGTAAATGCGTATGGCGACCCAAAAGCCACCGCCGACGACACCGCCAAAGCCGCTGCGCTGGGCCTGAGCAAGTTGGGTGAGTTTGCCAAACCGATGGGCATCAACATCATTGTTGAGAATCACGGCGGGCTGACTTCCAATGGCGCGTGGCTGGCGGGTGTGATGAAACAGGTGAATATGAAAAACGTGGGAACGCTCCCTGATTTTGGCAACTTCTGCATCAAATACAGTGCAACGGGTTGTGAGGAGAAATACGACCGCTACAAAGGTACCGCCGAACTCATGCCCTTCGCCAAAGGTACATCCGCTAAAACCTACGACTTCGACGAACAAGGCAACTGCATCGAAACTGACTACACTAAAATACTTAAAATCGTGAAAGACAGTGGCTTCCGCGGCATCATGGGCATCGAGTACGAAGGCGACAACATCAGCGAACGCGACGGTATCAAAAAAACGAAAGTGTTATTGGAACGGCTCGGATGAGGGAGTTTAGTTAAAATTCTTCACTGAACATTCCCATCTGCCGCACCGAATAACACACAATTCCCCGCGTTTTGGCTTCGGCTAAAAGGCGGTCGGTGAGGGGTGTTTTGCTAGAATCATCAAACAGAATATGCCGGGCTACCACCCGGCTTTTTAGTTGATCCCAGTCTTGAAGCGCGTTCCGGCGGATGATGAGGTAATCAATCACTGCCGGGAGCCGCCATCGGTTTCTGCCAACCGAACGCGGCCCGCTCAACTTATTCACAACCAGGATAGTTTTGCCCTGCCAGACCCACAAGGCATAATCGGGGGTTTTGTGGTATGCGGTCACGGGTTGCAATGAATCGGCACGGATGTTGGCAATGGTCAGGTCGGTGATGCCCCATAGCCCGAAGGTATTTTTGAGGTAGAAATCAAACGAGC
>JBBRUV010000298.1:0-6080 GCA_038247465.1 Cytophagales bacterium
AAATGTGATTTGTTGCCATTTTTAAAGCCGTCTTCTAAAAGACACTTCTCTGTTTCACTCAATTCAATGTGGCGATAAGGTTTCATTTGGCAAAATTAACCCAAAATAGTTAACAGTGTTTATTTTCGTTCAACTACTTAATCCTCCGTATGATCCTATGAAATACTTAAAAACAATTGTATATATGGCCGATGACGACGAAGACGACCGCTTTTTTATGCGGAAGTCGCTGACCGAGTTCGACCCGTCGCTGACCATTGTCGAAGCACAAGATGGCGCCGAACTCATAACCATGCTGGATACCTGGAGCGCGGAGCCAACGGCGCAGCCGGTACACCTGATCCTGCTCGACATGAATATGCCAAAACTCAATGGGTTAGATACGCTGCTGGCACTCAAGGCAAATCCGAGATTCAGGGATATCCCGACGGTGATGATCTCGACCTCTACCCAGCCGGAGCAAGTGGCGTTGGCATACCAAAACGGCGTAAACGGGTTTATCCAAAAGCCAGCATCATACACGACGTTAGACCAGATTGCCAAAGCCCTCAGTCTCTGTTTTTTAGCTGCAAGGTCGAGTTAATTCGTTGTGCTTTCCTGTACCGTTTATTTATGAATAAAACGACACCCGATCTGCCAAACGACACTGATTCCCTGGACCAACTGCGGGTGCAAAACCGCGCCCTGACCCAACAACTCCTCGACTCCACCGCCGAGCTTGACCGGGTGCGGGCCTTGCTAACCGCCTGCGAACAGACCAAAGCCGAAAATGCTCACGACAGAACCGAACACGGTGTACTGCAGGGCCGGGAACGCAAACTCTACGAGCTGAAATCGAACTTCGTGACGCTGGCTTCCCACGAGTTTCGTACCCCGATGAGTACGATTCTGTCGTCGGCTTCGCTCATCGGGCGGTACAACGGTGCCGACGACGAGCCCAAACGCGACCGCCACGTGCAGCGCATCAAATCGTCGGTAAATAGTCTGACCGGCATTCTGAACGATTTTCTGTCGCTCAGCAAGATGGAAAAAGAAAATATGCACGGCCAGCCGCACACGCTGAACGCGGTGTCGTTTTGCGAGGAAGTTATTGATGATGTGCAGGGTATAGTCAAACCCGATCAGCGCGTGGTGTATCGTCACCTCGCCGGCGATCCGGTGATTGCCATTGACGGACAGATGGTCAAAAACATCCTCATCAACCTCTTGGTGAATGCCAGCAAATATTCGGCAGACGGGAAACAGATTGAGTTGACAACGGTTGTCTGGGACGATCACCTCGTGGTTAAGGTTAAAGATGAGGGCATCGGCATTCCTGATGCCGACAAAGACAAGCTGTTTATCAACTTTTTCCGCGCCCGGAACGCCATTCACATACAAGGCACGGGCTTAGGGCTTTACGTGGTCAAACGTTACGTTGACTTGCTGGGCGGAACCGTTACCTTCACCAGTGAGTTGGACTTCGGCACCACGTTTACCGTACAGTTGCCATTGAGTAAATTAATTGATACCGTAGAATAAACCGCGTGGGTGGCCCCGAACGTAAAATTGTAAAGCATTGATTACCAAAGAATTTACCATACATTCGGGGCCGCCTGCGCGGTTTATTGACTATGAAAAAAATTTTAGTAATCGAAGATACGCTGGATATACGGGAGAACATCACCGAAATTCTCCAGTTGGCTCCCTACCAGGTTATTCAGGCAGCCAACGGTAAACAGGGTATTGAACTGGCCCGAAAAACCCGTCCCGATCTGATTTTGTGCGATATTATGATGCCTGATCTCGACGGTTTTGGGGTGTTGCATATCTTGGGGAAAGACCCCGCCTTAGCCGATGTTCCCTTTATTTTTCTGACCGTAAAAGCGGAGATGACCGATTTGCGGATCGGTATGAACCTCGGTGCCGATGATTATTTAACCAAACCCTTCGACGATCTCACGCTGCTGAACACGGTGGAGTTGAGGCTCCGAAAAGGAGAACGCGGGCAAGCTAGCCCCGTCAGAAATCCTGCTGGTTTAGACAAACTGAAGCTGGCGATTCTGAACAAAGAAGATGCACATCGTTCGCTCTGCGAAAACTACCCCACCATGCAGTTTAACCGCAAACACCGGCTCTACGCAGCGGGTAACTGGGCAACAGCGCTGTATTTTATCAGCCGGGGGAAGGTCAAACTCTTCAGCACCGATGCCGCCGGTAATGAGTATATCACGGCATTGCACGGCCCGGGTGATTTTGTGGGCTACTCAGCCTTGCTGGAAGAAACGGCCTACGCCGAAACCGCCGAATTCTTAGATGATGCCGAGGTTTGCGCCATCCCCAAAGCCGATTTTCTGGCCCTGATTTACCACAATCAGGAAGTAACCAATCAATTTATCAGAATACTGGTCGGCGACGTGGCCGAGCATCAGGAACGGCTGCTGAAACTGGCCTATCAGTCGGTACGCAAACGGGTGGCCGAAGCCCTGCTGATGTACCAGCGCAAATTTTATCCGCTGCCGGACAGCCCGGTACATCATGACGACTCTGCCGAGGGTTTGGGCAGTATGTTAGCCGACTCCCACGCCAATATATCCGCCAGGATGACGCTCTCGCGCGACAATTGGTCGCATTTAGTGGGGGCCTCTACCGAAACCGTTATCCGTATCCTGAGCGATTTGCGCGCCGAAGGGTTGATTGAGATAAGCGGTAGCCATATTACCCTGCTCAATATTGAAAAAATTGCTCAAATTAAGCGTTGATTTCCCCCCAAAAACTATGATTCTGTTACTGACTGCCATTGATAAATCAGGCGAGGTGCGGGAATTTTCCTGCCAACTTCCCCGATTAGAAAGCGGATTCGACCTGCTGACGTACATGGATGCCTACGGAAAAACGTTGGTTAAAGCCCGTATCGTAGATGAAAGTACGCCACTATACCTGCCGTTGAAAACAGTTGACGCAGACCCGGGTGAACCCATTGTTCAAGAGTTGGCAAAAGATTGGCGGCAGCTTTTGGATGAGCCGGAACCCTTAGTTTCTGTTGTTAAACAACTCGACAATAATAGCCCGACAGCAGCCCCGAAGCCAACAATGGAGCATTGTTTAGTCTATTTCAGCACATCGTTTGGGTTATTTGATGAAGAAACCATCGCGTCTATTTTACAGCAAAGCCGCCGAAACAACGCAAAAGCGGGCATTACCGGCCTGTTGCTCTACATGAACGGTAGTATTATTCAGGTGCTGGAAGGCGAAAAAGAAGCCATCGAAGCCTTATACAAGCGGATATCGCGCGATGAGCGGCATACGCACGTGGTCTGCGTACTGAATCGCCCGATTAAGGAACGTCTTTTCGACCGTTGGAGCATGGCCTACGAAACCTTGACCATCTCGCAGTTTAGTGAAGTCGAGGAAATTGTGGCCTTGAGCAAGTGGAAAGATGCAACCATCAAAGCCGATGATTCCATTATTTTGAAGACAATCAAGGCGTTTTATGAAACAAACCGCCAGTGATGTGTTTTGTCAGCCAGAAAACTGACAATCATCATATTCCCGGTTGATAAATATTGTGGGTTATTGGGTAGTATGTCATAGTTAGGTGGGGCAGGGCAACGAATTCTGTGTTTTGCTTCAACGACAGTTCATTAACTGAACGACAGTTCATTAACTGACTAACCATGAAATTCTTGTTCAACAAATCACAAACGCACGAAAGGCAAGCATTCGATGCCTTTTACGCATACTATGCCCCAAAACTTTGGGGGGTTATCTTGGCCGCCAACCTCCCGACACACCAGTCGAGAACAATCCTGATGAATACGATTTTGACGGCATGGCAACACCCCAGCCGTCATAAACTCGTTGATAAACAGGTACTTAGTTGGCTAACAGGCCTGGCCTGTGCCGAAGGGTTGCCAGCAGGTGCGGTGAAATCGGTCTTTACCGCACCTGCTCCACCACACCAGCCTACGGGAGGAGCGTCTTCAGAATGAGCTGCTAAACTGGTTCTCTACGTTCCAGACCGACTGACCATACCGGACGATTGATAAACAGGCCATGTCGGTCGTTCCTACGGAACTGTAACCCGCCGGGGCTACTGACTTCACCCCCGGTTGAAATCGGGGCCGGGCCGATGTTTCGGCTACTACATCGGCCATCCCTCCGGGATTTTCTATACCGTGCGTAACATGAGTAAATAATCAGCGGTCTGATTAAGCTCACCGCCAATACCCGCGTTATTGCAGGCAATATTGAGTGAGCCAAACACCCGGATCGTTTCCTGAACCAATTGCCGGCATTGGTCGGGGTCGCTCACGTCGGCCTTAAAAAACCGGGCGTTTGCCCCCGTTGCTTTTATGCCTTCGGTCGCTTGTTAGCCTGCGGTTTCGTCTGTATCTGAGAGCATCACGTTGGCTCCGTGCTGGCCGTATAACCGGGCCATAGCTACGCCAATGCCCGACGCTGCCCCCGTTACGCTGGTCGTTTTTCCTTGTAAGTCATTGTTAATTAGTTGATTAGTTGGTAAAGAAAAATAAATTGACTACCTGGTTAAAGCATATGCGACCGAAACTGCCACACCTGTTTGTCTAAGGTATAGCTGAGTTCCTGAAGCAGGTTGGCCGTTGTTTCATCAACCCCACCCAGCTCGTTAATGCGTTTCCGAACGCGCACGGCCACGGTATAAATGCGTTCTGTCATCAGGTCAAGCACGTATCGGTCGGTGAGGTAGCCGCCGGGCAGTTTACCCAGATTAGCCGTCTCGGCCACCACATCTGTCCGGCCATCAATGGGCGAACCGATCTGCAAAGCCCGCTCGGCCACGCGGTCGGTGAAGCCGAGATAAACCGTGGCATATTCATCTAACTTCTCATACAGCGGAAAATAGAGTGGCCCGTGCAGGTTCCAGTGCGCTTGTTTGGCATCATGGTAGAGTTCGAGCAGTTCTACCACCGTGGCTTGCAGCAGGCTTACAACCATGCCTTTTTTGTCGGCGCTGTCGGCGTCAAACGGCATCCAATTATCGGCCCGCCCATTCCGGTAGTTGCTTGCGGCAGCGTCGCCCCATTCTGCCGGAACCGACCCCTGCTGCACAACGCCCGTGTTTTTATTTTCCATATTGTCGAGGTTTGTTGCTTATAATCAGCACATTACGCCCCCGTCTAAGAGTAGCGACGTGCCATTGCCGGTTATTATCCGTTGCTTATACCGTGCGTCTCTTACTGCAACAGCATGCCGTTGGCATCCAATAAAGGGGCTTTGTTACTGCATATGAACCCGGAATTGCCAAACCTGCCTGTCTAATTCGTAGCTCAGGTCCTGAAACTTGTTGGAAGTAACCTCGTCGCCATTTTTACCAGTGCTTTCGATCCGCGTCCGCACCCGCTTGGCGATGGTATAAATCCGCTCGGTCATGATCTCCAGCACCTGCCGGTCCGACAGAAAGCCACCCGGAAACTTGGGCAGATTAGCCGTGTTTACAATCGTTTCGGTCCGTCCATCGGCGGGGTTACCGATCTGTAACTGCCGCTCGGCCAGCACGTCAGCATATTTTCGGTACATATCGGCGTACTCTTGGAGACTTTCGTGGAGCGGAAAATACAGCGGCCCGCGCAGGTTCCAGTGCGACTGTTTGGCATCGTGAAACAGTTCGAGCAATTCGACGACGGTGGCTTGGAGGTCGGTGTTGATAGCCTGCCGTTTTTCGGCTTCGAGCGGAATCCAAGCATCGGCCCGCTCGTTGCGGTAGCTGCCCAGTTGTGAACCCGACGGCGTACCGGCATTGTCGGTAGCGGTCGTGGCGGGCCGGGCCTGATTCGGGCGATTCTGAGCCAGCGCGGAGCCGGTGGTCAGGCAGGTGATAACGGCGATACCGCCCATTAGCAGACGGGTCAGTTTGATCGGGTGCCTGGTAATGCCAATTTTGGCTGCGCTCAGTAACGGCTCCCACTTGATGGCATTTTGCAGATCGGCCTGCAGCGTTTCGTCGTTTTTCATAATCGTTTGAGTTGGTTTTGCCGGACACTGTTGTTCAATACCCCAAACCTACGGGCAACACTCCCAACCAACTATGACAAGGCGCAGGTATGAATATGATTGATGTC
>JBBRUV010000299.1:0-6054 GCA_038247465.1 Cytophagales bacterium
GATGGTAACGTAAACCCCGCTCGATGACACAGACTTGCCGGTTTCGGTGATGATCGGGCTGCTGCCAACGCCATAATCAAGCCGGATATTCACGTGGTCGCGCCGGTTAAAGGTAAACCGTAAGCCGCCACCATACGCCGTTTTCACGTCGTTTACCCGCAGTAGTTGCTGGCTATCGCCCAGAATTCCCGCCGAACCAAACGCCACCGCACCCAGCCGTTTCCAGATGGCAAAGCGCAGTTCGGTTTGGAGAATAGCCGCGTTCTGATCCCGAAAACGACCTTCGTAGTAGCCCCGGAGCCGTTTTCCGCTACCCAGCAACGCCATGGCATTGAACGGAGACAGGCCATTGGCAGTCAGGCTGACAACATAATTCAGGGCCAGAATTAGTTTCGGCCCGCCCAGCGCGTGGTATGACGACACATCGGCCACGTAGCGATCAAACCGAACAGTGCTACCCAGCAATTGGCGTTGGCTCAGCAATGAAACGTCGGCTACGATGCCCCGTGTTGGAAAAAAAATCTGATCGCGGGAGTCATAAAACAGCCCCAGCCCGGCCCCCGACAACCGGCTGCCCAACCCGCCCGGCACCGCCCCCGATGCCAGCAATCCGCCCGGCTCGGTGGCCGTAACCCGATAATCTTCGTACTGATAGCGAACGCCCGCGTAGAGTTGCCCGCCAAATGGGGGTTTGTTGGCCCGGCCCGGCGCGCCCGCTATCCGGCGAAAGGCGTTGAGCCGGATGCGGGGGTAATTGACCTGATACAGCTCACGCGGTACGTCTCGCTGACCAAGCCCGAAAAAGTAGTAGCTGTATTTGTAGTAACCGACTTCACCGTTAAAAAAGTAGCGGTTCTGGTTCGAGAAAATCTGAAACGGCGTGTAAAACAGGATTTGCTTATTCTGGGTATAGGCCGCGCCAAACGTCACCTGCGAGGGTCGTATTTTCGGGATAGTTACCATAGAATCAGGCTTTTGCAAGACACCGGACGAACGCAATGCACCAAAACGAAACGTAGCCGTAACGGCCAGGCCGTATGCCAGCCGGGTTTCGGGTGTGTAGTAAACCAGCGGAAAAGGCAAAACGCTGAACCGTTTTGGAGGCCGTGCGCTGTCGGGCGGTATAAACGTTAAGAACGGTATCAGCAGGGCATTGAGGAACATACGGAATTGAGTATTTCTGAAAACTACGGCATTGACAGCCTAAAGGTTTTGCCGGATCAGACAGTAACACTGATTCTATTTGATTATGTCATATCAGCGAAACGGTTAAAAACATGACTTGACCGATTTATACGCCATATTCCAAAACCAGCCGGGCAGCTTCTTTTAGTAACGCTTTTTTTTGCGTCAGGTCCGGCGAGGCCGGCAATTGTGCCAGCCCCAGCAGTCGTCGGAGAATCTCGACACCCGCGAACGCGCGGAGCAGGGCCGGGTCAAGCTCAACGGATTGCCGATACTGCGCCATCACCTGTTGCTGTGCGTCGTTGGGTTGCTGAGCCAGTTTCAGGTGCGCCAGCAGCACACCGAGGTCAAATTCCGGGCGACCCAAAAAGCCAAATTCCGGGTCAATGATGCGGGTTCCGGTGGCAGTTTTGAGCCAACTACCGGGGTAATAATCGCCGTGAATCAACGCGGTGCCGGGCTGCAGATACACCTCACCCAGCCGGGTAATTCTGGCGGTCAGTGCTGCGTCGTTTTTGTATGGTAACGACAGTGCCTGCAAACCGGGCTGCACAGTATCAAGGTCGAACCCCGTGTTGTGGCGGAACGGGAAACTAAAAATATGTTCGTGGTTCAGCAACCGCATCGCCCGGTTTTCGGGAAATCTATGCACCTCATTTTCAGGCCGAACGGCGTGCAGTGCGGACAAAAACTGCATCAACGATTGCAGCTCGGCAGATTCGAGTGACCGGCCCGGTTGGTAGAGAAATGTAAAATCGGTTCCCGCGCCGAGGTCTTCCAGAGCCAGCAGAAAATTGGCCGCGTCATAACCGATGAGCATCGGTACGAATGCTGTAAGATTTTGATGTTGAGCGATTTGCCTATAAAATTTCGCTTCCACACCGATGCGTTCTATTGGCGCGGCCACCTGCGGATATTTGGCCACCCAGGGCCGGGATTGCTTCAGAATAAACGCCCGCCGATCTGTAATCACCCGAACCACCACGTTCATATTGCCTTCGCCCGGCTTCTGCACAGATTCAATTTTTTCATCCGCTGCTATCCAGCCATTCGCCAACAACAACGCCGATAGTTCGGGGCTGACGCGGTTTTCCAGACAAAACGCCGTTGGATGAAAGATGTTGATTTGCTGATTTGTAATCATGGAATAGAGTTAAAAACCTTTTGTGGCCGATAGGCGTATAGTACATCAACAACCAATTTGATCTATGAAGAACCAACTCATTATGTTGCTCGCCCTCGTTAGTCTGCTTTTACCGGGCTTCGGGCCAGCCACAGATACCAATCCTGCCGAAACTGCCGCCGTTGACCATACCGTGTTCGACAAACTGCTGAAAGAACACGTTACGACCAAAGGACTCGTGGATTATAAAGGATTTAAGGCCGACGAAAAGGCGTTTAACCAATACCTCGAAACGCTGAGTAAAAATCCGCCGACGGACAAATTAGCCAAAAACGAGCAGATGGCCTACTGGATTAATGCCTACAACGCCTATACCATCCGGCTGATTTTAGACAATTATCCGGTGAAGAGCATCAAAGACATCGGGCCTAAAAACCAGATTCCGTTTGTAAACACGCCCTGGGCCAAGAAGTTTTTTACCATCGGCGGTAGTAAGATGAGTCTCGACAATATTGAACACGGTACGCTTCGCAAAAAATACAACGACCCCCGCATTCACTTTGCCCTCGTTTGTGCGTCTATCTCCTGCCCGCGCCTGCGAAACGAAGCCTATACAGCCGCCAAACTCGATGCGCAGTTAGACGATCAGGGCCGCGATTTTTTGAACGACCCCACCAAAAACAAGGTCGGCAAAGACAAAGCCCAACTCTCGAACTACTTCAACTGGTATAAGGGCGACTGGAAAAACGACGGGCAGTCGGTGGTGAAATGGGTCAATAAGTACGCCACCACCAAGATGGATGCCAACGCGAACGTCTCGTTTCTGGACTACAACTGGAATCTGAATCAGCAGTGAACCACTTTATCATTATTGGCAACGGCATTGCGGGCATCACGGCGGCCCGGCACGTGCGGCAGCAAAACGCCGATGTCCAGATCACGGTTATCTCGGCAGAATCTGACCATTTTTACTCACGAACGGCCCTGATGTACGTGTTCATGGGCCACCTGCGCTACGAACACACCAAGCCCTACGAAGATTGGTTTTGGGGCAAAAACCGGATTGGACTCAAACGAGCCTACGTTAATCAAATAGATGTTGCCACCAAACAAGTGCATTGCAACGACGGTTCGGCCCTGACATACAGCACATTAGTAATCGCCACCGGCTCTACACCCGCCCGGTTCAACTGGCCGGGGCAAAAAGCAGCCGGCGTTCAGGGACTGTATGGCCTGCCCGATTTAGCCACGATGGAACGCGACACGACGGGCGTGAAACAGGCCGTTGTGGTGGGTGGCGGACTGATTGGCGTAGAAATGGCCGAGATGCTTCATTCGCGGGGGATAGCCGTAACGATGCTTGTGCGTGATGCCACCTACTGGCGGTCGGTGTTGCCGCCGGAGGAGGGCCAACTGATTGGGCAACACCTGCGAAAGCACCACATTGAGCTGTGTATAGACACCGAACTGCGCGAAATCCTGGCCGATTCGTCGGGGCGGGTGCGGGCGGTGGTCACAAGCAGGGGCGACGAACTACCGGCACAGTTTGTGGGGCTGGGTATCGGCGTGGTGCCAAACGTGGGGTTTCTGGCCGGGTCGGGCATTGCGGTGAACAAGGGCGTTTTGGTGAATGAATTTTTCGAGACCAACGTACCGGATGTTTATGCCATTGGCGACTGCAACGAGTTTAGCGGGCCGGTTTTGGGGTCAGACGGAGCCGCCCGGAAACCCATTGAGCAGATTTGGTACACGGGCCGGATGCACGGCGAAACCCTGGCCCTGACGCTTTGCGGCCACCGAACGGCCTACCGACCGGGTGTTTTTTTCAACTCGGCCAAGTTTTTCGACATCGAATACCAGATTTACGGCACGATGAACCCAACGCTTACTGCCGACGAAAGCACGTTTTTCTGGCAGCATCCGCACCGCAACGAATGCCTGCGAATCAACTACCGGACTACCGATCAGGCTGTTGTGGGGATTCACGCGCTGGGCTTACGATTACGTCACGCCATCTGCGAACGCTGGATTCTGGAGCAGCGGCCCGTTGATAAAGTGCTGGAATATTTACAGGTTGCCGATTTTAATCCCGAATTTTCGCCGTTTCCCAAATTAGCTCCCGGCACGCCGGGACAAGGGCGTAGAACGTGGCTGCAACGGCTGTTTGCCTGATGCGTTCAACTCAATCAACGTTTAAATTTGCCCGTATGAAATCTGTTCAACGCATTGGCTTAGGCCTGTTTTTAGTCGGAATGGTCGTTTTTGTCGGTTCGCTCACGCTCAGTCGGTATAGGCTGACGGACGCTATCCTGCAAGAAAGTATCAAACCCGAACACCTCGCCGATGTGCGAATGGCTACGGCCCCGATGCAGGGAAAGTTATATGCCAATTCGATTGGCTTCGTGGGTGATTTCAAAGCCGCCATTGAGCAGATCAACGCGGGTTATAAACAACGGCAGGACTGGGAAAATGTCATCAACGACAATTACGCTTTCTCGGTTACGAAGGCCGCCAGTACGGGGTTCTTCCCGGCCAACACTGGTGTCTTCTTCGTTCTGAGCGTTTTGCTGGCCGTTTTTGGCGCGTTGCTATACATTTTACCAGAGCGGCAACGGTTGCCAGACATCAAAAACAACGGCATTTTCACCAATCCGGCTACCAACGTCGGCTGGATTGGCTATATCGTGGGGGCGTTTTTGATCGGATTTTACGTGCTGCTGTATTTTTTTCCCGAATACCTCACCAACTGGGTGCTGCTGTTTGACCCTATCAGTCGCGCCCTCAATGGTGGCGGCCCCACGGCTCGGCCAGCCAGCCAATGGTTTGTGTATGGCTCGCTTTATACATTAGTGATTGTGGTGATGGGCGTTCGGATGCTGATAAAGTACCGGGGTAATCCGTATCAGCAACTTCGCACGGCATCGGTCATGTTTTTTCAGGTGTGTTTCGCGTTTCTGATCCCCGAATTACTGTCGTTTTTGCATCAACCGGCCCAGGATTTAAAAAATATCTGGCCGCTCGATTATTCATTTTACTTCGATTACCGGCTCGACGAAAAAATCAGAGCCGGGTCGTTCGGGATATTTCTGCTCGTCTGGGGAACGGCATTATGGATGATTGGGGTGCCGGTGCTGACCTATTTTTTCGGCAAACGGTGGTATTGTTCCTGGGTATGCGGTTGCGGTGGCCTGGCCGAAACCCTCGGCGATCCGTACCGCCAACTGTCTGATAAACGGCTCGTTGCCTGGAAAGCCGAACGGGTTTTGGTGCACGGCGTGTTGGTATTTGCCGTGTTGATGACTGGACTGGTGCTGTATTCGTACATCACCAAAGAATCGAATTTATTGGGATTTCTGGATGCTTATTCCGTCCGGTCAACGTATGGATTCTGGATTGGCTCCATCTTTTCAGGGGTTGTCGGCACCGGGTTTTATCCGTTGGCGGGCAGTCGGGTGTGGTGCCGGTTTGGGTGTCCGTTGGCGGCTTATCTGGGCCTGGTGCAGCGGTTTAAATCGCGGTTCAGAATCACCACCAACGGCGGGCAGTGCATTTCGTGCGGCAATTGCTCGACCTACTGCGAAATGGGCATTGACGTGCGGTGGTACGCCCAGCGCGGGCAAGACATCGTGCGGTCGTCGTGTGTGGGCTGTGGTATCTGCTCGGCGGTTTGCCCGCGTGGGGTACTGAATTTAGAAAACGGAACCGAATCATCGCGGGTGCTGGAGGCCATGCCAATTATTATTGGC
>JBBRUV010000300.1:0-6027 GCA_038247465.1 Cytophagales bacterium
CCCGCGCCCACCGGGGCCGAAAACGCCGTTACGCCGTCCTGCAAATACGCCTGACCCCACGCCCAACCGCTCCGCAGGGGTTTGGCCGACGAGAACCACGCCAACGGCTTTATCAGCCCCTTTGCCACCGCATCGGGCGCGAGTTTGAACACCGGGCTGTTGTCGAAATACACGTCGGTTTGGTTGGCCATGCCGTAGGTAGCCGCCTGGGTTGAGTCAACCGAAACACGCAGGATGCTGCCCGGCACGTAATATTTTTCGGCGGGCAACGGTTTTTCCTGCCCGGTACTGGTCATCTCAACAAGGGCGTTGCGAACGGGCAGACCGAGGTGATAGGCTAAATTGGTACTCGTGCCGATGGTCACCACGGTTCCGCCCGCTTCCATGAATGACTTTAGTTGCGGCACCGATTTTTCGGCGGTGATCTTGCCCATCAGCGGGCGGTATTCTGCCGGAATTTCTTCGGTTTTGGGTTCACGGGTGGCAAACCCGTATTCGTTTTCGCTGCGGGCTGGTCCAACGGCAGGAATGGCCCGCGTCACGAACAGAATCACGTCGTATTTTTTACGAAGATCGCCCGCGTCAATATCCTGGCTATAAACCACTTGCGCCTGATAATGGTACTGCTCCATCAGGAAACGCACCCAACCCGAAGCCATCGAACCACCATACGCATCCCAGAGGGCAATACGGGCCGGTTTCAGCAGCGTAGCCGTTGCTGGCCGTTTAGCGATACCCGTTGCGGTAATGCCCTGCTCGCTAACCGATTTGTCAAGCACGGTTTTGGCTTTGGCACTGGCTGGCACGAAAAACGAACCAGCTTCTACCCCCGGCTGACCGGCGGCACCGGCGGGCAACCGATAGACCTCCACGCCCGCTTTCAGGAGGTCATTCACGGCGATAAACGAGTTATTAGCCCGGCTACTTAACACGTATCCCGCCGTTGCCGAACCGTTCATCTGGCCTTTCGGCGTGATGAGTTCACCGATAGTCAGGCGTTGAAACGGCCCCGAAAAATCGGTCAGAATCCGGTCAAACTGTACCCCCATTTGGTAGGCCAATGTCCAGCCAGCGGCATCGTAAGGGCGGGTTGGCGGGCCACCCGGATAGGCGAAATCGTTGGGGTGATCCTGCGGCTCAAACATATCCAGCAAGTGGGGCCGAAACGACTGTGCGGTTTTAACCACGTAAGAACCAGCCGGATAACTCTTGCCCGCCACCGTAAAAGCCGCCGTTGCCTGATGAATAATGATCCCCGTGCGGGTCAGAGCGTTCAGGAATTTGACGGTTGTGGGGAGGTCGGTTTGGTTAGCCGTGATGATGTAGCCACGCGGGTCGCGGGTGGTGGAGTCTTTCAGCACCATATCGAAATACTTCGCCGGTAAGCCACCGCCCCGCGTATTGCCACTGGCCGATTCGGTAGCCGGAACCGCTTTGCTGGCTGTATCTGGCTTGACCTTACTTTGATCGGTTTTATACAGCGCGTTAATCGCATCAACGCGCCGGGGCGACAGCGTCCAGTAATCTTTACTGCCGTGTTCGATAGCGTTTTTGCCCATCCGGTAGCTATTAAACAGCAGTTGGTCGGCATGGCGGGCTGCGTAGTCCAGCACGGCGTAATTCAGTGAGATCGAGTAGTCAATAGACTGTTTGAAGTGCCATTTCTGGGGCGTAATCGGGAAGGGCGTGTTGCCGTTGGGAATCAATCGCTGCGGAATCAGCGGCACGTCTTCGGGCGTTGGCCCACCAACAATCTCGGTCAGCAAGCCAATCATGTTGTGGAAGTGCGTGGTGGTACGCAGACCACCGTTATACCAGGTCGAGAAAACGGAGCCGCCGAGCCGGGTGAAACCGGGTTTATTTTCGCTGTTGAGCCGGTTAATCATGGCCGCGCCGAGGGCATCAATGCCCGTTACCATCAACGGATCAAAAACATAGTTAAACGGGTCGCGGTAGGGTGGGCCAGCCAAAATTGACCCGGCAGGGCCGCGCTGATGGTGGTTGTACATAACCTGCGGAATCCATTCGACAAACAACTGCCGCGCCATATTCTGCGTCTCTTTGAGGTTGAGCATGAAAAAGTCGCGGTTGTTGTCGTGACCGGCATATTTTTCGTACAGTTTTGGCAGGTTTTCTAATGACCGTTTTTCGGGTTTCGGCTCGCGCATATACCAGTTGCTGACCAGTTCCTGCCCGTCGGGATTGGCATGAACGAGCAGGATAATCACGTTATCGAGAATCCGGCGCGTTTCGGCATCGTTGCGGCTGGTAAGCTGCCAGGCCGTTTCGATAAGTTGCTGCATACCAACGGTTTCCGTTGAGTGCAACCCGCCGTCAATCCAAACTACGGCTTTGCCTTCGTCGGCAAGGGCGCGGGCCTGTTCGTCGGTCAGGTCTTCGGCGCGGGCCATTCGCTGGGCAATTTCTTTGTAGCGGGCTAAGTTTTTGAGGTTCTCTGGCGACGATACAATCATCATGTATTGCTTGCGGCCTTCTTCGGTCAAACCGATCTCGGTGAGTTTGACGCGGGGCGACGCGGCCAACTTTTTGATGTAGGCTTCGGTTTGCGTAAAGTTGGCGAGTTGGTAATCGTCGCCGATGGTAAAGCCAAATTCCTGTCTGGGCGAGGGAATGGCAGCCGTGCCTGATTGAGCCAGGGTCGGCCGTACCGGCGTAATTGTTAGCAGTGCCAGTAAAAACAGGAATGCCAGGGCAGATCGTGTAAACCGTTGGTACATACGTTGGTTGGTTGTTAAATTAAGTATTGTCCCGCAAAATAGCCGATTCGTGTGCAGTTCCGCCTGTTTTTCCAATGAAAATTTTGCGTTCACCTAAACATACAACACAAACCATGTCATCTCACCATATTGTCCGCGACGATCAGGAACCCGCCCTGCTCATCGCCAACGGAGCCGCCTGTGACCCCGAACTGCTGGGCCAGCTTCTGGAATGGTCGCCGTTTGTGGTGGTGCTTGACCGGGCCATCTGGCGCGTACTGGACATGGGCATCAACGCCGATGTGCTACTCGGTGATTTTGATGTTTACCCGGATGGGCATGCCGACGGGAGCGTATTTGATTTAGACCAGGTACGGGCGCGGCAATACCCAATCGAGATTATTCACGCACCCGATCAGGATAAAACCGACCTCGAAAAAGGACTGGAATTTTTGATTGAGCGCGGCCACCGGGCCGTAAACATCGTCTGGGCAACGGGCCGACGCGCCGACCACACTATCTCCAACCTGACCAATGTCGTGCGGTATAAAAACGATCTGAAAATCGTGGTTTACGACGACTATTCGCGGGTGTTTCCGCTGGTGGGGCCGTTTGAGAAGTGGTTCGAGCGCGACACGCCGATTTCACTCATTCCGGTGGGCGTGGTCAATGGCATCGTAACGAATGGATTGCGGTGGAATCTGCACGACGAAACCCTTACCCTCGGCCACCGATCCGGCAACAGCAACCGTACCGCCACCGACGGTTTCGTGAAAATCGAAGCGACTGACGGCGATTTGCTGATTATGGAGTGCTGGGATTGAAATTCTATACGCTACCGTTTCAGTACCCGCCACGTTTGATGGATGTGGGCATGGTCAGAAACCTGCACAAAATACAGGCCCGTTGGTGCATCGCCCAGCGTGAGTCGGAGTTGTCCATTGGTGGTGGTTTGAGTTATAATCGGCCAGGTAATCCCTGCCGCCGTTGTCAGCGTTGCGTGTAATGCGGTGACCGTAGCACCGATGCCTGCCGGCAGATTGATGGTTATGTTTCCGGCAGTGGGGTTAGGCCATAACTGCCACTCTACTGATTCGTGGGTTGGTTCGGTGGCAGCCATTCGCGAGAGTGGGTCAACCGGGTCGGGTTGGGCGGGTTGGTTTGGCCGCAACGGATTCGTGTACATAATGGTTGTGGCAGAATCACTGGCCGAATAAATGGTGTTTCGTTCGTCTAAAAGCGATACCTCTACCCATTGCCCGGTGGTTGTGCTACCCACCCGGCGCACCGACAACCGATACCGCCCCGGCTCCACGCCACCCGATCCGAGGGCAACCGGGTTGTACATCCGAATGTAATTGTAACTGTCGATCCGGTTGTTGGGCGGAGCATTCCCCCAGTTGATTTCACCAAACGAGCCGCCGTCAATTCGCTCCAAACGGGCTTCAACGGGGCCGGTGGCCGCAATCAGCAGACTAAATCCGTGCGTAGGCTGGTCATACCGATAGCCAATCTTCCGAATCAGGGTATCGGGTGTGCCGCCATACTGATTGGGCATGATGGGCATGATGGGCATAATGGGGGTGGTCTGACTGGCGTTCTGAGCCTGATTAATACGAATTACCTCGCTCGCCTGGCTGATTAAACCCGACTGTTCCGGTACAACCCGCACCCGATACGTACCGGCAGATAGGGTGCGGGACAGGATAAACGGAATTGGGTTTTGGGTAGTCGGTGCCGATTCTGCTACTACGTCCCGGTCGTCGGCCCGGAGCAGCTGCGCCCGAAACCGGGTCTGTTTGTCGAATGGCCCGCGTTGTACAAATGGCACCCAGAGTTGCTCACCGGCACTACTAACGGCGGGTAATACATAGCCGGTGGTAACGGCTGGACTCATGGCCGGGGCGGTAATGGGTTTCGAGCGGCTAAAAAAATCATCGTTTAGGCTCTGATACCAGAGTTCTTCCAGAAAAATCAGCCCTGCACCGCTAAAGTGCGTGGCATCGGGACGCATTTCCGGGCCAATCAGATCGTCGGTTTGCGGCCCGGCAAACACGCCCGGCATGTCGGTAATGAGCCGATTCTGCGCCCGGATGATGGCCGGTGTCGGTGCACCGTAAATATACGACACTCGCGACATGACCCAGGGAATAGGCCCATGACCCAATTGTTCGCGACTTTTCTGAATCACAAAACCCACATTATCAACGTATTGCTGCTCGCCCCGCCCGGTGTCGCCCTCGCCCTGGTGCCACAACACCGCCCGAACGCCCGTCCGGGATGCGTAGTGCAACAACACCGCCCCCAGCTTTCGGTACGGAAATAGCGACGTTGCCGGGTTTAGGCCAGCCGCCGATTGCTGCCATTCCTGACTGCTGGTAGCGGGTTGGGCCGCGCCTAAGAACAACACCGGCACACCGAGTTTTTTCACCAATCGGTTGCCAAGGGTGGCCCAAATGTGCAGCGGGTTCGATGGGCCGACATTTACGCCCGCGTCGGCGTGGCCGAACGAGACGGGTAACAGTTGTTCATTCAGATTATGATCTTTAAAGTCCACGACGGATACCCGGTCGTCGGTTGCGCCCGCTGTGCCAACCATACCGTAGGCGTTTGATTGCCCGGCCACAATAAAAACCTCGCCCACACCCACCCGGTCAATGATGGCCGAGACGAGGGTATCGGTTCCGGCCAACGCCCGTACGTCGAGCCGATACCAGCCACCCGTTACGACGGGTGCGCCCTGAAAAACAGACGTAGCCGTAGAAATAGACAGCGATTGCCAGGCAGTGGCAACGCCCTGACCCGCAACAACCGGCACAAAACGGGCAAGAATCCGGGTTGCCGTAGTCGGAGCGATACCGGCCACAAAAACCGCTGTCCGGTTGGTTGAATCCCGTTGATAAACCCCCCGCGAACACGGCGACGAGACTGTGAGCTGGGCCGATGCTGGGTTTATGACCAAAAAAATCAGAAGGATGGTGTGTAACGTAGATTTCATCAAATGAATAAAGTACAATATACTATAAAAAAAGGAAGCAGTCTGAACGACTGCTTCCCGCAAAAGTACAAATTATCAGGTACGGATTACCGGGCTACCTCAACATTCACGCGCCGGCCTTTGATGTTGTTTCCATCCATCGCTGCCACCACACGGTCGGCTAAGTTGGCAGGTACGTCAACAAACGTATGCTTGTCGTGAATATCAATGTGGCCGATGTTGCTGCCCGGAATGTCGGCTTCGCCGGCAATGGCACCCACAATATCGCCGGGCCGGACGTAATCTTCCCGACCGATTCCCACAAACAGCCGG
>JBBRUV010000301.1:0-6021 GCA_038247465.1 Cytophagales bacterium
CGACAACGGCAGCAGCTACGGCAAAGACAACCTGAAAACCGAACTCACCAACAAGGTCGCCGTTGTAACGCGCTTACTACCAACGGTATTTGCCTGGGCGCGGGCGGCTAAACCGTCGCAACCGCTCACGTCGGGCGTGTGGATTGTCTCGAATGAACACGACTGGAGCAACCCGGCCAAATGGACGGCAATGGAACGGATTCAGCTCGAAAACTCCGATATCATTACCTTTCATAACTACGCGCCGTTGCCGTCGTTCGAGAAATCAATCGCGCAGTTACGGACGATGAACCGCCCCGTTATCTGCACCGAATTTCTGGCCCGGAGTGTGAACAGCAAATTTCAGACGCACCTGCCCGTTGCCAAACGCGAAAAAGTAGGGATGATGTGCTGGGGATTTGTGGTCGGCAAAACACAGACCAATCTGCCCTGGGATAGCTGGCAGAAACCCTACGTGGGTGATAACAAGCTGAAAATCTGGCACCACGAAATTCTCCGGGCCGACGGTTCGCCCTACGACCCGGCAGAAGTTGCCGCCATCAAAGACGCAACAGGTAAACAATGAACGAGTATCAGTGAGCAATTCCGAATGACTACTAACGCGAAAGAAATGACTGATGACCTGCGCCTGCGGGCTGCAAAAATCCGGCTGCTGCTTTCCGACTGCGATGGCGTGCTGACCGACGCCGGCGTGTACTACGGCGAGCAGGGCGAAGTGCTGAAAAAATTCAACATTCGGGATGGCATGGCCGTTGAGCGGCTCCGGCAGGAAATTGACGTTGATTTCGGCATCGTCACCGGCGAGTTGTCTCCATCGGTGCGAAAACGGGCCGAAAAGCTGAAAATCAACGAATTACACCTCGGTGCGAAAGATAAAGTGGCGGTACTGACCGAGATTTGCCAACGACGCGGCCTGACTCCCGATCAAATTGCGTTTATCGGTGATGACGTAAATGACCTCGGTATTTTGGGAGCGGTTGGGTTGGCAGCCTGCCCTGCCGATGCTTTGCCGCAGGTGCGGGCGGTAGCGCAGTGGGTCAGTACGTTGCCGGGCGGGTCGGGCTGCGTACGCGAACTGGCCGAGTGGATTATCGCGGTGCAGACTACACCAACCCGCTGATGATGAGGCTGCAACCGGGCAGAACGTCAATGGGTTGCGTCCAGTTTTTGATGAGCCAGTCTTTATCCGGTTCGGCAACCCAAACTTTTTCTGACTTCGTAAAAATCCAGATTACCTTTTCCACGCCAAAATCGAGCAGTTGGGTGGTCTTTTGCTGGTAATAGTCCACCTCAATCTCGAACCGGGTCATATCGGCTTTGGTGTCAATCTCGATCACTACTTTGGGCGGCACCCAAGCGTATTTGCTCAAGTCCTGGGTTTCCAGCACGGCAGTCTCGAAAATTGCCAGATTGCAGGCCCGCCAATCACTCTTTTTGAATTGAACACCGAGTTCATTCGTCAATACTTCATAGCCTGAATCAACCAACTGGTTCGACAATTTGACATTTACCTTAGAAGCTAACCGGCTCTGCAAGAGGCTCGAACTCATGATTTCTTCTTTGGTTTTACGGTGGGCAATAACATCCTGATACCCGGCGTAATAGACGGGCTTCCCGTCCCACATCTCATAAATCAGCGATTCGAGCAGTTGCGCCCGCTCTTTGCGCTGTTGTGGCGTTTGGGCCGGGCGTTTTCGTGGGGGTTGTTCAGCAATCATAGCGGTTGTGTTTCAGAGCAATTTACAGAAAAATAATGGATTCCCGCACCGGATTTTATCGTGCAGGATAGACTGTCTGAACATTCGCCAATCCTAAAAGTTGGTAGTCTGGGTTGCTTTGCGTTGGTTTACGGCGCAAATACCTATTCAGTTCATAAAACCTTTTTAAACACAATGGGTCTGTTAAATTTCTTCAAAGGCGTTGGTGAGAAAATCTTCGGTAAAGAACACGAAGCTCCCGCTGCCGAACCCGCCAAAGCTGCCGAAGTAGAGCCGCTCAAAGCCGGTGCGCTCCTCAACCACGTGAAGCAACTTGGTTTGGCCTACAACAAGCTGACAATCAGAACCAAAGGCGACACGGTGACGATTGAAGGCGAAGTGAAATCGCAGGAAGATGCCGAGAAAATCGCCCTCGCCGTTGGTAACGTAGAAGGCGTTCACGTGGTAGATAACCAACTGATGGTTAACGACCCAACGCCCGAAGCCACCTACCACGAAGTAAAATCGGGCGATACGCTGTCGGCCATTGCCAAAGAAGTGTATGGCGATCCGATGAAATACGGCGTGATTTTCGAGGCTAACAAGCCGATGCTGAAAGACCCCGACCTGATTTATCCGGGTCAGATGCTGCGGATTCCGCAGTTGTAGTCTGACGCAACCATCAGAAAGGGAGCCGTATCATTGTGATACGGCTCCCTTTCTGATTTTCACCCTGCCCTCGACCAGTGTCCTCACAGGCCGCATGGGTAGGTTCTGCTTTATCACACCTTGACATGCGGATTTTCGATCAGCCCGACCACGTTCCCAAACGGGTCGCGGACGGTAACCGTTTTAATGCCGTCGCCTACGTCGGTGATGGGGCCGTGTTCGGACCAGATTTTGGTTTGCTCTACATCAGGAGCCGCCTAAATAACAGTGCGAAGGCCGGGAAGCATAGGAATTGGAGTTTGGTTTAATTCGTTACGTCTTTCCTGGCTTCCAGAACACGTTGTAAATCAGTGGGCAAGCGATTCAGAAAATCGTATCCCGTTTTTTCTTCCAGCTCGTCAATGCTCACTAAGTAATAGCCCCAGGGCCGGTCGGCAACCGTTTGGCGGTTGGGGATATTCACGGCAATCACGCGGGTATTGGTCGAGATGCGGTTCAGGTCGTCGGAGCCGGTGGGCAACACCACAATAATTTTATAGAGCGCAGCGGGCACCGTAATTTTTCCACCGGCAATTTTGGTTTCGCGCCCGTTTTCGCCGGTGCCACCAGAGCCAATCACTCCCGCCGTAATGTATAACTCGTTGCCGCCCGCCAGCAGTGACCGGCAATAATCTTCTAAATTTTTCCAGGCCACGCGGTTATGCTGCGGAGCCTGCGGCACAATATTGGTCATGAGAAACGTGGCCGAGTTGTCTTCCGGCGATGCGTCGCGGTCGTCAGCCGGGCAGAGATGGCCCCGGTCAAAGCCGGTATTGGTGTAGTCGGTGGTTTTGGCTGCATACCAGCCCGATGGCAAATCAGGGTCGGGTCTGAAATTATTGGTGCGGGCAAACGGGCCTTTCCAGGCCGCGCTCAGGTGCCAGCTTACCCAGTTTGCCGTGCCGCGCTGCCGGTTATACGACAGGGCATAAACGGGTTTCTGCATCAAATAATTATCAGAGTCGTTGTTGTTGGCTCCGCTGGGATTACCGAGCGTCAGTTGGTCGTCGCGGCCTGGTTCGGTGTTGTTGCCGGTTGAGGAAGTTCGTGACGGAACACCGGGCAGACAGCCGACCAGCGAAACCAGCAGCACAACAGAAAACAACCGGATAACGAAGCCGAAACAGGAGAAGGTTGGTTTTTTTGGCATTGTTCTTGAACTTTACACTGAAAACAGACAGACCGATCTTATTCGGTTGTAAAACTGCCCACAAAACGCTTTCTCTCGCTGCTCATGTCGAAAAAAAAACAACCGTCTGCTGCCTCGCCCGGCCCGCGTATTACCCCCACGCCCACAACAGCCGGTAAGGTCGGGAACGGACGAGCCGCCACCGTTGCGCCTACGCCCCCACCCCGCCCGGTTCAGCCGCAAGTTCGGCCAGTAGCAACGGCCACCCGTCCGCAGCCAACCCCTATTCGTCCGGCAACAACCCGCACAGCAACGGCTACCGTTTCGCTACCCATCGAATACCGCCCCGTTGCCTGGTGGCCGCCCGTGTTACTCGCCGTGCTGGGTTATGTGCTGTATATCAACACGTTCAATCACGGCTACGCGCTTGACGATATTGCCGCCATCAGTCAGAATCTGTTCGTAAAAGCCGGACTAAAGGGGATTCCCGATCTGCTTCGCACCGAATTCTGGCACTTCAGCAATATCTCGCTGGGGTATTACCGGCCCCTATCGCTGATTACGTTTGCCATCGAATGGGAGTTTTTTAAGGATAATTCGGGTGTAAACCACCAGATAAATACCGTACTCTATGCCCTGACCGGCCTGTTTCTGGGCGTACTGTTGCAAAAGTGGCTGGTGCTGCCAACGGCCCAAACCGCCGACGGAACCCTCGACACAACCGCCCGACACAATCGCCAAACCCAGATTCTGATGGCAACCCTGATTGGCGTGTTATTTATAGCCCATCCGCTTCACACCGAAATTGTTGCCAACATTAAAGGCCGCGACGAAGTGCTGAGTTTCCTGTTCATCACGCTTATGTTGCTGTTTTACTGGGGCCACCTCGAACACAAACAGCCAAGCTGGATTAGCCAAAGCGTCGGCTCTATCGCGGGTGGTATCGGGGCGAGTCTGGTTGGCGGGGTGTTGGGCGGCTTGCTCATCTGGGGCTTAGTTGCCAAAAAAGGGGTGAGTTTGCCCACGCAAATTGAGTCGAGCGTGAGCCTGATGGAGATTATTTTCATCGGTTGCGGGGCCGTTTTGGGTTGTGTGCTAATAACTGCCGGATATAGTGTTATACAACAGCGGTCTGGCAAACGGGGTCTTTGGTGGGAAAACGCCACACTGCAAAGTGCGGCCGTCGGCGTAGTTCTTACCGTTGTTGGTGCATTAGCGGGGGCGTGGCTCGTCTGGACGTTCCGGGCCGTGCCAGACATCAAACTGGCGCAGGCGATGTGGGTCGGCGTGGGGGCGGCTTTGGGTAGTCTGCTGGTGACTAACTGGCTCGGTCTGGCGTGTTTCGCGCTGTATCTGGCGTTTTTGTCGAAAGAATCATCTATTGTCAGTCTGGCCTTTATTCCGGCGGCTCAGTACTGGTTTGCCCGGCGCAATGCGTGGCAATCGCTGGCTGCGCTGTGGCCGTTTCTGCTTGTGACGGTCGTGTTTTTCTACCAAAAACAAGTCATGATTGGTACGCTGGCTGGCAAACCACCCGTTGACTGGGCCAACTACCCGTATGCCATCGAGAAAACGCAACTGCCTAATACGTTCAAGTTTTTTGCGTATTATCTCAAACTGCTCATCCTGCCGCATCCGTTGGTCTATGACTATTCATACAACGTGATTCCGTCGTCGAAGGGCGCACAGACGGGGTTAGTCTGGCTTGGTTTTGCCGCGTTTGCGGGCCTGGCATGGCTGGCGTTCAGAGGGTTTATGAAGCGCACCCTGTGGGGTTTTGGCCTGTATTGGTTCTTTATCGCGATGGTGCCGGGCCTCGGTTTTATCCTCTCGCGGGGCGGTATCCTGGCCGAACGTTTTCTGTATGCGTCGGTGCTGGGCTTTGCGTTTGTGGCCGTCTGGGGATTACAGGCTCTGTCTGAACGACTTATTCGGGCCAAGCCCACTGCTGACGGTACGCCCACGCCCCGGCCCATACTGGTACAATACGCGCCGTTGATTGCCCTGCTGGCGGTGGTAACGGGCTTGTATTCGTTCAAAACCGTGACCCGCAACGAAGACTGGAAAAACAACTTTGTGCTGTTTAACTCGGCCCTGCCATCGCACGATACGAGTTGTCAAGTGCAGCGGCACGTAGCCAATGAATGGATCGAAAAAGGGCTAAAGGACCGCAGCAAAGCCGATTCTGTCGCGGCTGCGGTGAACGCGATCAAGCCAAAACCCTTGCCCGATCAGATCAAAAAAGCGCAGGTGCTGATTGACACCAATATTCGGCGGGCTAATATTCACGGGCGATGGGCGTTGGATCACCTCAAAGAAGCCACCAAAATTTACCCCAACTTCGGCGAAGCGTATTTCTCGATGGCCTACGTGTTTCAGCGCATCACGCCCAACCGCGATTCTGCGGTGTATTACTACAAACAGACCATCAAAGCCGCCAATGCCTACGCCCCGGCCTACAACAACCTCGGCGTGATTTACCAGAAC
>JBBRUV010000302.1:0-5985 GCA_038247465.1 Cytophagales bacterium
AGCTTGCGGGGTCGGTCCCGTTACAGGCCTGACAAGGCATGTTCTGAGAAGCTATGGCCCTATCTTGAGAATATAACTCATTGATTAAAAGAAGATTACTCTACTGAAATCTGGAAGCGACAATTTGAATTGCACCCTTTGCACTGGTAGAAACTGTTTCTCATTCTCAACTTTAGTTAAGATGGTTTCTAACTGCTCGTGGTAAGTTGCTAGCGTGAGTTCGTTGCGCCAACGGGCTGGTGTAGTTGATCCCCCTTTCCCTAATAAGCGTCGAAGTGTGTTGTACTGCTAAAATCACTGAATAAATGGGTTACCAAAGTGGAACAGGCGGCTACTCAATCAGTCCTTAAACAACCGGCAATTTCCAGCCATTATGGTAGTAGGCATTCAGCAATGCATTTGCCTGTATGTCGTTCTTAAAGCCCTTTGTGGCTGGGTCCCAATATACTTTTCGGCCCGTTTTGTACGCAATGTTGCCCATATGAGCGTTGATGGCGGCAATACTTCCCGTTTCAATGCCACATTTCAGTAGGCTGGGGTCATTTGCCCTGATAGCCTTGACAAAGTTCTTGGTGTGCTCGTTCAGGTATTCGCCCGTGCGGGGTTGGTTGGGTATGTTTTCTGCTTTATAGACCTTGATGCCATTTTTTGTTTCGGTTTCCGGTACCAGCGACCAGCCGTCCCGGTTTAGCACCAGCGTGGCATTATTGCCAATGAAGGCAATACCTTCCGTACGGCCGTAGTTGCCGCCGTCAATACCCGTGGCATGCTCCCAGAGCATGTTGAAACCGTCGTACTCGTACACGGCCTGTAGGGTGTCTGGGGTTTCGGAGGCATCATCCGGGTAGGCCAGTTTACCACCCGAGGCAATAACAGATTTAGGAGCTTTAGCATTCATGGCATAGAGGGCAATGTCAATCTCGTGAACGCCCCAGTCGGTCATCAGTCCACCGGCATAATCCCAGAACCAGCGGAAATTGAAGTGAAACCGGTTGGGGTTGAACGCGCGTTTTGGGGCGGGTCCCAGCCACATGCTGTAGTCAACCCCCGCCGGTGGTGCACTATCGGGCCGCACGGGAACGGGGTTCATCCAGCCCTGGTAGGCCCATACTTTCACCAGACGAATGTTACCCAGTTTACCCGACCGGATGTACTCGATCGCTTTTTCGTAGTGCGAACCACTACGCTGCCACTGGCCCACCTGCACAATTTTATTGTATTTTTTGGCGGCTGCCAGCATCAGGTTACACTCTTCAATGCTGTTAGCCAGTGGCTTTTCAACATAGACGTGCTTGCCTGCTGATACGGCATCAATCATGGCCATGCAGTGCCAGTGATCCGGCGTCCCGATAATGACCGCATCAATGTCTTTGTTTTCCAGCAGCTTCCGGTAGTCCTTAAATAGCTGGGGTTTATTCTGCTGCATGGTCTGCACATCGGCCGCTCGTTTGTCCAGTACGTTCTGGTCCACATCGGCCAGGGCTACGCACTCCACATCGCTCATCAGCAAATGGGAGCGCAGGTCCGACCAACCCATGCCATTGGCGCCAATCAGGCCAATCTGAAGTTTATCGTTGGCTGATGTTTTCTTCCGCTGGCTGGCAACGGCTTCCAGGGTGGGCAGGCTAACGAGTCCGGCTCCGGTGGCCGCTAAGGCAGAATTTTGTAAAAAAAGACGACGGGTAGTTTTCATGGAATTAGCAGTTTGTACAGGATTGGCCAGACTTATACAGAAAAGTAACGCAGGCCATGTACCTAATCACTTTCGTCCGTTAAAATGCAAATAACTATGGTTCATAAGTGGTGGCTATCCGGCTTATTTGTTCCCCTTGTCATCCTCCTGTCTTTACCAGTTGGGAGTGTCTTTTCTCCGGTCGTTTCCTCCGCTGTCGATAGGGTCAAAACAAGCCTTATCCCAACGTCTGAAATGAAAAAAGCGAAGCAGCGCAACCAATTATATACCCTGTTGGGTAAGCTCCCCGACCGGCACCGGCCCATCAACGTCGTGGTCGTTTCCACCCAGGAGACCGACGAGTTGGTTACTGAAAAGCTCCTGATGGATATTAACGGACTGGAAAAGGTACCCGCTTATTTTACCCGGCCCAAGCATCATACCGGCAAACTACCAGTTGTGCTGTTCAATCACTCGCATTTTGGCCAATATGAGGTAGGTAAAGAAGAGTTTGTACAAGGCCGAAAAGAAATGCAGAAACCCCCGTATGCCCTGGCGCTGGCGCGGGCGGGGTATGCCGGGTTATGCCTGGATAACTGGTGTTTTGGGGAGCGGCAGGCCCGTAAAGAAGTGGATACGTTTAAAGAGATGCTCTGGAACGGGCAGGTCTTGTGGGGTATGATGGTATACGATAACCTGCGGGCACTGGACTACCTGGAAACCCGACCCGACGTGGACAGGCAGCGAATTGCCACTATGGGTATGTCGATGGGAAGCACGATGGCCTGGTGGCTGGCGGCTTTGGATGAGCGCGTTAAGGTATGCGTCGATTTATGCTGCCTGACAGATTATCAGGAGCTGATTAAGGCCAAAGGACTGGGCCTGCACGGCATTTATTACTACGTGCCGGACTTGCTGACGCATTTTACCACCTCAGACATAAACGCCCTGATTTCACCCCGGCCACACTTTGGGTTGGCCGGTCGGCTCGATCCACTGACACCCCTGCCTGGCCTGGAAAAAATTGATAAAAACCTGAAAGCTGTTTACCGGCAGGATGGTGCCGCCGACGCCTGGCAGTTGACGGTTTATGAGGTTGGCCATCAGGAAACGGAAGCTATGCGCGCCGATATACTGGCTTTTTATGCCAAATGGCTTTGACATCCTCCCCCCTCTGAAGAAACCGAGCCGCCGGAGCGGGGGATTCCTTGGTACAGGGATTCATGCCCGAATCCGTAATTGATTCACAACTGCTTAGTTATTTCAAGTCCGCCTAATGGCGATTAACCTTGAAACGAATGAGGGTTTACCCTCACCAACATAACTGAAGATACCCATTTCTAACGAGTTACACAAATATTAAATGCGTATTGCCCTGACGGGCCGGCCTGCCGGTGCGGTTCCTTATTTCGGCACGGGCCGCCCCGCCCGGCCTAAAGGCGCGGGGTTTTACGGAACATTTCATAATTCAGAATAGATACCCAAGGAAGGCTCGTGGAAGATTTTGTAAAAAAACGAGTTAACCGTCGGTAGTGACTATCAGATTTGCTTTTGTACTTTTCCGAGGTTTTGCCAACCTCATCTTTGAGGTCACGCAGGTTTACTGTCTTGCCTTGAATCAAGCATCCAATGATAATGAATAAGTTTTGGGTGATTGACCGGCCATAATCCCCGTAATGGAGCCTAAATTTGTTAAGATGCGGCTGGGCTGCCGGTGCGGTGTATTTTGATGTTTTTTTGTTCTGGTAAAACAAATTTACATCTTAATCCTCTCATTTTTAAGTACTTGTGATTTTTGTCCAGTAGTATTATAGTGCCTTATCGGCAATAGTCATTGGGGTCACTGGTCGTTCGTGTATCTTATCATGTATCCAGTGCAGTAAATCATAGACGGCACAAGCCACGATGCCTATCAGTCTTACCGAGTCGCTGGGTGACAGTTCAGCCCGAAGGTTGTTGCCCAATTTGCCTGAGGAGCCTACCCAGCAATTCCCTGACGATGAACTGCTGATTAGGCGCGCTTTTCAGACAGATGCCAGTCAGGGCTGTGACCTGCTGTTTCGGCGGTACTACCAGCCACTATGTAGTCAAGCGGTGCGGTTGGTCTATGACAAATCATTGGCCGAAGACATTGTGGCCGATATTTTTCAAACCTTGTGGCAAAAACGCCTATACGAACGAATCCAGTATTCGTACAGGGCTTACCTCTATCAGGCCGTACGGCAAAATTGTTTGCTCTATCTAAAACGCGAAGCGGGCCGAACCATATTATCCGATCAGCGATCAGGTAGCGTTCTCGGATCTAGAAACGCTGACGATCTCGCCAACTGACCAGATTCAGTTTGATGAGTTAACCGGGCAGGTTGGGGCCCTGGTCAACCTACTAAGCCCGTCATTCGGATGTTTCGGATTACGGCTATTTTTAGTCTTATAAATATTTTAATAGTAAAAAAATGAAACGAAGAAAATTCGTATCGCTGGGTACATTATCACTGGGCATGATTCCGTTTTTAGGTTTTTCTGCTACCGAAAGCACCGCAGAAAATAAACCTAAATGGATTATTGATTTGATTAAACTCAATGATTCCAGCATTACGGATTTACTGAAATATCAAATTCCGGATAAAGCACTACCCGCCTATGGTGGTTTGACAGATGGGGAAGATATTCCGAATCCACATTCGACAAATGGGCTGATTTCTCGTGGTATCATTGGCTATACTAATCCAGAATCGGCGTTTTATAAATCCGAAGATTTAAAGGCTAAAATGATTTTGGCTGCAAAGTACTTGCGCAAAATCCAGCATGCTGATGGGACAATTGACTTATTAGCTACCAATTTTCATTCAACACCCGATACTGGTTTTATTGTTGAGCGGGTTACTGCGAGTTGCCAGCTACTCAAACAAGCCAATATCAGTGAAACAGATGCACTTTTTACCGAGCTAAAATCCTTTTTGTTAGCTGCGGGCGATGCCCTGAGCGTGGGGGGTATTCACACGCCAAATCACCGTTGGGTCGTGACGGCGGCATTAGCGAAAATTAATAACCTGTGGCCAAACCCCAGATACGTAAAACGGGCCGAACAGTGGCTTGCCGAACACATTGATTTAGACCCCGACGGACAATACACTGAAAAAAGTACGGGTGGGTATTCCGCCATTATTAATAATGCGTTGATTGCAACTGCCGCAGGTCTTAATAAACCTGAATTATTGGATTATGTACGAAAGAACCTGCAAATGAACTTCTTTTTTATTCACCCAAACAATGAAGTAGTTACGGATGCATCAAATAGGCAGGATAAGGGTGGCGTACGAACGTTCGAGACCTATTATATGGCCTATCGTTATATGGCTATCTTGGATAAAAATCCACAGTTCGCGGCCATGTGCCGAATGATCGAAAAAGGCAATTTCAAGAATGTTAACGGCGATTTAGATCATTTTCTGGAAGATAAATTCTTATGGGCTGAACTACCCGCCGACAAACCCTTTACAACCCAATACGCCAAGTATTTTGACTATTCAAAATTGGCGCGTATCCGCCGTGATAATTGGGATGCTACTTTGTTGATTAACAATCCAAATTTTCTGACTTTCTATAAAAATAATGCCGTTTTGAGAGGCATGAGAATCAATGCCTCTTTTTTCGGAAAAGGGCAGTTTCAATCCCCGGAAATCAAAAGAGAAGGTGATGTTTGGATACTTTCAAGTAAACTGGAAGGTGTTTATTACCAGCCGTTTAGCGCAGATAAGATTGCTCCAGATGGTGACTGGGAAAAGATGCCACGAAGTACTCGTCCCGAAAGTGAGATACAACAGTTAGAAACGATTATTAAAATCAACGAAGTGTCTGGTGGTATTGAGGTTGATTTTGATATGAAAGGTACTGATCGTGTTCCGGTTTCGTTGGAATTAATTTTCAGAGGGGACGGTAAGTTTACCGGCGTTCAGCAATCTGAAAAAGAGCCAAATTCTTATTTGTTTTCACAAAAAGAAGGCTCGTATACCATTGGAAAAGATACCATTCAGTTTGGCCCAGGAAAATTAGAACATAAGGGGCTGCACTTGCGGGGAGGTTTACCAGCAGATACAGGCTCTCCTTCAGTTTATTTGACCGGCTTTACACCATTTAAGCACACGATTACTCTAAAGTAAAAACCAGATGCACAAAGGGTGCAATTCAAATTGTCGCTTCCAGATTTCAGTAGAGTAATCTTCTTTTAATCAATGAGTTATATTCTCAAGATAGGGCCATAGCTTCTCAGAACATGCCTTGTCAGGCCTGTAACGGGACCGACCCCGCAAGCT
>JBBRUV010000303.1:0-5977 GCA_038247465.1 Cytophagales bacterium
GGGTTTTTGGCGGTCAGTTCGCGGTAAATAAACAACCCCAACCCCACCGCCGACAACACGGCCAGCGTCACGATAAAATTGCTCGTGAACCAGTCTTTGCGCTCGCCCTCTTCCAGAAAAATCTGCAACGCGCCAATGCCGATCACCATAAACAGGATGCCGGCGTAGTCGATCTTGCCTTCCAACTTGTGTTTGGTGCCTTTGATAAATTTCCAGGATAAAATCGTGGCAATGATGCCGATGGGAATGTTGACGTAGAAAATCCAGCCCCAATGAAAATTATCGGTCAGGTAGCCGCCCAACACCGGGCCAAGCGTTGGCCCCATCACAATGCCCGCGCCGAAAATACCGTTGGCCTTGTCGAGTTCTTCGGGCGGGTAGGTCTCCACCAGCACCGTTTGGGCCGTTGCCAGCAACGCCCCCCCGCCAATGCCCTGCACAAACCGCCACAAAATCAGCATCTCGATGCTGGGGGCCGAGCCGCACAAAAACGAAGCCACCGTAAACAGCACAACCGAAGCCGTGAAATAGACTTTCCGGCCAAAGATGTCCGACAAAAATCCGGTCAGTGGAATAATAATGATGTTCGAGACGGCGTAGGCCGTTACGACCCAGGCTGTTTCTTCGATGGTGGCACCGAGCGTACCGGCAATTTGCCGCGTTGCCACGTTCACAATCGAGGTGTCAATCAACTCCATGATGGCGCAGGTGATGACCGTCAGGGTGATGAGCAGCTTGCGGGTCCCCACTTCGTAGGTCGGCGCGAGGGTCGGCAACGCGATGGCCGATGGCTGATTTACAGAGAGTTCCATATTGTTTTTAGTTATGAATACTTTAGTTTTTTTGTCATTCCGACGACAGGAGGAATCTGACTTGCCAGGTCGGACAGATTCCTCCTGTCGTCGGAATGACAGAACGAAGCGTTTACTTTTTCTCCACCGTCACCGCTACGCTCATGCCCGCCCGCAACGGAGTGGCGGGGTCGGCGGGGTCAGTAAATACGATTTTGACGGGAAGTCGCTGGGTGACTTTCACAAAATTGCCGGTAGCATTATCGGGCGGGAGCATCGAAAATTTGGCACCCGTTGCCGGCGAAACCGATTCGATTTTGGCCTTGAATGTCTTGTCGGGATAGGCATCTACTTTGATTTCTGCCGGTTGCCCCACGCGCATCTCGCCCACCTGCGTTTCTTTAAAGTTAGCGATTACCCACACCCGGCCCTCGTTGGCGATGCTCATCAACGGCTGCCCCGGCGAAACCACCTGCCCAAGTTGTACGCTTTTGTTGGAGACGATGCCCGTTGCCGGAGCCAGAATCACGGTGTAGGAATGTTGGAGTCGGGTCGTTTCGAGGGTAGCGCGGGCCTGCTCAACGGCCAGCTTTGCCAGCACAATACCTTCGCCCGCTACGCCCGCCTGATTTTGGGCCGTGGTTACGCCTTTTTGGGCCGCGTTGGCCTGTTGCCGCAACACCGCCACCTGCGCCTGCGCCACCCGAACGGCGGCTTCGGCCCCTTCTTTGTCGGCCAATACATTGTCATACGTAGCCTGGGTTGTTGATTGCTGGGCTAAGAGTTTCGCCTGCCGATCAAAATTCAGCGTTGCCTGCCGCACTCGCACTTCGGCAGCTTTTACGCCCGCTTCGGCCTGAGCAATACCAGCCAAAACCGCCCCCGAATTATCTGCTGCGCTGCCCGTGCCGAGCGTGGCCGACCGGGTCGATTTTTGGGCCAGCACCACGTTGGCCTCGGCCTGTCGCAGCGCAATTTCGGCCTGTTGAACGCGCAGGGCGAAATCACGGTCGTCGAGCACCACGAGCGTGTCGCCCGCTTTGGTGGGTTGGTTATCGTCGGTTTTGATACCCACCACCGAGCCGCCAACCTTCGGAATCACAGGACTGATGTCGGCCTGAATCTGCGCATTGTCGGTTTCTTCGCCGGAGCCACAGCCAGCCAATGTGCTGATTAACAACGTACTGAAAATGAGAACGTAAACTGAATTTTTCATGGTTTGTAAACGAATAAAGTAGCTGATAATGAATTTACTGGGCTAAACGACCCACACTGGTAAGCAGTTTTCGGTAGGCGAGTTCGGCGTTGGCCTGAGCCGTTTGCCGGTTCAGTTGGGCCTGAACCAGTTGCGTGTTGGCTTCCAAGAAATCGGCTGGTGTGGCGGTGGCCGCCTGAAATCGGTTTTGCTCCACGCGGAAATTTTCGGTGGCCTGGTCAATGGCTTTCTGCGCCAGCGCAATCTTATCAAGGGCCTGTTGGTAGCCGCGATACCGGGCGTTGACCTCCATCTGAATACCGTCGCGGAGTTGGTCAATGGCCGTTGTGAGCCGTTCGAGCCGGAACCGGGTTTCAGTTTCTTTGGCGCGGTTGGTGTACAGCCCGGCAATGTCGAAACTCAAAAACAGCCCCACATTCCAGGTTCCCTTAAACTCCGGTTTGTTTGGAAAAACGCGCATATTGGGCCGGTTGTAGTCGTAACTGCCAGCCGCGCTCAGGGTGGGCAATCGGTTGGCGTTCACGATTTTTTGCCCGATCAGCGCGGCCTCCCGGCGCGTACCGATGGCGTTGATTTCGGGCCGGAACTGCATGGCTTCGGCCAGATAATCGGTCAGTGGCGCGGCATTGGTCGGGGCGCTCAGGGCGGTTGTGTCAACGGCATATTCGGTGTCGGCGGGTTCGGCAAGGGCCATTGCCATGTTGAAATTGTTAATGCTGCGCCCGGTTTGAATATCGGTCAGGCTGGCTTCGAGGTTCGAGATGGCTAAGTCGAGTTTCAGGCCGTCGTTTTTCAGCACGAGACCCTGTTTTTCCAGATTGGTCAGGTCGCGTCTGCGTTCCTGTAAGAGCCTGATATTCTGCCGGATAATCCGCTCCGAGGTGTTGAAAAGGTACAGCGTGTACCAGATAGACGTGGCGTTGTCGGCGGCAGTCAGTTTATATTGTGCGGCTTCGGTTTTCAGGGCCTGGAATTCCCGTTCGGCGGCTTGCTGGGCGTAGCGCACCTTGCCCCCGCCATAAATCAGTTGCCGGATCTGGACATTGTTGTAGGATTGATCCAGAATCTGGGGGTTCAGTACGACATCGCCCGCGCCGGGCAAACTGACACTAAACGGCGTAACGTTGTTGCTGATACGGATGTAACTGGCGTTGACGCTGATGCCGGGCAAACTCCCGTTTCGGGCCTGTTGAAGGGCGGCCAGGGCCACGTTTTGGTCGGCAGCATTACCTTTGGTGGCCTTGCTTTGGGTGATGGCCCCGGCAACAGCATCGGGTAATGACAAGCGTCGGGGTGGAGTTTGACCCGAAACAGACGAGCAGGAACCGATACACAGCGCGGTGCCTGCCAGAAGCAGTACGGATCGAAATGGGTAGTAACGTGTGTTATACATAAAACATAAATAGATTATGAAGTCTATTTATAAACTTAATATAATCCATAAATGTTTCATAAATCCTGAATATTTCGTTAAAACCAGCTATAAATGAGTTTATCTATCCATTAAGACCAGGTTTTATGTCCATTTATAAACAATAGTCATTTAGTACCGTAGAGTAAATGACCCGTAAGATGAACAGCACATTAGTGAAAGAACTGCTTGATTTAGGCGATGCCTTTGAGCGAGCGTGTCCGGGTGCAGAGCCGACAGCCGCCAATTTTCTGGCCTGGGCCAACGGGCAGGTTATGAATAAGCGCGTTGAGAAAGAGCTGGAACCATTGGTTATGCCCAAACGCTACACTGATGCCGTACCGGAACTGCCCACCTTTATTGTACAGTATATGACCAAAACGTATCGGTATTTTAAGCTGTATATGAAAAAAGCCTGTGAAAACAGCCCGCTCCTGAATTTCGACGATTTCATTGCGCTGGTGTATCTGGCCGAGAGGGGCAGCATGACCAAAACGCATATGGTGGAAACTACCGTAAACGAAAAAACATCGGGAATGCTGGTCATCAAGCGGCTAATTGACCAGGGCTTTATTGAACAAACCGACAACCCCGACGACCGGCGCAGCCGCTGCATTGCCCTCACCGGCGCGGGCCGGGCCGTTTTAGAGTCGGTGCAGCCGGGTGTTAATCAGGCCATTTTGCTACTGACCGTTCCTTTGTCGGAAGCAGAGCAGGAGCAACTGGCGCGGTTTTTATACCGGCTCACCCAGTTTCACGAACCGCTGTTTCTGCATCATAGAGATCTCTCTCTGAACGAGCTATTGCAAAAATCGGCGATAAAGTAGAACAGGTTCAATAATAAGTAGGCGACCTGAGCAAACAGAAACATTGGCAAGCCGGAACAATAGTTTCTGGTGCAACATTGCCGTACATTCAAGCGTCTTTCTGGTGTTGACCAACCCACTCAATGCGCCCTGCTCAAACGCTACTTTTCGTCGTTCTCTTTCTTGCCACCGTTTCCATCGCCCAGGCCCAGATTCGCGGGGCGGTGATGGACTCGCTCACGCGCAAACCGCTGCTGGAAGCGTCGGTGTCGTTGCTGTCGGCGCAGGATTCATCGCTGGTCACGTTCAGCATTACCGATGGCGACGGGCGGTTTAGCCTGGCGCGGGTGCCGTCGGGCAGTTACCGGCTGCTCATCACGTTTGTCGGCTACCAGAACGGCAGCAAACCCATCGTCACCACCGGGGCCGATGCCGATGCCGGAACGATTGTGATGCTGCCCGCTACGAAAACACTGAACGAGGTGATTATCACGGGCGAACGTGCGCCGGTTGCCGTGCGGGGAGATACGGTTGAGTTTAATGCCGGATCGTTCAAGACGCGGCCCAATGCCCAGTTGGAAGACTTGCTCAAAAAACTGCCCGGCGTAGAAGTTGACCGCGACGGAACCATTAAAGCCCAGGGGCAGACCGTGAGAAAGGTACTGGTGGACGGCAAACCGTTCTTCAGCGACGACCCCAAAATGGCTACCCGAAATCTCCCCGCCGACATCGTGGACAAGATTCAACTGTTCAGTCAGCAGTCGGAACAATCGCAATTTTCGGGCGTGGACGACGGCGAACGGAACCAAACCATTAACATCAGCACCCGGCCCGACAAGCGCAAAGGCACGTTCGGCCAGCAGAGCGTTGGGGCTGGCACCAACGACCGCTACGCAGCGCGGGCCAGTATCAACCGATTTAACGGGAAGCAGCAAGTGTCGGCCATTGGACAGGCCAACAACATCAATCAGCAGAATTTCACGGTGCAGGATATGAACCCCGGCGGTGGCGGTGGTTTTGGCGGGCAGGGTATTTCGGTGCAAAGCGGGCAGGGGCGCGGGGGTGGGTTCAGCAACAACACGGGGGGCGGTAACCAAACGGCCATTGTCCGGTCGTTGCTGGGCGGGCTGAACTACCGCGATACCTGGGGCAAAACCGACGTAGCCGCCAGCTATTTCTTGAACGACACCCGAACGCTGACCAACCGGCAAAGCCGCCGGGAAACCCGCCTGACCGACAGTTCGTTTGTGACGAATCAATTGACTAATTCGGACAGACGGAACCAGAATCACCGGCTTAACCTCCGGCTCGAATCGCGGTTGGATGCGTTCACCACCTTGCGGTTTATCCCGAATTTTACGGGGTCTCGCTCGTTATACAACAGTCAGACAAACAGCCAGACGTTTGGCACCCGCAATCAACCGCTTAACAGCAGTTTGGCGGCTAACAACTCGACCGCAAACGGGCTGACAGGCGGTACGAATGTGTTGCTGCTACGAAAATTCAAGAAACGGGGCCGCACGATTTCGCTGAATTATTCGCTGAATCTTAACAACCAGAATACAGACGGCATCAACCAGTCGCAGAATAGTTTTGCCGGGAGAGACACCACGAACCCGGCCCGAATGATTAATCAGCGTAACGATCAGATCACGAATAGCATGACCAACGGTCTGACGTTCAGCTACACTGAACCGTTGAATCTGCGCCAGACGCTTGAGTTTCATTACGCGCTCGCGGCTGATCAAAACAC
>JBBRUV010000304.1:0-5944 GCA_038247465.1 Cytophagales bacterium
GATAGCGGGCAAAATCCTGACGGGTAAAGCCCCGCGCATCAAGCACAGCCACGGCCAGCGCATCGCCCATTGCCAGCGAAACCGTCGTACTCGTAGTCGGGGCCAGGTCAAGCGGGTCGGCTTCACGGGTGCAGGGCGCGTACAACACACAATCGGCGTGGCGGGCCAGAAACGAATCGGCATTGCAGACGAGAGCGATAAGTTTTACATCGGCCCGGCGCAGTAACGGCACCAGCACTTTAATTTCGGGCGTACTGCCACTTTTAGAGACGCAGATTACCACGTCGTCGGTTTGCACCATGCCCAAATCGCCGTGAATGGCATCGGCAGCGTGCATAAACAGAGCGGGTGTGCCGGTTGAGTTGAGGGTTGCCACGATTTTCTGACCGATAATCGCACTTTTTCCTACGCCCGTCACCACAATCCGGCCCGGTGTTTGCAGAATCAGGGTAACGCACTGCTCAAAACGGTCGTCGAGTTGTTCGGCGGCTTGCAGAATAGCGTCGGCCTCGGCCCGCAACACGGCGCGGCCAACAGATTGCAGATTATTTAGTACCTTCAACACAAAAAGTTATCGTTGCAATAAAATTGCATAGTAAATTCGTATTCGTTCAAGCGTCAAAATTAGCGCAAACGAGCGAGTTCAATCACTCACAGTACCAATTATGGAGAGTAGTATGATTCAGGTTGACCAGGAAGTCCACCAAACCGTGAGAGATCGGCTTAAAGAAATTTTCGGCTTCAACAACTTCCGGGGCGAGCAAGAAACCATTATCCACAGCATTCTGAGCGGGCGCAACACATTCGTGATTATGCCCACCGGGGCTGGCAAATCACTCTGTTATCAGTTGCCGGCTATTGTTTCTGACGGCACAGCTATTGTGATTTCGCCGTTGATTGCGCTGATGAAAAATCAGGTGGATCAACTCAACGCCTTCGGGATCAACGCGCAGTTTCTGAACTCAACCCTGAGCAAGGCCGAGATGACCAAAGTCAAAAAAGAGACCCTCAACGGTACGCTCAAACTGCTCTACATCGCCCCCGAATCGCTCACCAAAGAAGAAAACCTTGCGTTTCTGCAAAAGGCCAACATTTCGTTTGTTGCCATTGATGAAGCGCACTGCATATCAGAATGGGGACACGATTTCAGGCCCGAATACCGCAAAATTCGGGGCATCGTTGACAACATTGGCAACCTGCCCGTGATTGCCCTCACCGCCACCGCCACGCCCAAAGTGCAGCAGGATATTCAGAAAAACCTGCAAATGGAGGAAGCCGATCTTTACAAAACGTCATTCAACCGGCCCAATCTGTACTACGAAGTCCGGGCCAAAGTAGATGCGAAACGGCAACTCATCAAATACATCAAAAACAACAAAGGCAAGTCGGGCATTGTGTATTGCCTAAGCCGAAAAACGGTTGAAGACATTGCCGAGCTGCTGAACGTCAACGACATAAAGGCACTACCCTACCACGCCGGCCTTGACCCTCAGACCCGGATTCACAATCAGGATGCGTTTTTGAGCGAAGAAGTGGACGTTGTTTGCGCCACGATTGCCTTCGGGATGGGCATTGATAAACCCGACGTTCGGTTTGTGATTCACTACGACGCGCCCAAATCGCTCGAAGGGTATTATCAGGAAACGGGCCGCGCCGGACGCGACGGGCTGGAAGGCAATTGCCTGATGTTTTACAGCTATGACGATATTGTTAAGCTCGAAAAATTCAATAAAGACAAGCCCGTTACCGAGCGCGACAACGCCAAGCATCTCCTGGCCGAAATGGTCGCCTACGCGAACCTCGGCGTGTGCCGACGGCGGCAGTTGCTGAATTACTTCGGCGAATATTCGGACCGGGACTGCGGCTTTTGCGACAACTGCCAGAAACCAACGGCCAAATTCAGAACCCAGCCCGAGATTGTGCTGGCCCTGCAATCGGTGCTGCAAACCGATCAGCGTTTCGACACTACCCACCTTGCCGATGTGCTGACGGCCACTGATAATCAGTATGCTACGAGTTATGAGCATACGAAGTTAGCCGTTTATGGTAAGGGTAAACCCTTCAACGAAAGCCAGGCCTATTGGTGTTCGCTCATTAAGCAGGTCACGATTTACGGGTATTTAGAGAAAGACACCGATAATTATGGGGTGCTGAAACTGACGCAGCGCGGCCTGAATTACATTGAAGACCCGTATCCGGTCAACCTCTCGAAAGACCACGATTACGACGCGCAGGTGGCATCGGGTAAAACCGACGATGACAAAGACACCACGCAAAACACCGGCGGTAGTGCCTACGATGAGGAGCTGCTCGGTCTCTTGCGTACCCTGCGGAAAAAGGTAGCGAAGGAGCGAAACCTGCCGCCGTATGTGATTTTTCAGGATCCATCGCTCGAAGAAATGGCGACAACCTACCCCGCCACCGCCGACGATCTGGCTCAGATTAACGGGGTTGGACAAGGAAAAGTCCAGAAATTCGGTAAGCCCTTCTACGAACTCATCGCCAAATACGTGGACGATAACGAGATCGAAACGGACCGCGATGTAGTAGTGAAGTCAATGGTCAACAAGTCTAAGATCAAGATTTTTATTATCCAGCAGATTGACCGCAAGGTGGATTTAGACGAAATCGCCGACTCGAAAAACATTCCGATGGAGGAGTTGGTCGAAGAGATTGAACACATTTGCTACTCCGGCACCCGGCTGAATCTGGAGTATTACATCAATCAAATTATGGATCAGGATCGGCAGGACGATATTTTTGGTTACTTCCTGACGGCAGATACCGATAGTATGGCCGTTGCTGTAACGGCCTTCCGGGGAGATGATTTCACCGAGCAGGAACTCCGCCTGATGCGGATCAAGTTTCTGTCTGACGTGGCAAACTAAGGCATCACTGCTACATGATTCACGGATGAATTCTGATAGGCAAAGGCTCTTATCTTCGCCCTCATGCTACTGCTCTTCATTTCGCTCTATCTCCTGCTCAACATCGGCGTGGGTGTCTGGGCCGCCCGGCGCGTAAAAACAGCGCAGGATTACGTGCTGGCTGGTCGGCGGTTACCACTGGCATTGGCGGCATCGGTCACGTTTGCCACCTGGTTCGGCTCCGAAACCATCATGGGCGCACCGGCCAAATTTGTGGGTGGGGGGGTACCAGCCATCATCGAAGAACCGTTTGGCTCGGCCTTGTGCCTGTTTTTGGTGGGTTTGCTGTTTGCCCGGCCTCTTTACCGGCTCAACATCACCACATTTTCTGACTATTTCCGTATTCGGTTCGGTCGGTCGGCAGAGTTGCTGTCGGCATTGATTATGATTCCGTCGTATTTCAGTTGGATAGCCGCTCAGTTCATCGCCATCGGTATCGTGCTGAACGTGGTTACGGGCATTGACCAGACCGTTGGCATTGTGCTGAGTGCCACCATTGTCATGATTTACACGCTCTTGGGCGGGATGTGGTCAATCTCGATCACCGATTTTCTGCACAACGCCGTGATCATCGTGGCGTTGCTGGCTGTGTCTATCCCGCTCTGGAACGAAATTGGCGGCTGGGAAGCCATTCAGGCCCGCACTGCCAACCGCCCTGATTTCTGGCGATTCGGCCCCGAATGGACGTTCGACGGCGTTACCGAATACGTTGCCGCCTGGATCACGATTGGCTTAGGGTCGTTGCCACAGCAGGATATTTTTCAGCGCGTGATGTCGGCCAAGTCCGAGCAGGTGGCCGTGAGAGCGTCCTACATCGCGTCGGGGTTGTATCTGACCGTAGCCGCGCTGCCGTTGTTTATTGGGCTGGCCGCGCAGTTTCTGCACCCCGATTTACCGATGGGGTCTGACCAGGATCGGCAACTGATTATCCCCAACATGGTGATGCGGCACGGGTCGCTATTTTGGCAGATTCTGTTTTTCGGGGCCGTAACCTCGGCCATTCTGAGCGTATCGAGCGGGGCGATTCTGGCACCGGCGGCTGTGTTCGGCGAAAACGTGGTGAAATTCTTCCGCCCCGACCTCTCCGACCGCGACCTGCTGCTGACCATCCGGCTGTCGGTAGTAGGCATCACCATTAGCTGCGTATTGCTCTGCACGGTTCGCACCGTCAGTATTTTCGACCTCGTGGGCGAGTCGTCGGCGTTTAGCTTGGTGTCGTTATTTGTGCCGTTGCTGGCCGGTATTTACTGGAAACGTGCCAACCTGGCGGGGTGTCTCGGCAGCATGGGTATCGGGCTGGCCGTGTGGGTATTATGTTCGTGGGTGGATACGCATTTTCCGCCGATGCTCTGGGGCTTGGTTGCCAGCACCGGGGCAATGGTAGCGGGGAGTTTGGCTAAAATAGGATCGCTTCAGCGGCTATAATCTCAACGCTGTTCCGGCACCACCGTCACTACCCTACGCGCTACTTTCGGGCTGTTGATTCTTGCCACTGCCCATGCGCTCCGTCCTGATTATCACCGGCTTACTGGCTCTGATGCGGCCACTTGCCCACGCCCAGCTTGCCCCCACCAACGCGGGTCAGAACTACATTATTACCCAAACACCCCGAACCGCCCAGCCCTCGGTAACACCGGGCAGTGCCTACCAAACTACCCCCGCTACGGTTCAGTATTTCGATGGCTTGGGCCGACCGTCGCAAACCAATCAGGTGCGGGCTTCGGGCGATGCCGCTACCGACATTATTACCGAAGCCATTACCTACGATGCCTTCGGGCGGCCCCAAATCAGCGTTATTCCCGCGCCCGCCAATACCAACGGCGGAGGTTTTGTGCCGGACAATCAGGACAGAAGCACGGCTTTTTATGGCGACGAATACCCCTTTGCCGAGACCGTTTATGAAGCCAGCCCCCTGAGCCGACCCATCCGGCAGTGGGGGCCGGGCCAAAACTGGCGGGCCGCTAATCGCAGCACACGCATCAGCTACGGCGTGGGGGCCGGGGTAATTCGGTTTAAGGCCAATGCGATTGCCATCTTCTCAAATATCCCCGACCAAACCCCCATCGAGTATTTTGGTGCCAACGACATCGCCACTCAAACCACTATCAACGAGCAACTCCAGACTACCATTGCCTATGTAGATTTGCAGGACCGCACCGTCCGGCGCGATATGGTGCTGGCACCCGGCGATACGCTGACAACTGCCTACGCTTATGACAACTTTGAGCGACTCACCGCCGTAATTCCGCCTAAACTCTACCGCTGGTTTACGCCCTCGAATACGGTATTGCTCTTTCGGACGGGCGATGTTTTCACCGGCCCCGATAACCCCATTTTCAAGGAATCGGCCTACGTTTATCTGCACGACAAACGCGGGCGGCAGGTCTCGAAACACGTGCCAAACGCGGGCTGGACAGACTTGGTCTATGACCGGCAAGACCGCTTGGTGATGAGCCGCGACCGGCAGGACAACGCCGACGGCCAATGGCAGTTTACCAAATATGACGGGCCGGGCCGGGCCGTGCAAACGGGCCGAACGGGGTTGCCCCTCGGCACCAACCAAACCGCCGACAACCTGCGAACCGCCTTTGCCACCCTGACCATTACCGACGAAGACCGCAGCACGGCACCGGGCAATCTCTTGAGCTACACCCAGCGGAGTTTTCCGGCCTCGGTGCCAACCTCGGAAAGCACGGTGCTGACGGTGAATTATTACGACACCGCCCCCGGCAATATGACGCTGGTTTATGACCCCGGAAATGCTTACGATGCACCCTATTCTGGCACAGCAGGCTTACTGACGGGCCGAAAAGTAAGGAACTTACAAACCCTGGCCTGGTATGACGAGCGGTTTTGGTATGATGATAAGGGACGGGTGGTGCAGCAGCAAACGCAAAATCACGTACAGGGGGTTGATAATACTAATTCAAAGTACAGTTTTAACGGCGAGCTTCTGGAAACGATATTAGTAAGTCTGGTCAATTTCAATGGTCAGGGTGGTGGCATTAATTCTAGTA
>JBBRUV010000305.1:0-5926 GCA_038247465.1 Cytophagales bacterium
GATTCCCGGCAACCCGATAAACCAACCAAACCGAGTATGGAAACCATTTTCACCACCGATGCGTACTATCTCGCTTATTCTGACCTTGCTTTTGGGCGTAACCAGCCGTTGGCTACCCGCGTCCGGCGCGTTCTATCTCTCCCCAATCGGCTCCGACACTGCCGACGGAACCTCGCCCCAAACGGCGTGGCAAACCCTGAGTCGGGCCAATCAACACACCTTTCGACCCGGCGACCAGCTGCTGTTGCAGGGCGGAGCTACGTTTCAGGGAATGCTCACGCTCACCTCCGACGATGCCGGAACGCCCGCTAATCCGGTCATTATCACGTCGTTCGGCGCGGGCCGGGCCACGATTCAAAACCCTGATTCGTCGGCAATTCGGGTGCAGGACGCGGGCGGTGTTATCGTCAAAAACCTGATTGTAGCGGGGCAAAACTGCGCCAAAAACCGGGGTTACGGGGTGCAATTCATCAATACCCGGCCCCGCGCCGATCAGCGCGTATTTGTCCGAATTGACCATGTTGACGCATCAGGATTCGGCAGGGACGGTATTTTTCTGGGTGGTCAGCCCGCCGACAGCACCCAAAGCGGCTTTACCGATGTGATTATCTCGGACTGTGCCTTGTCGAAAAATCAAGATCATGGCCTGTTTGTGACGGGCATCTGGAATACCCGCGCCGTAGGATACGCCAATCATCGGGTGAAGGTTGAACGGGTTACGGCCACCGAAAACACCGGCGACCCGCTGTTTTTGACAAATCATAGCGGCTCCGGTATGGAAATTGACGACGTGGAAGATGCCGAAATCACGCATTGCGCGGCCTACCGAAACGGGTTTTTGTGCAACAGCCGCGTGGGTGGGCCGTGCGGTATCTGGCTCCATGCGGCCAACCGCGCCGTTATTCATCACTGCGTAGCGATTGGCAACCGCACCGGCAGCGGCCTCGACGGAGCCGGGTTTGACCTCGACGGCGGCACCACCTTTTGCCGAATTGAACACTGTTACGCCCGCGACAACGACGGGGCCGGGATTCTGGTCTGGAACTATGACCAGGCTCCGCACCGGCTCGGCGACAACGTGATCTGCTACAATATTCTGGAAGACAACGGCCGCGTGAACCGCTACGGCGACATTCACATCGGCACCGGCGGCACGCCCATTACCAACCTGCGGGTGTATCAGAACACGGTCTTTAGCACCCGTCAACCTACTGGCAATCAGTGCTGTGTCTGGATCGAGGGGAAGCCCAACGGGGCGATTCGGTTCTGGAATAACCTGTTTATCACGTCCGGCCCGATACCGTTCGTAACCATCGAACCGGCCCAACCCAACACCGTTTTGGCGGGTAATGTATTCTGGGCTGTTGACGGCAAAAAACGGGCGGTTGCGGGCGGGCGGTTTATGGAACCGGGCCTGTCGGCAACGCGCACCGGCGAATCGCCCACGCCCCAAACCCTGGCAACCCTGCGCGGCTACCGGCCCCGGCCCGGCTCTCCGCTGGCAACGGCGGGCGTGTCGCTGACGGGCAAAAGCATGGGTGGAGTGCAAACCGATTTATGGGGAATTACCCTGACGGATAAGGCGGTTGGGGCAGGAATGGTCAGTCAACTACCCCCAACCCCCTAAACAGGGGGCTTATAAAGCCTTCGGCTTTTGACCCCGGAGGTTTAGCCCCCTGTTTAGGGGCAGTCCGATGGGTCGGTTTGGCGGGGCGGCACGGGCCGGTAAGTCGGTTGGGGGTGGAGCGGGGTAGCCCCGGAATCAGAATACCAAATTAAATCAAAGCAGCTAAAAATCATGAAAAACCCTCTTATTATCAGTGCGTTGTGGCTTGTTGCCACCTTCTCATTTGCGCAGCCCGCCCAGACATTCACCACTGCCAAAAATTCTGCCGAAGCCGGTTTCTCTGCTGACCGACTCCAACGGCTCGACGCACTGTTGCAGGGGTTTGTGGACACGGGAATCGCGCCCAACGCCGTGACATTCGTGGCCCGAAACGGAAAAATCGTGCATCATAAAGCGTTCGGATTCAGCAATGTAGAGAAGAAAATACCCATCAAGACCGACGATATTTTCAGGATTGCCTCGCAATCGAAAGCCATCACGACGGTGGCGCTGATGACGTTTTTTGAGGAAGGCCGGTTTATGCTTGATGAGCCCATCTCGAACTATATCCCGGCGTTTAAAAATCCGCGCGTGTTGACTCGTTACGACACGGCTAATGCCACGAAGGGAACGTTTCAGACCCGCCCGGCCAAGTCAGAAATCACCATCCGGCAGTTGTTGAGCCACAACGCGGGCATTCCCTACGAACACCCGCTCGACAAACGGTCCGAATTTGCGGTTCCGTTTTTTAACTCCATCGAAGCCGACAAGCTCGAAGACGTGGTGAACAAGTTGGCCAAACGTCCGCTCACCACCGACCCCGGCACGGCCTTCGTTTATGGTCTGAACACCGACATTATCGGGCGGTTAGTCGAAATCCTGTCGGGCCAATCGCTGGATATTGCGCTGCGCGAGCGCGTTCTGGAACCGCTCGGCATGACCGACACGTATTTTTATTTGCCTACCGACAAGATTACCCGGCTCGTTGAACTGTATGACAAGGGCGACGCGGCCAAACCGCTGAAACTGAACACCAACGCGGCCTACCGAAACTCATCGGTGTGGGGTGCAAAAACCTACTTTTCGGGCGGGGCGGGGTTGGTCAGCACCGTTGCCGACTACGCCCGGTTTTGCCAGATGATGCTCAACGGCGGCACCGTCAATAACAAGCGAATCCTGAGCCGGAAAACGGTTGATATGATGGTTATAAACCAGATTGGCAGCAGCGAAGTCTGGGATCGGCGCGATAAATTTGGGCTTGGTTTTCAGTTGGTTACGGCCAACTCGCACTACGCCGATCAGGCCACGCCGGGTAGTTTTACGTGGGGAGGGATGTACTGCTCGGAATTCACAATTGACCCCGCCGAGAACCTGATTCTGCTGGTTTTCACGAACGTGCAGCCCTATGCTCACTACAGCGATTTTGTGCGGAAGTTCAGGAGTACAGTGTATCAGGCGTTGGAGTAAACCGTGTGTCTTTGATTAAAAAGCGATAAGCCCGTTATCTGGCCAATGAAGGCATCGGACAAAGTCCTGCAAACGTCTAAATTCCCAGCAACCGATGACTGGCGCCGGCGGGCAGAATATGAACACCATCGGCAGAAAGGCCCATTTGTATTAGCCAGGATTCAAATTCCGGCGCGGGGCGCAAGCCGAGTAAGTTTCGGATATACAGTGCATCGTGAAAGCTAGTGCTTTGGTAGTGCAGCATCACATCGTCGGCACCGGGAATGCCCATAATAAACGTCACGCCCGCCGTGCCGAGGAGTGTCAGCAGGGTGTCCATGTCGTCCTGATCGGCTTCGGCGTGGTTGGTGTAGCAGATGTCCACGCCCATCGGCAGGCCCAGGAGTTTGCCGCAAAAATGGTCTTCCAGACCGGCCCTGATAATCTGCTTACCGTCGTAGAGATATTCCGGCCCGATAAACCCCACCACCGAGTTCACCAACAACGGTTCGTAGTGCCGGGCCACGGCGTAGGCCCGCGCTTCGAGGGTCTGCTGATCGGCCCCGGCATGGGCGTTGGCCGAGAGTGCGCTGCCCTGCCCGGTTTCGAAATACATGACATTCTGACCCACCGTTCCCCGGTTCAGGGCGCGGGTGGCCTCCAGTCCTTCCTGCAACAGGCTCAGGCTCACGCCAAATGAGCGGTTCAGGGCTTCGGTACCGCCGATACTCTGGAACGCCAGATCAACGGGTGCGCCCTGCTCAATAGCCTGCAACGTAGTGGTAAGATGGCTCAGAACGCAGGTTTGGGTCGGGATGGCGAACCGCTGCCGGATGTCGTCGAGCATTCTCAGCAGGCCAACGGTGGTTTGCACGTGGTCGGTGGCGGGGTTTATGCCAATCACGGCATCGCCCGAACCATATAGCAGTCCATCAACCACGCTGGCCGCAATGCCCCGGAAATCGTCGGTGGGATGGTTGGGTTGGAGCCGCGTCGAGAGCCGCCCCCGCCCACCGATGGTGTTGCGGAACCGCGTGATAATCTGGCATTTAGCCGCAACCGTGATCAAATCCTGATTCCGCATCAGTTTCGACACAGCCGCTACCATTTCTGGCGTTAATCCCCTGTTCATCAGGCGAATGCTCTCAGATGTGGTTTGTTCGGCCAGCAAAAAATCCCGGAAATCACCAACCGTCAGGTGGCTGATTGGAGCGAACGCTGCGGTATCGTGGCTGTCAATAATGAGCCGGGTCACGTCGTCGGTTTCGTAGGGAATCACGGCTTCGGTCAGAAACGTGGTCAGCGGCAGGTCGGCGAGGGCCATTTGCGCGGCTACCCGCTCCTGGGCCGACCGCGCCGAAACACCCGCCAGTTCATTGCCCGACCGCCGGGGGGTGGCGCGAGCGAGCAGCGTTTTCAGGTCGGCAAAGGTGTAGGTAACGGGGCCGATGACGTGGCGGTAAGGCATGAATTGGAGCGATGAAGGCGTTAAGTCGTAAAAATGCAGTAGAGATCGTGCGGTTGCAACAATCGGTTCATGATCCTGCTCCCCTGCTGACATACAGTTGTCAGTGGCTACCAGTTTGTTTGTATCGGTAATCAAACTGACAAAGAAATGGATATGATCCCGATGTTTCTCAACGAAATGGAGCAGGAAGCCCAGACGACCCGCAAAATGCTCGCCCTCGTTCCTGACGACAAGTTCGGCTGGCAACCGCACCCCAAAAGTATGACCATGCGCGAGTTAGCCACGCACGTTGCCGAAATTCCGGCCTGGTTTACGCTCGCATTGACGACCGACGAACTCGATTTTGCCACTACGCCCTATACGCCCACCCCGATTGCCAACAGCACCGAACTGATGACGTTTTTTGAGACTAATTTAGCCGACGGACGGGCGCATTTGGCAACCGCTCGTGAAGAACAAATGACCGATATCTGGACGATGCGGAACGGTGACGATGTGTATAGCCGCTTGCCTAAAAGTCAGGCTCTGCGCGAGTCGTTTTGCCAGATTGTACACCACCGGGCGCAGTTGGGCGTTTATTTGCGGTTGCTCGACATTCCGATTCCCGGCAGTTATGGCCCCAGTGCCGACGATAACTCGTTTTAACTGTTGAATCAGGCAGTTAGAATCCGGCTGTTGCTCGTAGTTTGGAGACTACGGTCAACAGCCGGATTTTTGCTATCTTTGAAACGATAGTCAACCTGTATTTTATGGCCGAAGCCCTGATTGCTGTACCCGCTACCCGACGCAAACCGCCCCGACAGCCGCGCCGGATGACGCTCGAAGCCTATTTTCGGGCCGAAGAGACATCTCTTCACAAACACGAATTTCATAATGGATACTATAAACCAATGGCAGGGGGCTCATTTAACCATGATAACCTGGGCGGTAAAGTAATTACAGTACTAAATAATTTTGTTGACCAATATGACTACGCCTATTTCGTGAACGGGAGCGATACCAAAATCCGAATCGAACAGTTCGATAAAGTGGTTTATTCGGACGCGGTTGTGATTTGCGAAAAACCCGAGTACTACCAAAATCGCCGGGATGTTATCACCAATCCGTTGATTGTGGTTGAGGTTTTGTCTCGACCTACTGAAAAGCATGACCGCGAGAGCAAGTTTGAGTGGTATCGCAGTTTGCCTTCATTCAAAGAATACGTGCTTGTTAATCAGGACTATAAGCGCGTAACGGTGTATACCCGGCAACCCGATAACTCGTGGCTGTTGCGCGACTACGACGGCGACGACGCTGTTGCCATTCTGTATGCTCTGCACGACTGTCCGTTACCCCTCAAACGGCTGTATCGCGGATTAGATTTACAGGGAATCAACTAAAATTCAGGCGCCACGTTGCCACTTTGC
>JBBRUV010000306.1:0-5912 GCA_038247465.1 Cytophagales bacterium
CTGTTTAGGAGGTTGGGGGTATAGGGGCAATCCGATGGGTCGGTTGGGGGTAAGGTCGTTAAGAATATCAGTTCACGTTTAAAAAACCAAGTTGTATGAATCTTACCAAACAATCGCTCCTGCTCTTATTGCCAGCCTTACTGCTGCTTAATGGCTGCAACAAAGAAAAAGATGTTGCCCCAACCGACGACAACGAAGCCATCACAACCGCCACGCTGCAACTGACCAACGCAGCCAGCGCAACCGAGGTAATAACGGCAACGGTCGAAAACCTGAACACGACTGCCGACTTCAGCAAGGCTACCCTGACGCTAAAACCGAACACGACCTACAACGCCCGCGTGTTATTGAGCGACAAGACCAAAACGCCCGCCCTGAATGTGTCGGCAGAGGTTAAAGATGAAGCCAACGAACACCTGTTTATTTTTACGCCGACAACAGGGCTGAACCTGACCGTGACCATCACCGACCGCGACACCAACCCCGCGCCGGGGCCGTTTTCGGTAGGTTTAGAGTCGAGGATGGTAACAGGCGCAGCCAGCACGGGCAAACTGCGCCTTGTACTGAAACACCAGCCCAACACCAAAAACGGCACCCCCACGCCCGGCACCACCGATTTAGACACGAATTTTGATGTGGTTGTGCGATAATCTCCTGCCCCCGGTTGAAGCGCAGGGGCAAAAGATTTTGCCATTGCAAAACCCCTGCATAAATGCGGGGGTTTTGTAATTTTGTACATGACCAGTTTAAACCTTCCCGACTTCAATCATCAGCTAACTGAGCAGGATGGCAAGCCGTATATTTTCGACGTGCTGCGCCGGAAACACGTTCGGCTCACGCCCGAAGAATGGGTGCGGCAACACCTTGTCCATCTGTTGATTAACCACTACCAATACCCCAAAGCCCTGATCCGGTGCGAGGGTGGCTTGACACTGAACCAAACCCGGAAGCGAACCGACCTGGTGGTTTTTGACCGGGCCGGACAACCGTTCCTGGTGGTTGAGTGCAAAGCCCCGACGGTGGCGATTTCAAGGGCCGTTTTCGATCAGGTAGCCCGGTATAATCACGTGCATCAGGCTCCGTACTGGATTGTGAGCAACGGGCTGGAACATTTCTGCGGGGCCATAAACAAAGAAACCGCCGAATGGCGGTTTCTGAATGACTTTCCGGCCTTCGCCGAATGAGTCATACGTTAATTCTTCACCAATTCGCCACCGGCACGGATGCCGATTTCGTCGCTTACAATAGCCGCCGGAATCGTACCGAGGGTGAAATCAGCGCGTTTCACTTCACCCGATACTTTAAAACCGGCTACGGTCTTCTTATTCATCGGGTGCGTCGTAGCCGGGGTGATGGTTGCATCGAGCGTGACGGGTTTGGTTACGCCGTGCATCGTCAGGTTGCCCATCAACTTGTACTTGTTACCACCCAATTTCTGGATACCCGTACTTCTGAAGGTCATGGTCGGGAATTTAGCCGCATCGAAAAAGTCAGGCTTTTTCAGGTGGGCATCGCGCTTTTCTTCGTTGGTGTCAATGCTGTTTACATCGGCAGTCAGGTCAATTTGAGCATCAGAATAATCTTCTTTGGCTGAGGTCATCTTCACGTCGAATTTACGGAACGAGCCGTCAACCTCCGACAGCATCAGGTGCGTCACGGTGAAGGCTAATTTCGAGTGAGCAGGGTCATTTGTCCAAGTTTGGGCAAACGTGGTGGCTGAGGTTAGCAGCAAGGCAGCGAAAAGTGTTACTTTTTTCACGGTTAGAAAAATGTTATTTATTGTGAACTGATTGTAAAAAAATGCGTCATTCAGAACCCCGGAGCTTATCAAGCAAGTTACTGAGTTGATTGGCTTCGGTTTCATTGAGCGTACTGAGCGTGGTTTCCCAGCCTGTCTGCAAGTCATCTATCTCGGTCAGCAAGGCCAGACCGCTTTCGGTAATCACCACGTCAACGGCCCGGCGGTCGCTGCAACATTCGGTGCGTTTGACAAATTCTTTAGCTACAAGTTTATCCACGAGCCGCGATGCGTTCGACATTTTATCGAGCATCCGCTCCATAATATCAGCCACGCGCACGGGGTTTGGATGTTGACCGCGCAGAATCCGCAGCACGTTGTATTGTTGGAGCGTGATGCCCTGGGGTCTCATCAGTCGCATTTGCATATCGCCAATCCAGTTGCTGGTAAACAACAGGTTGACCGCCATGCGCTGATACGGCGACCGAAACCGGGCCTGCTTGATGTCTTGTTCGATGGACATGGCACAAATATAGTGTTATTACAGTTGATGTAGCAACATTTAATACAAAAATAGTTTATTGATAGCCCACGATGGTCGGTGCTTCGATGCCAAAATCGCGGAAACGCAGCGTCGGAACGCCCTCAAAATCATACCGGAAGCGTTGTGAAATGCCGGGAACGTTGGGGTAATAGGCCAGCCGGATTTGAAAACTATTGAACGTCAGGTTCTCGTTCCGAAACCGAAACCCCAGGCCATAGCCCTGATACAGTGGGCTTTGCAGGAGTGATTGTTTTGAGAAACTAATCAGGCCGAGGTTGGCAAAACCAATAAAGGCCACCCGGAAACCGATAACGTTGAGTTCAGAAAACAAAATAGTTTCGTAATTGACCTGGAGCCGGTTGGTGCCGCGCAACGCATCAGTTGACACGCCCACACCCTCCGTGCCTGACAGTGAAATAAATTCATTGTTGAACCGATTGAGTCCGGTTGTGTACCGAAAATTCAAAAAATGGCGCATTTGCCCCCAGGAATTTTTCATGAGCGGGCTAAAGTAGTTGGCCGTTGCCGAAAACGTACCCTGCTGCAACTGATTCTGCTTGGTACGCAGATACCCGCCGATACTTACTAAGCCATACAGATACCCCGCCGAGCGCAGATACTGCCCCCGCGAAAAATTGACCCCCGCATAGGTGCGGTGCCCCAGTTCGGCGTAATCAGAACCGGCCACCACCGACAGCAACCCACCTACCGGCACGTCTTCGGTGCGCCCAAAGCCATAAATCAGCACATCGCGGACGTATTGCCGCTGCGAATACCCGACGCTAACCAACACCGTCCGGCTGTTCTGATAGAGTTGGTTCGAGTCGGCGGTGATGTCGGGGCGTTTCAAAAACGTGTACCGGGTGCCGCGCAGAGCCACCACAATCCGCGCCCTTCGGTCGTCCTGCGCGTTGCCTACTTTTATCCGAAACGACCGGCCAAACCACCCATCGGTGTAACGATAGCGCAGCGGAAAAAATACGGCACTGTCGTTAGGCGTAAAAATCCGGTTGCGGAGTTCGGTAATATTCATCTCCACGGCGTAGGCCACCTTTGTATCAGGGGTCAGGAACGGTTTCGAGAGCCGAATCCTGGCCTGCTTAATGTCGCGGAGCCACAGCACATTCCCCTCAGCAGTGGCAAAGGTTTTTCGCCCGTAAAAATTGATGAACGGAATGGCGTATCGGCCCTGATACTCAAGTTTTTGCACGGGGTCGGTACCGTTGTAGTTCAGGCGGCCATAAACCTGATGGGCCAACCCCCGGAAGTTACGCTGATTAAGGGCAATCTGGAAGTTGTTCAGCCCGCCCAACCCGCCGTCGGGTTCGAGCGACCAGACATCCTGTGTAATCACATACACGTCTGCGAAGCGTTTGCTACCGGGCCGGGCAGCCACCAAAATCCGGGCATCGTGAAAAATGTTGGTCGTTCGGAGCAGCCGCTCGTTGTCGCGCATTTGCGCCGGGTTGATGGTGTCGCCCGCGCTGAAGAGCAGAAACTGCCGCCTGATTACGTTCGCCTGGGTGTTGGTATGCAGCCGATTACCAACCTGCTCAACCCAGTTGCCTTCTTTTCGTAGGGTGTCATAAACCGACTGACCAAACACCTTGAGCCGCCGGATATAGACATTAGCGATGACCCGCCCGGAAAAAGGCAAAAATGGGTTTTCTTCGATCTGACTGATTTCGCCCTTTCGCTGACTTCGGTTGTATATATCCCGAAAAACGGCATCATAGAGTTGGCGCGTCAGTCGTCGTTTATACATCGTTTCCCGAAACTGCGTGTAGCGCACGCTATCGGTGCGATGGCCGATGGTGTCTAAACTAAAAGCCGCCCGTTGAGCCGCTATCGAATCCCGCATAAACCGCTGGCGTGGCAACAATATGGTTTTTGTGCTGTCGGTTTTTTGGGCAACCGCTGGCAACATCATACCGAAACCGCATACCAACAGCAGCATGCAGTGCAGGCTAAACACGCGGCAAACACGGGTGATGTAGTTGTTCGGTTGCACTGGTACAGACGTTTGGTAATTAGTCGTTTCAAATGCTTGCGTGGATAACAGACAGATTGTTTCCATCGAGGGTTTAATTCATAACGCCCGTACCATCCAGAAATCGCGTTGCCGGTCGGGCCCGAACTGAAAATAGTGCCAGCCGAAGCGCACGAAACCGTTTCGGTCATAAAATTGAATGGCGCGGTGGTTACGCTCCCACACGCCCAGCCAAACGGCCTGGTAGCCGTCGGCACGGGCTATATTCAGGCAATAATCCATCAATTGCTGGCCTTGCCCCCGCCCAATGGCCAACTGCAACAGATACAGCCGTTCGATTTCGATGGCCTGCCCCGCCCGCCGAAATGGTTCGGGCATCCGGCGCGGGGGTCTGCGCCGATACAACCGTGCGTATCCAATTGACTGTCCGGCATCGGTGCAGGCCAGTATAAACGTCGAGCGCGGGTCGGCCAGGTCACGGGCGAGATTATCGGGCGTGAAGGCCCCCGCCATGTACGCTTCTGTAACCTCCGCCGGGTTATGGGGGGGGCCAAAGGCTTCTCGCATAGATTGAACCGAGAGCGTCAGCAACGTGTCGAGATCGGTAGGAGTAGCAAGACGGAAAGTCATGTATAATATGGGGTATATGATGTATGCCCGATGATTTGCGATTTTTGCGGTTAATCTGGTCCGCCTGTCCGCACAATATATCACTCACCTTGTTTTGATACATCAAATATCTGATCTCATACGTCAAAAAATGTTTACCCTCCATTACCCCCTTGTTCTGGCCTCCGGGTCTCCGCGCCGAAAGCAACTCCTGACCGATGCCGGTTTTGCGTTTACTATCGAGACCCGCCCCACCGACGAAGCCTTCCCAGACACGATGCCGCCCGACGACGTGGCCGAGTTTCTGGCCCGCCAGAAAGCCGACGAATTTAGGCATGACTCCGGTAATCGGCTCATTATCACGGCTGATACGGTCGTAATTCTGGATAACCAAATCCTGAACAAACCCGCCGACGCAGCCGAAGCCTACCAAATGCTGCGGAGTTTGTCGGGCCGGAGCCACCGCGTCCGTACCGGTGTGTGCATTCTTGCGCCGGGCGAGTTGACTTCTTTCACCGATGAAGCAACCGTAACGTTTGCCAACCTGACCGATGCCGAAATTGAGTATTATATTCAAGTTTGTAAACCCTTCGACAAAGCGGGTGCCTACGGAGCGCAGGATTTTATTGGTTTGATTGGTGTGCAGCGCATCGAAGGCTCGTTTTACACCGTCATGGGTTTGCCCACGCACCGGGTCTATCAGGCGTTGAAACGGTGGGCGGTGTGATGCCGTTATTGTACCTTTGATCAGCTAACCGATCAAGGAAATGACCACTCAAACTAAATTTTTCAGAGACTGTACGCTCAAATTTTTAGAGAAGACATTCTCCTTAGAACAAGTTGACTCACTTTCCGCGCTTGATTCTTGGTTGACGATTCCGATTGACCTATCGGCCTTTGAAAACCAATCGTTGGCGCATTTTAGAAGCCTGCTTACCTTCAACGTTCACGATTGGAACGAACCCGAATTAGACAGTCATTTTATCGGACCGATGTTCGCGCTGGTGAATTTTTCGTCTAAAAAGTTTAAC
>JBBRUV010000307.1:0-5883 GCA_038247465.1 Cytophagales bacterium
AATCCATCCGGGCCGGGTAAGTGGAGCGCACCAACAGCGATAAACGTGGGGCGGATAGCCATTTTTGCTGGTAACTGCTTCATCCAGTTCTGGTTACGGTCTTTCACGAGGTAGGCCATGTCGCCCGGTTTTTGCTCCTGCTCCTGGCTGAGTTTCCACATCCCGGCGAGGTCTTCGCGGAGGTACAGCGCGGTTAATTGCCGACCGGACAGCCGTGTTTTGTCTTTTTGGCGAACCATCGTCACTAAGTCAGCCGCTTGTTTTTCAACCGGGTCGTGGTCATATAAAAAACCCATCTGCTGCTCCATCGTTTCGAGGGGCATAATGGTTTTGCCAGCCCGTTTGCCTTCCGACGCAAAATATAAATCGAGGGGCTGGCCGGTGAATTTCTGGAGCGTGTCGTTTTCGCTTTCGCTCTCTACATAAGACAAACCGATCATAGTGGCCGTTACGATGGGTTTCATCTGGTTAAAGAGCATCATGTCGTAGCCGGTGGCGCGTTTAAATTCGTCGGCCACGAGTTTATAATCGGCTTCGGGCAGCAATTTTGGCAGGCTTTTATCGAACATAATGGCCCGCATCGCCATTTGCAACATGGCCGACGAGTCAATTATGGTTTCGACCACCACACCCTCGGCCTGTGTGAAAGCCGTTTTGATGCGAGGATTCTGGGATAAATAGCTGTCTTTCAGGATATGATACGTGCCAAACAGATAAGATGGCTGCTTGAGACCGTTGCCCGAAATTTCCCAGAGCAGTGATTGGGCGTGTATACTGATGCTGCATAACAGCAGCACGATGAGGGAGAGACGAGTTTTCATACATGCACAACAAGAAAAGTAACCCAGGTGTCAGATGGTTGTACCGTTAAACGCGAATTTTTTTCTTGCAGAAGAAAACTCGCGTTTAACGGTATCCTGAAACGATCAATTCACCATTGAATCAATAATCCAGGTAACAACCGAGACCACAAAACTGAACAGCAGGGCCGGGATAAAGCCGTCCACTTTAAAACCAGGCGTGATGAGGTAATCGGCCAGATAAACCATAATAACGTTGATGACGAGCAAAAATAGCCCCAGCGTCAAAATCGTGATTGGGATGGTCAGAAACACCAGAATCGGCTTTAAAAAGGCGTTTAAAAGCCCCAGTACAACAGAAACTAACAAAGCATACTCAATGCCGCCAACCCGAACGCCGGGTATAAACCGGCTGGCAGCATAAACGGCGACAGCACTAATTAAAATTCGGATAATGAATCCCATGAGTTTAATCTGATTTTGAGCGTTGATTTTTACGAACGTAAACATGGATAAAACAACCTACACTCAGAACAGCTACTAAAAACTTATTTTTTGGTATGCCGGGTTTGCAGCTCCCCAATCACCTCGTCTAAATCCATACCGCGCTGTTCGAGCAGGATCAGGTAATGAAACAGCAGGTCAGCGGCTTCGCCCCGGAACAGGTCATCATTTGAGTCTTTGGCCTCAATCACCAGTTCAACGGCCTCCTCCCCCACTTTCTGAGCAATCTTGTTTACGCCTTTTTTGAACAGCCGCGCCGTGTATGAATCAGCAGTAGGCGCGTTTTTCCGCTCCCGGATAACGCCTTGCAGGTAATTCAGAAATTGGCCCCGGCCTTGCGCGGCCCGGCCAGAATTGGCTTCCTCAAAACAAGTATCGGCCCCGGTATGACAGGTGGGCCCGTCGGGCGTGGCCTTGATGAGCAGTGTGTCACCGTCGCAGTCAGGGATAATTTGCCGGACGTGCAGAAAATTACCCGACGTTTCGCCCTTTGTCCAGAGCCGGTTTTTGCTGCGGCTGAAAAACGTAACAATCCCTTCGGCCTGCGTTTTGGCGTAGGCCTCGGCGTTCATGTAGCCCAGCATCAGCACGCAGCCAGTCTGATCGTCCTGAATGATGGCGGGGAGAAGGCCATCGGGAGATTTATTGAAATTCAGAGTCATTTTCAAGCTAAAAATACTTTTTTACTTTATTCTATTACTTACAACAGCGCATCAAACAATATTTCTGCCGGATGCTGGGCTTTGCGGCCCGTGCCATCTTTTATCTGATGCCGACAACTCGTGCCGGGCGCGGCAATAATCACGTCGGCGGGTTGCTGCCGAACGGTGGGTAACAAAACCAACTCACCAATCTGCATCGAGAGGTCATAATGTTCTTTCTCGTAGCCAAACGACCCGGCCATGCCACAACAGCCCGATGGGATTAACTGTACTGTGTAGTTTTTGGGCAACGAGAGTGCTTTTTTACCCGGCACCAGCGACGACACGGCTTTCTGCTGGCAATGTCCGTGCAGTTTGATGAGCCGCGTTTCGGTTGTGAATTGCTCCGGGCGAATGCGTTTGGCATCGAGTTCGCGGGCTATAAATTCCTCAAACGTCAGCGTGTTTTTAGCAAGTCGTTTAGCATCGGGTATCAGTTCTTCGCTTGCCAATTCAGGGTATTCGTCGCGAAAGGTCAGAATTGCCGAGGGTTCAAGACCAACCAACGGCATTTCTTCCGTAACCAGCCCGGCTAACGCCCGGATGTTTCGGTCGGCCATTTGACGGGCCATTTTCAACATTCCTTTCGAGAGAGCTGCCCGCCCGCTTTCACCATGTTCAGGAATAACTACCTGATAGCCAAGCTGTTCAAAGAGCCGAATAGCCGCCTTGCCTACTTCGGGGTCGTTGAAATTGGTGAATTCATCGCAGAAGAGGTAAAGTTTATGGTTCGTAGATCGTGGTTTGTGGTTCTCGATGTTCTGAACGGCAAACCGCTGGGCAGACCCAGTTGAACCACGAGCTACGAACCACTGTTTCGCCGTTTCACGTCCCATCAACGGCATCGTCCGGTCGGGGTGGAAACCGACCACACGGTTGGCAATCCGGCGGAGGGCGGGCGTTCCCAGCACGGCGTTCCAGGCCCAGGGAACATAACTTGCCAGCCCCGACAGCCGGGCAAAGTTAGCAATCAGCCGCGACCGAATCGGCACACCGTTGGCATCGTAATAGTGCTGCAAAAACTCGGCTTTCAGCTTCGCAACGTCCACATTCGACGGACATTCTGACTTGCAGCCTTTGCACGACAAACAAAGGTCAAACACTTCTTTAATTTCAGGATGGTCAAACCGGTTTTCTTTTTCGGAGTGAGTCAGCATTTCGCGCAGTATGTTGGCCCGCGCCCGTGTGGTGTCTTTTTCATTGCGGGTTGCCATGTAGCTGGGGCACATCGTGCCGCCCGACATTGGCGTTTTGCGGCAATCGCCAGAGCCGTTGCATTGCTCGGCGTGTTGCAGCACATCCTGATTTTCGTACCGGAAATAGGTCTTGAAATCAGGTGTTTTCTGCCCGGCTTCGTAGCGCAGAAAGGTATCCATCGGGGGCGTATCTACAATTTTGCCGGGGTTAAAAATACCGTTTGGATCCCAGACGTGCTTCACCTGCCGCATGAGTTCGTAGTTGTGCGCCCCTACCATTTGCGGAATAAACTCGCCCCGCAACCGCCCGTCGCCGTGTTCGCCTGACAGCGAGCCGTTGTATTTTTTGACGAGCGCGGCAATTTCTTCGGCAATCATCCGGTATTGACGGTGGCCCTCGGCGGTTTTGAGGTTGATAATGGGCCGCAAATGCAACTCGCCCGACCCGGCGTGGGCATAATGCACGGCGGTCATGTTGTGCGTTTTCAGGATGTCGTTAAAATCGCGGATGTAGGCGGGCAGGTCGGCCACATCAACTGCCGTATCTTCAATTACGGCCACGGCTTTTGCGTCGCCGGGGAGGTTGCCGAGCAAACCCAATCCGGCTTTGCGGAGGGTCCAGATTTTTTTGGTATCGTCGCCAAAAAGCAGCGGAAAATGATAGCCCATCCCGTTGGCCCGCATGTCGGTTTCCATCTGGGCGGCAACGACTTCGACCTCGGCGCGGGTGTTGTGCGACAGGTCAACGACTAAGATAATCGGGAATGTGTCGGCATCGGTTTTCTGCACGAACGCCATGTTTTTTCGTTGCTCGGCGTTCTCGTCGGCGCAATCCAGAATAATATCATCAATCAACTCAACGGCCTGCGGTTTGTAGCGCAACGCCACAAGAGTAGCCCGCAGTGCTTCATCAATCGAACGGCAATGCACACAAACCAACCCCTGTTCTTTGGGCGGCAACGGAATCAGATTGAGTTTGATTTCGGTCAAAAAACAAAGCGTACCTTCTGACCCGGCAATGAGTTGGCAAAGGTTAAGAGAAGGGGACGAAAGTGACGAAGATGTTATATCTCCCTCATCTTCTCTGTCCCTATTGTCCTCTTTCTCCCAAAAGCCAACCAACATATCCAGTGCGTAGCCGGTGTTACGGCGTTCGATGGTTGGTTTGGGGAAATTCCGGCGGATTTCGGACTGATTCGCCGGGTCAGCCAGCATCGAAGTCAGGGTTCGGTAAATTTCCCCTTCAAGCCCCGGCAGGTTATTCTTTGTGCTTAATGCTTCTGCCGGTAAATTTCCGAAAATAGCGTCTGACCCATCGGCCAGCAATGCCTTCACTTCCAGGAGATGTTCTCGCGTTGAACCATACACAACGGAGTTGGAGCCGCAGGAATTATTGCCAACCATGCCGCCGATCATGGCTCGGTTAGCCGTTGATGTCTCCGGGCCAAAATACAGGCCGTGCGGTTTGAGGGCCATGTTCAGTTCGTCGCGCACGACCCCCGGCTGCACCCGCACCCACCGTTCTTCGGCGTTGATTTCCAGAATCTGGTTAAAGTGCTTCGAGACATCTACCACAATGCCATTGCCCACCACCTGCCCGGCAAGCGACGTTCCGGCTGTGCGCGGAATGAGCGACGTTTTATAGTCATTGGCAAAGCGGATCAATGTTTTCAGGTCGTCAACCGACTTTGGAATGGCAACGGCTGCGGGCATCTCGCGGTAGGCCGAGGCATCCGTTGCGTATAATGTGCGCAACGTGGTGTCAGTATGTAACTCACCCTGAAGACGGTTTTTCAGATTGACGAAATCCGTTGGATTTGTAGTGGGCATTTGCAGTTTGTACGATGGGTAAAACTCTACTTAATGGGCAAACGTTATTTTCAACGGCCCTGTTTCATTGCCCTGCCCCATAACAGCCTGTATTTTGTAGATTTGTATTTTAGGCCTGAATGATTGTAGTTTGCTAACTGTTTCAGCCGATATGTTCTATTAATTCTTTGCAGGTCACCAGAAAATATACCTTACACGCTGACAATCAGTACGTTTGTATTTATTCAAAGTGCGTCTTCACGCATACAATATCACATAAATGACTTGGCAAAAAAGTGATAGACATTCAGCAAAACATTCAGTTTAATCCGTTTTTTCCAACTTTTTTTTGTAAACTTATGATGAACAAATCCTACACGAGTAACCATGCGGGCAGGTGGTTAGGTCAGTTCGGCCACAAGATGAACGTCTTTGTGGCAACGCTGGCAATGGTGCTGTTTCTGGGGAGTCAGGACGGATGGGCGCAGGGACGCACAGTAACGGGGCGTGTAACAGATGCAACAAGTTCGGGACTGCCGGGCGTGAGTGTGCAGGTTAAAGGAACACAGCGCGGAACAAACACCGACAGCGACGGCAAGTACAGCCTGAGCAACGTTGGCGATAACGCAACACTGGTATTGAGTTTTATTGGTTATACCTCACAGGAAATTGTTGTTGGCAACCGCTCATCAATTGATGTGAAATTGGCCGACGACACCAAAGCACTCGAAGAAGTAGTGGTGGTTGGCTACGGTACGGCTAAGAAGAAAGACCTGACGGGTTCGGTAACTCAGGTAAGCACCAAAGATTTTGAAAACTCAGTAAAAGGTTGTCAGACCATGCTAAGTAGCTGATTCACTTGCTCTTGCGTAA
>JBBRUV010000308.1:0-5863 GCA_038247465.1 Cytophagales bacterium
CCCCTAAACAGGGGGCTAAACCTCCGGGATCAAAAGCCAGCAGCGCGAAGCCCCCTGTTTAGGGGGTTGGGGGTAAGGGTCGGCCCGGGCCGGTATTTTTCAGAAAAACGAAATACGAATCACGAGCGGGCTACCGTAGATAGATTGTGACAGTTGCCCTGGTGTGTAGTTCAGGTTATACAACGCCGAGAGGTTAATGCCTGCCAGCCGCCCAATGCGCTGCGAATAGGTCAGTCCCACCAACGGAGCCGTCAACGTTCCTAACGATGATGATTCGTTGGTGATGTTGTTTTTGACCCCAATTGTGGTGCTTTCGAGTTCGCCGTGCAGGTACAGATTCGGCACCAAAGCCGGCACCGCTTCATACATCACAAAGCCACGTCCGCCAATTTGATTGTAGGTCAAAAACGGAATCGTGCGGCCCGTTGAGTTATCAATGGCCTTGTAGCGGATGTAGGTATACGACGCTCCCAGACCCAGAATAAGCCGTTCCGACGCTTGGTATGCCACCACCGGCGACGCGCCCAAAATGGTTGGATTGCCAAAACGAAGCCCACTGATACCCCCGCCAACGCGTAGCCGTTGCAGAAATGGCAACGGGCGGCCTTCGGGTGTTTGGGTGCGAAGTGGGTCTTTTCCCTGCTCGCGCCGGTCGCGGTCTTCGGGGTCGGCAGTGATTTGTGCAAACGCATGGCTGCCAGTCAACAGGGCGGCTACTAAAAACAGTTTATGAACGAGTTGCATAGCAAGTGTATCAGTACATGATGAATACGATGAAAAACGAAAATTCGGGGCACTTTATTCGGTTTCACAAAGAGAAACCAACTTCAGCTAAAAACCGTTAGAATCAGGTTAAGAAACTGGCTAAGCTAATTTCTAAGTTTGCCAAACTCCTGCATGAACCAGACCGCCGAAATCGAAACGCTTCGCACAATTGACCAACTCAGCCCCAAAGACTATATCATCATCAAGGGAGCCAATGTTCATAATCTCAAACGTTTAGATGTTGCCATCCCGCGTAATAAGTTAGTTGTAATCAGTGGCTTATCGGGGTCGGGCAAGTCGTCGCTGGCGTTTGATACGCTCTTTGCCGAGGGCCAGCGGATGTACGTCGAAAGCCTGAGCAGCTACGCCCGGCAGTTTCTGGGCCGCATGGAAAAGCCCGATGTTGAATACATCAAAGGCGTGTCGCCCGCTATTGCCATCGAGCAAAAAGTCTCGACCCGCAATCCGCGCAGTACCGTTGGCACCAGCACCGAAATCTATGATTACCTCAAACTGCTCTTTGCGCGGGTGGGCGTGACCTACTCGCCGGTGTCGGGCGGAATCGTGAAAAAAGATACCGTTACCGATGTCGTGAAGTACATTTTCGGTCAGGATAACGGGTCAGGCACACCCACCGACGCACCCAAACGGGTCATGATTCTGGCTCCGCTGCTGATTCAGGAAGGCCGCACGATAGATGCCGAACTCAAAATCCTGCTCCAGAAAGGCTATACCCGCATCTTGGCCGGGGGCGAGGTGCGAGAAATTGAAGCTGTTTTAGCCAGCGGTCAGTTTGCTGACACCTCAACCAACCAGCCACCAGCCACCAGTTCCGGCGGAGAACCGCACCAGCCACTCATTCTTATTGACCGGGGAACGGTGCAGTTCGATGATGCCGGACAGCCCGACGAAGATACTCAATACCGCTTCTCTGACTCGGTACAGACTGCCTTCAGCGAAGGCAACGGCACCTGCCGCGTGGTGTTGGTGCGCGGGGCCGACGTGCCGAACGAAGACCGCGTTTTCTCCGATAAATTCGAGTTAGACGGTATCACGTTTGAGGAACCGGGCGTGAATCTGTTCACCTTTAACAATCCCTACGGAGCCTGCCGCCGGTGCGACGGGTTCGGCAAAGTCCTCGGCATTGACCCTGATTTGGTGATTCCTGATAAAAACCTGTCCGTATTCGAGGGCGCGATTATGCCCTGGCGGAGTGAGAAAATGGGCGATGAGTTTCTGAAACCACTCCTGCGCAACGGTATCCGGTTCGACTTCCCGATTCACCGGCCCTACAAAGAACTCACGCCCGAAGATCAGCAAACACTCTGGACGGGCAACGACTATTTTGTGGGACTGAACGGTTTTTTTGAGTGGGTCGAGAGCCAGAGTTTCAAGGTGCAATACCGGGTGATGCAGTCGCGGTATCGGGGCAAAACCGTGTGTCCCGATTGTCGCGGGTCTCGCCTGCGGAAAGATGCCGGGTATGTGAAATTACCCCACCCCGGCCCTCCCCTTGAAAAAGGGGCGGGAGTAAGCATCACCGACCTCGTGCTGATGCCGATTTCGACGGCGGTTCGGTTTTTTGATGACCTTGAACTTCCTGCTGAGAAGCGCAAAGTAGCCGACCGGATTTTGGTTGAAATCCGCAACCGACTGGCCTACATGGAGCGCGTCGGCTTAGGGTATCTGAGCCTTAATCGGCTCACCAACTCACTGTCGGGCGGTGAATATCAACGTATTAAGTTAGCCACGTCGCTTGGTTCGGCCCTTGTCGGTTCGATGTACATTTTGGATGAACCGAGCATTGGGTTGCACCCGCGAGACACCAAACGGCTCGTGAGTGTGCTGGAATCGCTGCGCGACATGGGTAACACCGTGATTGTGGTTGAACACGAAGAAGATGTGATGCGGGCCGCCGACCAACTCATTGACATCGGCCCCGAAGCTGGTTTAGGTGGCGGAAAGCTGGTGTTTCAGGGAAAAATCAGTGACCAGTTATCAGTGACCAGTAATCAGGTACCCGGCATCAATGAAGGGTTTACCACCGACTGGTCACTGGTTACTGGTCACTGGCCACTAAAAAGCCACACGCTTGACTTTCTGACGGGTCGCGAGACGATTCCGGTGCCGGCATTTCGGCGAAAACCGACGCACTGGATCGGCGTGACGGGCGCACACGAAAACAACCTCAAAGACGTGGACGTGCAGTTCCCGCTCAACACACTCACCGTCATCACCGGCGTGTCGGGGTCGGGCAAGAGTACGTTGGTTCGCAAGATTCTGTATCCGGCCCTGGCGCGGCTCAAAGGCAACCCCGGCGAAGAAGCCGGTAAATTCGCTGAACTCGTCGGGTCAGTGGGGCGCGTGGCTGCGGTGGAAATGATTGACCAAAACCCGATTGGTAAATCAAGCCGCTCAAACCCCGTAACCTACATCAAAGCCTACGATTACCTGCGGCAAGCCCTGAGCGAGCAGCCGCTCTCAAAATCAAGGGGCTACAAACCCAGTCAGTTCTCGTTTAACGTGGACGGTGGCCGCTGCGAAATCTGCCAGGGCGAAGGCGAGGTAAAAGTCGAGATGCAGTTTATGGCCGACATTTACCTTAAATGCGATGGTTGTGGAGGCCGACGGTTCAAGCAGGAAACGCTGGAAGTCACGCTCGGTGGCAAAAACGTCTCCGAAATTCTGGCCCTGACCGTTGACGAAGCCATTGATTTCTTCGCCATCGCCGACCGGAAAATGGCCGATAAACTGTTGCCCTTGCAGGAAGTCGGGCTGGGTTACGTCGGGTTGGGGCAATCGGCCAATACGCTGTCGGGCGGTGAGGCCCAGCGGGTTAAACTCGCGTCGTACCTCGGCAAAGGCAACCCAAACAAAGGTCAGACGCTGTTTATTTTCGATGAACCGACTACCGGCCTGCACTTCCACGACATTCGGGTGCTGCTCAAAGCCATCAACGCCCTCGTTGACCAGGGCGATTCGGTCATCGTCATCGAACACAACGTGGAGGTTATCAAGTGCGCTGATTACATTATTGATCTGGGTCTCGAAGGCGGAGACGCGGGCGGCTACGTCACGTTCACGGGCACACCCGAAGCAATGACCCAACTGCCCGACGGCGTGAGTTATACGGCGGAGTTTTTGCGGGAGAAGTTGTAGCATTTTCGGCACGTTTTGTGTGAAAGGTATTCGCGGAGAAACCAAAACTGCCAACGCCATCGTTTAAAAAGGCAAATCACCAATTGTACCATGAAAAAAATAGCATTTATGTTTGTTGCCCTGCTCTTGTGGGGAACCGCCACTACTCAGGCCACCGATGGCCCCAAAACTGCCGCTGCTGAAACGGGCATCAAATTCACCGAAGCCAAGTGGGCGCAGATTCTGAAAAAGGCCAAAGCTGAAAAGAAAGTCATCTTTCTGGATGCCTACGCGAGTTGGTGCGGCCCCTGCAAACGCCTTCAGAAAGAGGTGTTTACGAAGAAAGAAGTGGGTGACGTGTTCAACCAGAAGTTCATCAACGTGAAAATGGACATGGAGAAGGGTGAAGGCCCGGCCCTCACCCAGCAATACCCGCTCGAAGCCTATCCAACCCTGTTTTTCATTGATGGCAACGGCAAAGTGGTCAAAAAAGTAATCGGCTTTTATCCCGCTTCCGAATTGGTAGCGATCGGCAAAAGTGTGAAATAATTGGTTGTTTCCCCATTCACCCCCTATCTCCAACCGACCCATCGGACTGCCCCAGAATAGGGGGCTAAAAACATTCAGGATCAAAACCCAGCAGCGCAAAGCCCCCCTATTCAGGGGCAGTCCGATGGGTCGGTTGGGGGTAAGGGTTCAGAATGACAAATCAGAATTTCATCAACTCACTCCCCCGGATGATACGTCCGCACGGCCTCTTTCAGTACCTGCGCCTTGTCGAGTGTCATTGGCTTAGTTTGCTGATTCACAAATAGTTGCATTTGATCGGTGTAGTGTGGGCTGTCGGCATGGTTCGAGGCTCCGTATGCGTTCACGGTTTCGATTATCGGTAATCCCTCCTTCCTGAATCGTATCAGTTCGATGTACGACTCCCCCTGATTGGCCTTCAATCGCCCGTTCTCAACCGGCACATCATCCATTGCCGCCAACACATCAGGAATCCCGGCAATGGGCAGATCAACCGTTCCGCGCCGGTGGCGTTGCAACGTTCCCAGCGAAATATCTGTGCTGCCGAAATGAGCAATCAGGTAGGTTTTGGTGTGCCGGAGCGCGGTTACACATTCGTCCGCAGTCAGGGCCGCTACCGAGCCGTTTTGTTTGCGTTGATCGGCCAGAAATCGGTAAGCCACCAGAAACACGGCTGCATCGCGGTTGGCAGTATCGGCCCGGTGATTCCAGTTTTTGAGCTGCACCATCAACGGAGCCAACGCTGTATCTGTTGCCGGGTCGAGATTCAGGAGCAGGTTGGCATCGAGCCGGTACGACAACATTCGCGGGAGTTGCAAATCGTATTTTATCCGTTTGAACTCCTCATAACTCACCGGCTTCGGCGACTCGTCCATCAACTCAGCCATGCGTTTGCTGCGGTTCAATTCATACGTTTCAATCCCCATCGTCGGGTCAAATTTGCCGGGCGAGGGGCAGTCGGCGGGAGCGGTGCAGTGGTAAGGTGTGTTATTGGTGTTAAAGACATAACCACTGGCCGGATTAATCACCTGAGGCAGGTCTTCGATGGGGTGAAACTGCGTCCAGAGCGTCCGGGCGGTGTTTCCGGGCAGGGTGCCATGCCAGTCAAAGGCCGGGTTTCGGAGCGGGATTTTGCCGTTCGTAACGTAGAAAATCGTGTCGTGCCGGTCGGCATACACAATGTTGAACCCACCCGCGATGGCCGTCATCTGCACCGCCTTATAAAACTCGCTGAACGACCGGGCTTTGTTCATCCGGTACCACTGCTCACCCACTCTGGATTCAAACAGGCCGCTCCAGCGCAGGGCGTAAGCTCCGGTTTTGGTGATAACCGTCGGGCCGAAATCGCTCCAATATGCTTTCTTCCGAATAGAAATCGGGATGCCTTTCACGCGCAGTTTTACACTGCGGACTTCGAGTTGCCGCCATGCAC
>JBBRUV010000309.1:0-5854 GCA_038247465.1 Cytophagales bacterium
CGATCATCAAGAACAAGCTGTTCTTCTTTGCCAACTACGAACTCGAACGCCGGAGCGATGGCGTACCGGGCAACTGGGTGGCTGCGCGCCCGGGTCTGACGGGTACAAACGTATCGCGGGCATCGGCGGCTGACCTTGACCGGCTCTCTACGTTTATCAAATCACAGTATGGCTTTGATCCCGGCCCGTATGAAGGATACACACTACCATCGAACAGCGACAAAGCAACGTTCAAAATAGACTGGAACATCTCGACCAATCACAAACTGAGCGTCAAATACAATTACCTGAAATCGTTCAGCGACATCGTACCGTCGGGTTCAGGAGCGTTGCCACAGGGTCGCGGGCCAAACGCGATTGCCCTGCCGTATCTGGCTTCGTTTTACCGGATTAACAACAACCTGCAATCGGTTATCGGCGAATTGAACAGCACGTTTGGCAGTAAGTTTGCCAACACCTTCCAGATGGGCTATTCGGCCTTCCGCGACTTCCGTGCGATGCCGTACCTACCGAGCGTTTTCCCGCTGGTTGACATTGGTAACGGTGCGGGTCAGCAGTTGACGGCCTTCGGTTTTGAGCCATTTACGGCCAATAACGTACTGAACTCAAACGTGTTCCAGATTTCCGACAACTTTACCATCTTCGCCGGTAAGCACACGTTCACGCTCGGCACCTACAACGAGTTTTACAAATTTCAGAACGGTTTTGCACCAAACTACAACAGTGGCTATCAGTTTCCCAGCATTAATGCCTTCATCAGCAATGCCACACAAACGCCAATCACGAGTGGTACGGCCATTGCCAACCCAACGCGTTTCTCAATTCAGTACTCGGCCCTGCCCGATGGTAGCTTTCCCTTCGCCAATATCAAAGCGGCTCAGTATAGTTTTTATGCACAAGATGAATATCAGGCACGGCGTAACCTGCGGCTGACGCTGGGTTTGCGGGCCGATGTGCCAACGGTGCCAACGGAGATTCAGGAAAACACCAACTTAGCCAACCTGACGGGTTTCCGGGGAGGTGAACGGTTTAACACGTCTCAGTTTCAGAAAACGTCGCTGTTGTTCTCGCCCCGATTTGGCTTTAACTGGGACGTGAACGACGACCGGGTTACGCAGGTGCGCGGTGGATTGGGTATTTTCACGGGTCGGGTTCCGTTTGTGTGGGTCTCTAACCAGGCCAGTAACAACGGCGTACTGTTCGGTTCGGTACAAATCAACAACCCGCCCGCAACAGGCGTTAATGCCCGGCCATTCAGCCCCGACATTGACAAATACCGGCCAGCCGGGGCAGCGGCTAACACAGCCTATAACATTGCCATCACCAACCCGAACTTCAAGTTTCCGCAGGTATTCAGAACCAACGTGGGTGTTGACCGCAACCTCGGCAACGGCTTTATCCTGACGTTTGACGGAATGTTTACGAAGGATTTGAACGGTGTTTATCACCAAAACGCAAACCTGCCCGTTTCGGCGCAAAACCTGCGCGGACCGGATGGCAGCGATAATCGCCCGATTTATTTCAACAACAACGCGGCAGGGTTCCCAGCAACAACTTACAACCGAATCTATGGTCAGGTTGGTCAGGGAGGTTTGACGTCGGCAACGGCAATTTCGGCCAGTAACCCGAACATTTCTGACCTGATTGTGATGAGGAACACCAATAAAGGCTATTCATACAACCTGACGGCTGAACTCTCGAAGTCATTTGCCAGTGGTTTCTACGGCAAGTTGGCCTACTCATTCACCGATTCACGGTCGGTGAACGATGGTGGTTCAATTGCTCAGTCTATCTGGCGTGACCGGGTGATTTCGGGCGACCCGAACGAGAACGTACAGTCGTACTCAAACTTCCTGACTCGCCACCGGATTGTGGGTGTTGCGTCGTATCGTTTGCCGTATGATAAGGGCAAAGTTGGCGGTTCAACAACGATCTCGCTGTTTTACAACGGCTCGACCGGAAACCGCTACTCCTACACCTATGCAGGAGATTTGAACGGAGATGCCCAGATCGCCAACGACCTGATCTTTGTACCCCGCAACCAGGGTGATATTCTGCTACGGGATCAAACCATCGGCACGGGTGCTACGGCAGTGGTTTACACAGGCGCTCAGCAATGGACTGACCTGAACGCATACATTGAGCAGGATAGTTACCTGAGCAGTCGCCGGGGTCAGTTCACCGAGCGCAACGGAGCCGAAACGCCCTTTGTGAGCCGGTTAGACCTGAAAGTATTGCAGGAGTTCACGCTGAAATTTGGGGAAACCCGCCACGCTTTCCAGCTATCACTTGATGTGTTTAACGCGCTCAACCTGATTGACTCAAAGTTTGGTAATGAGCAAACCACAATCACCCGCTCACCAATCACATTTGTTGGATACGACAACACAGGAGCGGCTGCCACAGGTCGCCCGGTGTTTCAGTTCCCATCGCAAGTTACAACGGCACTTGTCCGCCGTACCGACACGTTCCAGCCCGGCAACTCGATTGCCAACCGTTGGCAGGCACAAGTGGGTCTGCGGTATATCTTCAACTAAGTTGCGCGGAGTTAAGCATAACAAAAACGCCCCCGGCCAACTTGGCTGGGGGCGTTTCTGTTGATAATGACAGTCGTTATCCGTAACCAAACAGCACCCTTCGTCGTTATCAACCAAAATCACCTGTACCCAATTGCATGAAACGCCTGCTGCTCACATTATTCATTATCCAGTATTCATTGTTCATTGGCGAAGCCCACGCGCAGGCCGGTTACAAAATTGCCAAGCTGAAATATAACGGCGGGGGCGACTGGTATGCCAACAAAACATCGCTGCCTAACCTGATTCGGTTTGCCAACCAGAACCTGCGGATGAATATTTTCCCCGAAGAAGACATTGTGGAACCCGGCAGCAGCGATTTATTTCAGTACCCGTTTGTGCATCTCACCGGGCATGGCAACATCGTTTTCAGCGAATCGGAAGTGCAGACTATGCGCCGATACCTGGCTGCCGGGGGGTTTCTGCACTGCGACGATAATTACGGCTTAGATAAATTTATCCGGCGCGAGATGAAGCGCGTTTTTCCTGAACTCTCGTTTGTGGAGTTGCCGTTTAATCATCCTGTCTACAACCAAAAGTATAAATTTCCGAATGGGCTGCCCAAAATACACGAACACGACAATAAAGTGCCGCAGGGGTTCGGGCTGATTTATCAGGGGCGGCTGGTGTGTTTTTATAGTTACGAGTGTGATCTCGGCAACGGCTGGGAAGATCAAAGCGTGTATAACGACCCCGAAGCAACCCGGCAGCAAGCCCTGCGGATGGGCGCAAACCTGCTTCAATACGCCACAACGACGAATTGACGCAAAACAATTTTCCGCACAAAATGTATCTTTGTGGAAACCGTTCTACCTAAACGCAAGGGTAGAACCCTACCGTTAAACCATTAAACAAAACCTATCTGTGGTTGCAGTCATCGCATTTGTTGGGCATTGGTATCTGTCGCTCTTCTGCCAAACATTCTTTCTTCATCGCTACTCAGCCCACAAAATGTTCTCGATGAGCAAGTTCTGGGAGCGTTTTTTCTACCTGCTGACGTACATCTCGCAAGGATCGAGTTACCTCAGCCCCCGCGCCTACGCCGTGCTGCACCGGATGCACCACGCATTCAGCGACACCCCGCGTGACCCGCATTCGCCCCACCACACCAAGAATCTGTTTACGATGATGTGGAAAACCAAGGATCTGTACAACGCCGTGTTGCACCGTTCGCAAAAAGTAGAACAGCAGTTTGATCGGAATTACCCAGTCTGGGAAACCATCGAGAAAATTGGCGATTCATACATTTCCCGGCTAAGTTGGGGCGTATTGTACATCGTCTTCTACGTTTTTGCCTACCTGTATTTGGATATGCACTGGGCGTTTTTCTTCTTGTTGCCGATTCACTTTTTGATGGGCCCGATTCACGGAGCCATCGTGAACTGGAGCGGTCACAAATACGGCTATCAGAACTTCGACAACCACGACAAATCGAAGAATTCGTTGATGCTCGACTTCCTGATGATGGGCGAACTGTTCCAGAACAACCACCACAAACGCCCCAACGCGGCCAACTTCGGTGCGAAATGGTTTGAAATTGATCCAACTTATCCGGTTATCCGGCTGCTGGCTAAACTGAAAATTATTCAGATGCGCCCCGCCAAAGTGAGCGCCGAGTTTGAAACCGGCCACGAACGACAGGTAGAAGCCTAATAACCAAGAAGATACTTCAGTCAAAAACGCCCGTTTGGTTTTAAACCAAACGGGCGTTTTTAGTTATATCCAAATTAGAATATCATTACCCTTGCTCTTTATCAGTCTTGCCTTTCGGGTGGGCCTGGGCGTAAGTTTTCTGCAACTGTGCCAAACTGGTATGGGTGTATATCTGAGTAGCAGCCAGACTACTATGACCCAGCAAGTCTTTGATGGCGTTGAGGTCGGCCCCGTTATTAAGCAGGTGCGTGGCAAAGGTGTGGCGCAATACGTGGGGGCTGCGCTTCTCCAACGTTGTCACGAGCGTTAAATACTTCTTGGTAATGCGCTGAATCAGAACCGGGTAGGCCGGTTGTCCGGTATCGGTAAGGACCAGATAATCAGTTGGTAGTGGCGTTCCAAACTCCTGCCCGCGCCCGGCGAGGTAGGTTTTTAGTTGCTCAATAAGCGCGTCGGTAAGTGGCACAATACGCTGTTTGCTGCGCTTGCCCAACACCACGATGGTGCGGGCATATAAGTCAACATCACTAAGTTGAAGGCCAATCAGTTCGCTCAACCGGATGCCCGTGCCGTAGAGCAGTTCCAACACGAGTCGGTCTCGCTGCCCGGCAAAATCAGCCGCAAATTCGGCCACGTCGAACAGGCGGTCCATCGGGGCTTCATCCAGAAACGTCGGCAGTTTTTTCGCGGCTTTGAGTGCCTGCAGCCCTTTTGTGGGATCGGTGGTGCGGTGGCCCCGCCTAAGCATGAAGCCGTAGAAACTCCGTAGTGTGGCCGTTTTCCGGTTTATGGATGTTTTATTGAGGCCACTTTCTACCAAACTGACCACCCACGCCCGCAGGTGCAGAAACTCAGCCGTTTGGGGCGCAACCGTGTGAAAATCAGTCCTAAGAAATCGCTCAAACTGATGCAGGTCGTTTTGGTAAGCCGTAACGGTGTGGTGACTAAGCCGTTTTTCGGTGCGGATAAAGTTCAGGAAGTCGGTGATTGTTTCCATACACAAAAAAGCAGTAAACATTGCTGCCTACTGCCATTGCCCCATATCCTATCATAAAAGCCTACTGCTCCGTGTGCTTACCGTATGTTTTCTCCTTGTAAGTAGCCTTAATCACCTGCGTCCGACGCTTGATTGACGGCTTCTGGAAAGCCGTCCGTGAGCGCAGTTGACGCAGAACACCAGTTTTCTCAAATTTTTTCTTAAAGCGTTTCAACGCTTTGTCAATAGACTCGTTGTCTTTAATGTTGATAATCAGCATATTGTGCTTTTGTAGTTTTTTGTTTCGACCAAACGGACTGCAAAGATAGCGTCTTTTCAGCCTGAATCAAGCCGTTTATGGAACAACTGTAAACGTAGTACCTGCTTTTTTGAGCGTGATGTTATTCCCGCGTGCAGTGCCAAAGTAGTTGTACGTAACAAACGGAGCCAAATTAGCCGCGAATGAGCCGTTAACAGTATATGTCTTCTTAGTAGAAATCCCCCTGAAAGTCAGCGTATAGGTTTTGGCAACCGTCCCCGTTCTGTAAGCCGCTACAACGGTGAGGTCTTCGTCGGGCGCGACGACCATGATGTCCGTCGAAACAATACCCCCGTCGTTGGGGCCAATGGTTGCGCCCTGCGGATTAGA
>JBBRUV010000310.1:0-5845 GCA_038247465.1 Cytophagales bacterium
CTCACCGCCGGATGGTTTTTTGCGTCTCACCGCCGGATGGTTTTTTGCGTCTCACCGCCGGATGGTTTTTTGCGTCTCACCGCCGGATGGTTTTTTGCGTCTCACCGCCGGATGGTTTTTTGCGTCTCACCGCCGGATGGGACACCGATTAAATCCGGCGCATGAGACGCAAATATGCGTCTCCACACCCAAAAAACCGATTGCCCCGCGCCATTTAGCCGGGGTTCTGTAATTTTACACCATGAATTACCTCTCAGCCGAAAATCTGGCGAAATCCTTTGGCGACCGGACGCTGTTTAAAAACGTCAATTTTGGGGTCAGCCGGGGCGATAAAATTGCCATCGTCGGGGCAAACGGCTCCGGCAAAACCACCCTACTCTCTATCTTGGCCGGCACTATTCAGTCAGACGCGGGCGGCATGGTTACGAGCCGCAAAGATATCACCATCGGCTACCTCGATCAGCAGCCCAACCTCAACGAAGCCCTGACTGTGATGGAAACCGTGCTGTCGGGCGGAACTCCGGCCCTTGATGCGGTTCGGGATTACGAAAAAGCCCTGAACTCTGGTGATGCCGACGCGCTCGAACGCGCCATGACCCAGATGGAAAAACACGAAGCCTGGGATTATGAATCGCAAATCAGGCAGATGCTGGGGCAGTTGGGCATTCAGGACGTAGAGCAGTTTGTGGCAACGCTGTCGGGTGGGCAGCGTCGGCGGGTGTCATTGGCGCGGGTGCTGATTCAAAATCCTGACCTGATTATTCTCGATGAGCCAACCAACCACCTTGATTTAGAAGCGATTGAGTACCTCGAAAACTTCCTGACCACCAATAATGGTACCCTGCTGATGGTCTCGCACGACCGTTATTTCTTAGATAAAGTCTGCAACCAGATTGTGGAACTCGACGGGGGCGAAATCTTTGCCTACAAGGGGAACTACGCTTATTTTTTGGAGAAAAAAGCCGAGCGCAACGCCCGGACAGCCTCCGAACTCGAAAAAAACCTTAACACCTATCGCCATGAATTAGAGTGGATGCGCAAGCAACCCAAAGCCCGCAGCACCAAAGCTAAATACCGTGAAGATGCCTTTGGCGATCTGGAAGGCAAGGTGAAAGGCCAAAAACGCGACGGAACCCTTGACCTGAACCTGCGCACCTCACGCTTAGGCAGCAAGATTCTGGAAGTCGAAAACCTCACCAAACGCTTCGACGATAAACTGATTCTCGATCATTTTTCGTACACCTTCAAACGGCTCGATAGGGTAGGGCTGATTGGCAAAAACGGCACGGGCAAAACCACCCTGCTCGATATGCTCACCGGCGCAACCCGGCCCGATTCAGGGAAAATCAGCACGGGAGGAACCGTGAATTTTGGCTACTACAAACAGTCAGAAATTGTGATTGATGATAAACAGCGCGTGATTGACGTGGTGCAGGAGGTGGCCGAGGTGATGAAAATGGCATCGGGCGAGACCATTACGGCCAGCCAACTGCTGCACCATTTTTTGTTTGACCGGCAAAAACAGTACGACTTTGTGGCGAAACTGTCTGGGGGCGAAAAACGGCGGCTTCAACTGCTGCTCGTGCTGGTGCAAAACCCCAATTTTCTGGTGCTTGACGAGCCAACCAACGACCTCGACATCACGACGCTGAACGTGCTGGAAGAGTTTTTGATGAACTTCCCCGGCTGTCTGATTATCGTTACGCACGACCGCTATTTTATGGATCGGCTCGTAGATCACGTGTTTGTGATGGAGGGCGAAGGCAAAATCAAAGACTACCCCGGCAACTACACCGACTACCGCGAATGGCGTGATAATCAGCGGAAAAACGGGTCATCACAGCTTGAAACAGCCACCAATGGAGCCAAGAACCAAAAACCGGCAACGGTAGTTACGCAAACGGTTTCGGACTTAACGGTTAGAAAGAAGGTCTCGTTTAAAGAGCAGAAAGAGTACGAAACCCTCGAAAAAGAAATTGCCGACCTCGAACAACGAAAAGCCGATGTGTTGGGTCTGCTCAATACCGGCGGCAACCACGAACAACTCACGGCCTGGGCGCGGGAAATCGAAATCGTTGACCAACAAATAGCAGCAAAGTCAGACCGTTGGCTCGAACTGGCCGAGTTTATGTAACGCATCGCGGGTGGAAACCCGCGAGCCTGTTGCGGGTTTCCACCCGCGATACGGCAGACCGTCCGCTTTACGAAAAACATCAATGAACCAACTCCTCGAATTTTTCAACTACCTCGTCAACTCCGAAGCCATCATCCGCACGGGTGGCTTAGTGCTGATTGCGGTCATTATCTTCTGCGAAAACGGCTTGTTTTTCGGCTTTTTCCTGCCCGGCGATTATCTACTGTTTCTGTCGGGCGTGTTTGCCGGTACGGGGCTATTGCCGGTGCCATTCTGGTTGCTGGCCGTGTGTATTTTTGGGGCGGCTGTGATGGGGTCGCTGGTGGGCTACGGCTCTGGGCATTTCTTCGGGGCGCGGCTGCAAAACCGGCCCGATTCACTGTTTTTCAAGAAACAGTACATCGAAACCACCCGGAAATACTTCGATAAATACGGCAGCCGGACGCTTATAATCGCCCGGTTTCTGCCGATTGTCCGCACGTTTGCGCCGATTTTGGCCGGGCTGATTCACCTCAATTTTCGGTATTTCATGCTCTACAACGTGCTGGGCGCGGCTATTTGGGTGTTTAGTTTAGTTGGGGCCGGATTCTATTTCGGGGCGCGGTTTCCGGGTATTATCAACTACGTTCACTGGATCATTATTTTCTTTTTGGGCATCACCACCATCACCGTTGTGCGTGGCTACCTCAACGCCCGGCGCGAGATGAAGGAATAGCGGGCCGTTAAATAAATTTTGATGGCCCCGTAGCTTAGACTCATTCATTTTCAACTTATTGATTGTCAAAGTAGTACACACTAAAAACTCCACATTAAGCCACACTTGATTTCGTAGCTGATATAGATGTTGAATAATTTGATATAGTAATTCTATCGAACATAAAAATAAGTAATTCTACTTGTTGACTTTGGTAAAAGATACCAGTACGTTTACGCTTGTCTGGTGGCCACCGACATTCATCGTTAAACGCTGTTTCCATGTATTATTTGCAAAAACTACCCCCCCCACCAAGCAAGTGGGGTTGTGCTTAGTGGCATTAATGCTGCTGGGCGGTTGTAAGCTCAATAAGTTAGAAGAGCCTGTTGCACAACCAACGTCGTCTGCCCGGATTGCCGCCGAGCAGACCGCTTACCGCATTAGCTACGATGTAGAAACGATGACCCGGCGCAAACTCCCCGACGGTGCAAAATCTACCACCTTCGATCAGGTTGAAGCTATGCCGACCGTTCGGCGGCACCGGGTTGAGTTGGTTGTTGACAAGGACGGGAATGTATCGTTCACCTCCGAAAAGCTGACCCCTGAGCAGGTCATCGGCCCGAAACAATACCCCGACAAATTAGCCAAAACCGTTATGCAGGGCGGAACGGTCAGCTTTTACGATGCCTCCGGCAAACTGCTAAGTCAGCAGGAGGTGCCGGTTCAGAATGTGAAGCCCTACTTAGACGAAATGGTGGCTGCCAAAAAAGCGAAGAAAAATACGAACCCCGTGCAGTTGGTGCTGGGTGGGCAGGACGTTGACGCAATCATTGAGGTGGTGCGGGCCAAAGGCGGCAAGATAACGGCCCTCGACAACGGCTTTGTTGAAACCGATTGGGAGCAGGATTTGCCGCAGGATAAGCAAGCCAACGAAAACACCCCCAAACGGCTCCGGTTTATCAATCTCTACGACACCCAAAAAGGGCTTTCTGTTGGTGCGGAAGTGTATAATGCCGGAAACGGGGCTATTTTATCCCGCACGGTGAATAACTACCGCACCGATAAACCATCGGGTCAGATTGTGCCAAACCGGGTTTTTACGGATTCGTATCTGTACGATGCCAAAACGGGCAAGACTGAAGCCCGCACCGAAGTGGCGACGTATCGCAATTATAGCTTCACGGACAACCTTAACTAACTACCCCCATGAAAACGAGAAAACTCCTGCTGACGCTCTTGCTATTGAGCGCGGTAAACGTAGGCTGGGCGCAGATTGCCCGCGATGTGCATTGGATACACGGCTTAGGCGGTGACGCTGGCTCGTGGGAATCAACGGCCAACTTGTTTTATAACGAACGCCTGATTAACACCGCTATCCGGGGGCAATACGAGACCGGGCAGGGAGCCGCAGTGATGGCGAATGACATCAGAAACGCCAGTTTCTCCAATGCGGGCAACAACCTGATTGGCATTGCTCACAGCATGGGGGGCGTGGGTATTCGTCAGGTTGACGTGGATGAAACCGGGCATTTTGGGGCCATCATTACGTTTGGTTCACCCTTGCGGGGCGCGCGGATTGTGAACGCAGTCTCGAACGGCGAAGCCGAAACCTACATTGCCAATGCAATGAATAAGTTGAATCAGGGGCCGAGTGCTGAGGGGGTTTCTATCCCCCAACTTCTTGGCATCAGCTCAACCGATTTCTTTGCCAATCAGGTTGTCCGCGAAATCGCTAATTCGCTCTCTCTCCGAAATCAGACAGTCCCCGATTTGTCGGAAGAAAGCGGCTACAATCAGGGTCTTTATGGAGTCTCGACCCCGACACCGAAACTGATGATGTGGGGCGATGAAGACAGCCCCGTTCATGTTCGGCTGGCGGCTTCGTTTGGCAACTTTGACGAAGGGACACTCGTAAGTGCCTGGAATGCTGTGCGTTACATCTATGGTGCTATGGAAGATTTAAACCGGACGCTGGGGGGGGTGCCGTTTGGGTTGGGATCCCGGGCCCGCTGGCGGGCTGGTGAATGGAACGCCGGACATGAGTATATGTTCTCGCAGTCGGAGGGTGAATGGCGGGCTTTGATTGGCGCGAGCTTTACCCAATATCAGCCTATGACGGTTTGGCAGGTTATCCCCGGCACCCGGTTGCGAGACCTGATGTACTGTTTCGACAATAACCTCGACGAAGCGAGTTGCCCGTTTTATCAGTTGGTAACGGTGCAGGTTCCGGTGTTCTACAACACCCCCACCGATGGCGTTGTGCCGGTGCGTTCGCAGATAGCCGAAAACACCGCCTGGAGGCCCAACGATCCGAACTTCATCAGGCGGCTTGGGGGCGACAACCACCAGTCTATGCGAAGCAGCGACGCGGGCCGCAACGAGTTGAGGTCTGCGTTCGAGGGCAATTTTGGTAATGAGTTTAGAATCGCCAGGAGGCCATGAAACAGACCCTGTTGATTGTATCATCAGCAGGGCTTCTCCTCTTGGGCTGTAATCCTGACCGGATTACAACCAAAATAGATGCACAGGGGGTAACGACGCAGTTATCCCCTGTGTGGAGAAGCTCCATTGCTGAGGACGTAAAGTCCGTCGCTGATGACATTGGCGTACCGTTGATTGGTGAGAAGGGAATCATTTTCCCTAAGAGTAAACCCCCGTTAGCTGGTCAACCGCGGCAGCATATTTACATGGTGTTGAAAGACCTGGAAACGGGTAGTGACTTATGGTCGTGGGATGATTTCGCCGAAACCTATCAGAATGTCTATATCTTCAAGAGTTACCAAGACGATATGTCCGGTATTTTCTACTGGGGTGATGGGAGCCGGGGCTATGGGATTGATATGCGAACAGGCAGGACAGTTTGGAAAATGAAGTACAATGCCTGGTGGGCCAGCGTAGCAAGAACAGCCGGTGGTGGGCGCTATTATTTGACACTACTTTCAGACGCTAATTACCAGCAATCCATCTTTAAGCCTGATCTGTATTGTGGTGAGTTATCCGATGGAAGTGCTATGAAA
>JBBRUV010000311.1:0-5826 GCA_038247465.1 Cytophagales bacterium
GGATCGAGTCGGTCGAAACAGGCGATGGTTTTTCCGAGCAGTTCTGCGCCGGTGCCAAACGGTTTCAGGGGCGGCAGGTTGTCGGGGTCAACGGCGGTATCCCAGGGCCGCAGTTCCGAAACACCGAGCCGACGTTTCCGGTCAACGGCCAACTCGTTGAGCATCGGCACAACGGCTTCGGCAACGGATTCGTGAAACAGAAAACAGTCGGCGGGCGTGTAATCAAACCGACCCAGGGCAGCAAACGAATAGTCGCGAAAATTGGCAAACCCGGCGTTTTCTGCCACCCGATGCCGCAACGCCACGAGGGTATCAAACAGGGAATCAAGTACTTGGCTATCCTGAAACCGCCGGGCCTGAATCTTGCGCCAGGCTTCTTGGCGGGCCGGGCGGTCGGGTAGCAGCAGCCGGTCGGCGGCTTGCGGCAGAGTAAGTTCCTTTCCCAGAATAGAAACCGTCATGCCGCCAACAATGGCTCCGTACTGCCGTTCTTCGGTTTGCAGGTTGGTAAAAAGCGGAATGTTTTCTTCCCGAAAAATCTCGATGGCTTTCTTCATGCCCCGCACCATCACGGCATACCCCTGACCGTTGTTGGTGGCCGGTTCGGTGGTGAGTTCGGCCAGAAACGGGCTGGCAACGGTGCGTTCATCGAGGATATTGCCGATTTCGGCCAGGTGCGGCTGAATGTCGGTGATGAAAAAATTTAACGCGCTCGTCAGTGCCTCGTCAGCCGTGTTACACGTGCTGCGGATGTACCGCCAGGCAAAATCTTCGGACAGATACGATTCGAGTTCCGAGCGGTCGTGCAACCACCGGCGCAGGTCATCGGCAGATTGAATCGGGCGGCTTTGCAGATCATCGAAAAACGGCGACACATCGGCCCAGGCCGAGAGCGTGATTATTTTGGGGATAAACTGCCGGGTGGGGCGGGTCAGTGCCTGCGGGGTTGTTGTTGCGGTCATATTTAGGGAATTGCAAGCACAATCTTGCCAAACTGCTGCCCTGCATCCATCCGGCGCAGGGCGGCTTCGGCTTCGGCGAGGGGCATCACGGTGTCAATCACGGGCCGAATCCGGTGTTTTTCTACAAAGGCCACCATGTCAGCAAATTCGGTGGGTGTTCCCATCGTGCTGCCCATGATGTTGAGTTGCTTAAAGAATACTTTTGGCGGAATCAGGCCGTCTATCTTGCCCGCCGTGCCGCCAAAAATTACAATCCGGCCACCGGGCGCGGCCACGTCGGTCAGCAGCGCGAAGCCCGGCCCGGCGGCACTGTCAATCACTACGTCGAAATACCCGGTGCGGCCCCCCCCGGTTTGGGCCATCAGGGTTTTGTGCCAGTCTGTTGATTTGTAATTGACACCGCCCGTTGCACCGAGGGCTTTGGCGCGTTCGAGTTTCTCATCACTGCCCGACGTTACCCAGACTTCGGCCCCGGCAGCCACCGCAAACTGCAACGCAAACAGGGCCGCGCCCCCGCCCGTACCAGTAATCAAGACTTTCTCGTTGCGGTTATGGTCAAGTTTGGCGCGGCTCATCAAGGCTCGCCAGGCCGTTAGCCCCGCAAGCGGCAATGCAGCCGCTTCCTCAAAACTGAGGTGGGCGGGTTTGGTGTGCAGTGTATCGGCCCCGACCAGAACATAGTCGGCAAACGTACCGTTGTCGGGCATTCCCAGAATACGAAAATTGGGGCCGTAAAAATTTGGGTTATCGCCCCAATCGAGCGAGCAGTTGATGATAACCTCACGGCCAAGTAACTCGGTATCAACGCTTTCGCCGATTTCAGAAACTACCCCCGCACCGTCGGCACCCGGAACAACGGGGAGTTTCATGCCCGGATACAGCCCTTGCTGCACAAATACGTCGCGGTGGTTAAGAGCCGCAGCGCGGAGTTTAACCACCGCCTGACCGGGGCCGGGCGTGGGCGTATCAAACTCGGTGAGGGTAACGGGCTGGTGGGTTTCAGCAATGAGGATGGCTTGCATACGATTGGCTCAGTTAGGTGCGTCTTGCCCGGATTTCAGGTTGTTGACATAGCCCGCTGATACGCCCGCCACAGCAGCGATCTGATCAACGGTCAGGGTTGATTTTTTGAGCAGTCCCGGGACTAATTTTCGGAGTGCCTTTGCTTCGCCCCGGATAAAAAGAATGTTTTCTTCTTCTTTGAAAAACTCAGCAATGCTATCCATAATCTTGTTGGTTAATTGGCGTAACTTACGAAGCTGGGCCAGTACCCGCAACTGATTTATCCGTTTCTTGAACGCGAAATCGCCGTCGGTGGTTTCGCCCAACCGGCTCACCATCTCCCGGATAACTGTCTCTGCAGACTGGTTAATGAAGCCGGCAAGAATGCTTAACAAAATTTCTTCGGGCTGGTCAGACGCGAGAAAAATCCGGCAATCAATTGACGACAGCGCGAGTAGTCCGAACGCAAAACTGATGGGGCCTTCCCGAAGTTGATGGGACATAACAGGCTGGCCCGCCCCAATAAAAATCACGTACTGACGAATGGGAATCCGATACTGCCGGTGAAGCATGACAAAATAGTCGGCCATGCGATACACCATATCGGGTTCGTCTTTGACTTGAATTTCGATGTGTAGCACAAACACATTGCCGACTGCATCGGTCACTTTTTTTGAGCATATCAGGTTTTCGCTCCTTGGTGTGCTGAAGATCGTCGGGGATTTCTTCGGACTTAAATCAGCGTAAGTCCGCAACGTCCCCGTCGTCTGCATTCCGATCATTTGCTTAAACCACTTGTCCGATATAATGCCCGCGCCAGATTGTCCCGGATTTGGTCGCGAAGTTGGTGCGGTTCCAGCACCTGCACATCGGCCCCGAACTCCAGTATGCGGGCTTCCAACTCCTGATTCAATTCCACAAATAGCTGCACGTCCAACTCACCCGATGGGAGCCAAACGGTTTCCTGTTCAGGATGGATTTTTTTGGTGACGACGTACTTCCCGCGCTTGTTGGTAAATCGTAAAACAACGGATTGCGGAGCTGCGCCGGTCTTGGTCGTACCGATGAGGTGCCGGAAATAGGCTTTTCCGTCGAAGGTTTTGGGATGGGTAAACGTCTCCGCCGTGTTGAGAAACGACGTAATCCGGTCGAGGGGTAGGTTTTGCGGGGTGTCTCGACCATTTTCCCAACTGACCAGTACCCACCGATTGTTGTATTGTTTCAAGAGCAACGGAAACACATGCCGAATCATCGGTTGCTCATCGGCAAACGGCTGATACGTGATTCGCAGAAACAACTGCTTCTGAATGGCGCGGTACAGCCCAATCAGATGCTCGCGGCCCACGAGTTCGGCCTCATCGAAAGCGATAACCGGGTTTTTCTCGGCATCAGTTGTCCCGGCCACGCGCTGCTCCAGCCGGAGCAGGAGGTCTTCTAAGCCCACAAACTCGGTAGAATCTGACAGTTGCCGGAGCAGAGCCAATGCTTCGTTTAGGCTTCCTAAATACGAATCGTCAAGCCCTTCGAGGATCGAGTACGGTGCGCTGTAATAATAGCCATCGTGTTTGTTGGCGCGGTCGGGCAAGGGTGCACCCAACGCATCGCGCAAAAACTTGAGGTCGTTCATCGTCGTGCGCTTGTCCACATCAGGATCAATGTCTGAACAGGCCACTCGCAATTCTTCCGCCGACCGCCCCCGGTGGCTCTTTCGCAGGATTTTGTGCAACTCAAACACGCGTTTCAGCCGCAAATCGCTGACGGCACCCTTCTTTTTCATGGGTTGCAGAATAATTAACGCTTGGAGGATGGACATTTTTTGTCAACGTAAATAAATACGTCATTGAGGGCCATACTATTGTATCAGAAACCAACAACAACCGCCTATGACTACTGCAACTGCTACCATTTTTGACCTGCTGCCCTTTGCCCCCACTACCGAACAGGCTCAGTTTCTGTTCGAGATCGAGGAATTCGTGAATTCCGACGAGGACTTTTTTCTGTTACGGGGATCGGCGGGGACGGGCAAAACATCGGTGGCGAAAGCGGTGGTTGATTGCCTCACCGAACGGGAGATTCCGTGCTTCTTGTCGGCTCCCACCACGCGGGCGGCCCGCATCATCGGGCGCAAAACCGAGCGCGAAGCCCGCACGATCCACAGCCGGATTTATGCCATCGAGCCGCTCGACGATGGCCGGCTACAAACGTCGCGCAAGGTGAACACCGATACCCTGCCAACGCTCTACATCGTGGACGAAGCCTCGATGATTTCGGACATCGTGACTAACGATGACAAGTTTATATCGGCTAGCGGGCTGTTGCACAACTTTTTACGGTACGTTAAAAGCGGCAATGCCCGCAGCAAGGTGCTGTTTATCGGCGACATATATCAGTTGCAACCCATTGGCTACGGGGCCGGTGAGCTGCCGCCCGCCCTCTCGGAACGTTACCTCCGCGAACGATTTGGCCTGACCGGGTGCATGGTCGAGCTAACCGACGTGAAGCGGCAGGCCGAGGGGTCGAGCATTTTGCGGTCGGCCACGTCCCTGCGCGATGCCATGCGGTTTGGCCGTAGCTGGCGCATCGAAAGCGAGCAATATCAGTATCTGAACGAGGCCGTCAGTACCTACGTCCGGGCCTTTGATTCGCACCGACTGGACGCGGTCGTTTATATCGCGCCCTTCCACAAGTCGCTGAACAAGTTCAACAACGCGGTGCGCGAACGGTTCGGCTTTACCGATACGCTGACCGTTGGTGATGTGGTGCTATTCAGCCAGAATTTCGTCGGTGCAGACTACACGGCCTTCAACGGCGATTTCGGCACGGTGGTTGAGTTGGCAAGCGGGGCCGAGTCGTTCGGCGGGCTGCGCTTCCAACAGGTGATGGTGGAGGTGGCTAACGAGCGCGGGGAACCACAGCGGGTTTCGGGCAAGGTATGCCTTGATTTCGTGCGGGCCGACAAACCCGAACTGATGCAGGAGCAGGAAAAAACCCTGTACTCAGAAGTGATGCGAACAGACAGGGCGTTTCGGGACAGCCCGTTTAAGCAACGCCACCTAAACCCGTACCTCGGCGCAATGCGGTTGCGCTACGGCTACGGCATCACGGGCCACAAAGCGCAGGGCAGCGAGTTCGACACGGTGCTGCTCAACACGTGGTCGCCGACGGGCATTCCCAACCTGAATTACCTCTACACGGGCGTAACGCGGGCGCGGGAACGGTTGATTTGTTCGCGGTAGGAGAGAATTATTTATCTTGCGTGAAAACCCACTAAACAGGTTTATCTGCCCTATTTATGGAGACATAAACAGTTGAGATTTCGAACCCAAAGGGCATCCGGTTATTGGAGGATTTGGCTGGTTTAGAGATGATTACCTTTAAACTGCAAACCGCAATGATGAAACAAGTTTCGATGTCGGACGAGGAATGGAACAAAGCCTATCAGCGCATTATGCAGGGTGGCAGCAACACGCTTGACGTAGAAGCAATGATTGCGTACAACAAAGAAGACCGGCGGCTGCCTTTCCGGGATCACGAATGAGAATACTTGATTCAAACCTGGTGATTTATTCATCAAAGGTACAATATGCGCAATTACGCCCATTGTTAGCGATGCCTGATACATTTATTTCAGCTATCAGGGCGTTACGCCAGCATGTTGGCTACCCGTGAAGAAGAACTCAAAAAGTGCGTGGTCGTCAACCGAACCGACCGAATGCCTGATAAAATCGCCGGTTCCCGACAAAATCGGCTTCTGTAATAACCCCACAAACCAAAACAATTATAGAAACCAAACCTGGATTAGCCGACCACGTCGTGAGCGTAATTGACCACTTCCGGCAGTCTGATTTTGAAGTGAAAAACC
>JBBRUV010000312.1:0-5806 GCA_038247465.1 Cytophagales bacterium
CGGCGGCCCATCAGAGTCTGGTTGGGTTTCGGTGTACAATGGGTCTCATCAGCCGCGACGGTATTGCCCCGCTTGCCCTTACCAACGACATGGGCGGGCCTGTTTGCCGCACCGTCGAAGATGCCGTTCGGCTGCTGGACGTGATTGCGGGTTACGATAAAGCCGACACTGTGACGCGTCAAAGTCAGGGTAAAGTTCCGGCCAGTTACCGGCAGTTTCTGGATAAGGACGGGCTGAAAGGGGCGCGTGTCGGCGTGTTTCGGCAACTCTGCACCCCGGCCAAAGCTGATTCGCAGGTCGTAGCGTTGTTTAACCGGTCCATTGATGAGTTGCGGGCTGCGGGGGCTATTATTGTTGACTCGCTGCGGGTGCCGGAGGTTGATACGCTCAACAAATCATTTGACACCATTCCGCAACTGCGCCGTGATTTCAACGTATATCTGGCCAATCTCGGCCCCAACGCACCCCACAAAACCCTGACCTCCATTATCAAATCGAAGCAGTACCACCCGTATCTCGAAAAAGCCCTGCTCGATGCCGACGCCGACACGCTGGCCCCGGAACAACACAAAGGCTGGCAAAAAAACCTGGCTCTGCGCCAGCAGTTACGATCACTGTTACTGCGGGCAATGGACTCGGCCCAGGTCGATGTGCTGGTGTATCCGTCATTCAGTTACCCGCCCCGGCTCATTGGCGATCTAAATACGCCGTCCGGCACCAATAATAACGCCCTGTCTCCACCCACCGGCTTTCCGGCGTTTACGGTACCAATGGGTTACACCTACGGCAATTTGCCCGCCGGATTGCAGTTTTTTGGGCGACCGTACAGCGAACCGACGCTCATAAAACTCTGCTACGCCTACGAACAGGCTACTCACCACCGCGTTCCTCCCGCTTCGACACCACCCTTGCAAAAGCGAAAACAGGTCAAAAAGGGATAATCATCGGGCAGGGCCTACGGGCTAAAAATTAGTCTTGTAAAAAGAAGGTTGCTTCGTTTTCTGGTTAGTCTTTCATACTCAACTTGCAAACAAAGCAACAGCATGGACAGCATCAATAAGCAGCAACCCGAAGACAATCACGAAAACCTCATTGGCGCGGAAGCGGGCCGAAAAATCAAGGAATTGGTCGATAAAAGCAGCACCTGCTTCTTCTGTACGAAACTTACCACCGGCGAGCCGATGAAAACCCGGCCTATGTCGGTGCAGAAAGTCGATAACAAAGGCAACTTCTGGTTTCTGAGTGCCAACGACAGCCACAAAAATGCCGAAATTCAGGCCGATAACCGCGTTCAGTTACTCTTTCAGGGTTCCAACTACTCCGACTTCCTGAGTGTGTATGGTGTCGCTACCATCTCGACCAACAAGGCACTCATCAAGGAACTCTGGGAACCCATTGTCAAGGCGTGGTTTACCGAGGGCGTCGATGACCCACGCATTACGGTCCTCAACGTAACGACGCAGGATGGCTATTACTGGGACAATAAGCACGGCAACGCTATTGCTTTTGTGAAAACAGCCATCGGTGCCGCCATCGGCCAAACCCTCGACGACTCCATTGAGGGAACGCTGACTGTCTGAACCATCCTGAATCAGAATTACGCGCGGCTCCCGTACAAACGGGGCCGCGCTTTTTTTCGTTATATTTGTCTGTATCGAACCCAATAGCTGCTTTTGTTATGGTCTTTGAATTCAACCCCATTGCCCACAGGGGCGACCGTCTGACCGATGACGAGTTTTACGACTTCTGTCAGGCAAACCCGTCTCTCCACATCGAGCGTGAAGCCGATGGCCAAATCGTATTCCAGATGCCGTCGAACACAAAAACCGGTCTGCAAAACGCCGACCTGATTATCGAAGTTGGTTTGTGGAATCGTAAAACTAAATCAGGTTTGGTAGCCGACTCCAGCGCGGGCTATACGTTGCCCGATACGTCCGTTCGTGCGCCGGACGTATCCTGGTTCAGTCGCGAACGGTGGGACGCGCTTTCGGAGAAAGAACAGGATAAGTTTGCCCAGATTTGCCCGGATTTCGTAATTGAACTTATGAGCGATTCAAGCGAAAAATATACGCTGCCCAGAAAGATGGAAAAGTACCTGCGAAACGGCGTTCGCTTGGGCTGGGCCATTGATCCATTTGAGCAACAAACTACCATTTACCGCCCCGACGCAGCCCCCGAAACCGTTTCCTTTGCTACCGAACTCTCCGGCGAAACTGTGCTGCCCGGTTTTACTCTGCTTCTCAGCGACTTGCTTCAATGAACCACCTGCTCACCACCGTGCTATTTCTGGCCTTGTGCTGGTCCGCGTTACCCGCATCGGGACAACGTGAGTCAGCACGGCGGAAGTTGCGTGAACCGGTAGCGCAGATTCCCATCGACACGCTGCACTGGAGCGCGACCCGGCGGCTGGAACTGTCCGATTTTCACAGTCCGGCGCAGCCCGGTCTGGGTGGGTCAGAGTTTTACTATCAGATTGGGTACGAAGTCCGTCCTACGTCTATTGGCAGCGTTCCGGCTCTGGATGCGTTCTGCCTGATGTTCCGCAACCTGTCGTGGGTATCCGAAACGGCCCGGACCGAGCGGACGCTGGCGTACAATCAGGTGCTGTTCGATCTGGTGGAGATTCATACCCGGCAGATGAAGGGCAAACTGATTGAACTGGTGGATCAGCGCAATTTCAAACAGCAGGCAAAACAAATCGAATACCTGACCAACGCCGAACTGGGGGCCGAAGTGAACCGTTTCCGGGCCGAAACCGGCGGGGGTGACGACCGGGCCGCCCTCGAATTATGGCAGCAGCGGGTCGTGCAGCGGCTCTTTGCCACGCCCGACCTCGTCACGACCTACCACGCATCGAGTTTTGGATTCGGTTTCTTTGTGGGAGGTGGTGGTGCGTTGCCGGTTGGCCTGGTGGCACAAGCCATAAATCCATTGGCAGGGCGCGTTACAGGACTCGACCTGGCGTTTGGCCGGACGCTCATATTGGTTCATCCAGCTTTTTATGCGGGCGGTATCCGGGCGGGTTTTTCACAGGCCAATCAAACCTGGGAGACAGGCATGCAAATCAAGCCAACGGCACTCGATATTGGGGTTGGCCGGGTAGTTCGTGACACGCCCCGTAGTCGGCTTATTCCTTATGCTGGTTACCGGTTTTTCCAGTTAACCCCTCGCGACCGGGACGACGAACGCTATAAAGGTCTTTCGTTAATTAGCCACTCCCCCACCATCGGGCTTATGTATGATTTCAAAATGGGGAAGAAATCCCATCAGCCCGACGAGGATCGCAGCAGCTTCCTGTTTGTCCGTGCTAAACTGTCATACAGTCAGTTGCTGGGTAATCAGTCATTTTCGGGCGGTATGATTGGGCTGCAAATTGGCGTGGGTGGTTTTGGGCGGCTGCGCAAAGTGACCTACCAGCCCGAACGCACCGTAATTGTCCTGCCGGGCAAACTGATGTGAGTTGGGTCGGTGTAACGCCCTATCTTTGCGTTGCCATGAAAAAAATTGTTTTTCTGCTTGCTCTTGCCGGGCTATGGGCCTGCCAGCCCGGCGGATATCACGTAGCCAGCCGCACAGCTAGCCTGACCATCATCGACTCAGCAGCGGCCCCCGCCGACAGCAGCGTGGCGCGGTTTCTGACGCCCTACCGTCAGAAGATGAACAGCACCATGAACGAGGTGCTGACCCGCAGCACAGGACGCATCGAAAAAAAACCGATTGATGGCCCGCTCAACGAGTTGCTGACCGACGCCCTGCTGCAACAGGCCGCCCAACGCTATGGTAAACCCCTGGACGTATCGCACCTGAACTACGGCGGCATCCGCAATAACCTGCCCGCCGGCGACATTACCACCGGATCTATTTTTGAGGTCATGCCGTTCGATAATCAACTGGTCGTGCTAACCATGACAGGCGATATGCTGAAGCAGTTGCTCGATCATTTTACCAAAGGCGATAAGCTCGTTGTCGGTGGGTTACGGGCCAAAATTCGCAACGGGCAAGTACAGGACGTAACGTTTACGAATGGCCGGACGCTACAACCAAACGAGACCTATACCGTTGCCCTGAGCGATTACGTGGCCGACGGGGGCGACAACGCCGTTTTTCTGAAAGACGCCGTTAAGCGCGAAAACATCAACTACCTCATCCGCGATGCCCTGATCGACTATTTCCGGCAGCAGGGCAAAACCGGCCAACCAATCAAGCCCGTTTCTGATGGACGTATTGCAACCGAATAGACGCGAATTTTTGAGATTTCTCGGCACCGCTGCTGTCATTGGCTCGGTTATGCCCGAAGCCCTCGCAGCCGCCAAGACCACCACGCTGACTATCCTGCACACCAACGACGTACATAGCCGACTCGATCCGTTTCCAATGGATGGAAGTCGCAACGCCGGGCGCGGTGGCGTGGCCCGACGCGCTACGCTGATCGGGCAGATTCGGAAGCAACAGAAAAACATATTGCTCTTCGACGCGGGCGACATTTTTCAGGGAACGCCATACTTCAATCTTTACAATGGCGAGCCGGAAATCCTGGCTATGAATCAGCTTGGCTACGACGCCGGAACCATCGGCAACCACGACTTCGATGGCGGTATCGACAACATGGTGACGCAGTTTGGCAAAGCCCGCTTCCCGTTCGTCATTGCCAATTACGATTTCTCGAATACGGTCATGGACGGCAAAACGTCGCCGTACAAAATCTTCGTTAAAGACGGGGTAAAGGTGGGCGTATTCGGGTTAGGGATTCAACCAGCGGGCCTGATTCCGAAGAGTGCCTACCGCGAAACAAAGTACCTCGACCCCGTCGAAATCGGTAACGACGTGGCCGCTACGCTCCGCAACGACAAAAAGTGCGACTACATAATCTGCCTGTCGCACCTCGGCTATAAGTATGATGGTCCAACCGTTTCAGACAACGTACTGGCTGCGCAAACCCGCAATATCGACGGTATCATTGGCGGCCACACGCACACATTTCTGGATGCACCCGTTACGGTCAACAACCGCGACGGACAGCCCATCTGGATCAATCAGGTTGGTTTCGCCGGGATTAACTTAGGCCGTATCGACCTGACCTTCGAGCGCGGAAAGGCCACAATGGCGGGGCAACCCGTGGAAGTGAAGTAGGTCGGACAAGAGTGTCCAACCTACCAAAGAAATAACCAGTAAGACAATTATGAAATTTGGTGTTGTAGTATTTCCCGTCTCGAACTGCGATCAGGATGCCGTTGATGCCCTCGAATTAATGGGCCAGCCCGTCATTAAACTCTGGCACAAAGACCACGATTTGCAGGGCTGCGATTTTATAATCCTACCGGGTGGCTTCTCCTACGGCGATTACCTCCGCACGGGGGCCGTAGCGCGGTTTTCGCCTATTATGAACGAGGTCATTGCCCACGCCAACCGGGGGGGCTACCTTATTGGCTTCTGCAACGGTTTTCAGATTCTGGCCGAAGCCAATCTCGTACCGGGCGTGTTGCTGCGCAATACCAACCAGCAATACATCTGCAAAAACATCTATCTGCGTCCCGAATCGCCCAACGCACTACTAACGGCAGATTTGCAACGGCGGGCGTATAAGATTCCAATGGCGCACGGCGAAGGCCGCTACTTTACCGATGCCGATACACTCCGGGCCATAAACGACAACGGGCAGGTCCTGTTCCGCTACTGCGACGAAACGGGCAACGTGACCGACGCGGCTAACCCTAACGGCAGCTTAGAAAATATTGCGGGCGTCTGCAACGCGCAAAAGAACGTATTCGGCATGATGCCGCACCCCGAACGGGCCGCCGACCCCGTC
>JBBRUV010000313.1:0-5798 GCA_038247465.1 Cytophagales bacterium
CCCGACCCGGCCCGGCCAACGATAAACGCAGCCGCACCGTCGCCAAAGAGACAGTACGTTTTGGGATCGGCGGGGTTCAGGGCCAACGACGCAATCTCGCTCGTGACGATGGCAATCCGGGCGTAGCGGCCCGTCTCTAAAAACGCCGTTGCCACGTTCAGCGCGACGACAAAACTCAGGCACGTAGCGTCAATATCGAAACTCGCTGTGCGCGGACTTGCCCCCGCCAACCGGTTCAACAACAGGCAGGCATTGAACGGAATCGGTCGGTCGAACGAACCGGACGCGCAGATGACCAGGTCTAAATCAGCCGCCCGCATCCCGGCCCGGTCAAGCGCAGTTTGTAATGCAGCCGCGCCAAGATCGGTGTTGGTTTCGGTTGTGACCCAGTGGCGTTCAGACACTCCGGCGTGACGCATGGCCCAGCCGCGTGGCAAACCAAGCTGGTCTTCAAGGTCGGCAGAAATAACAATTCTGGCGGGCAATTGCCGGGCGTGGCCCAGAATGGTGAAGGCATTTGGCAAGTGATTGATTGTTGAGTGGTTTCAGGCAAGTATGTCGGGATGGCGTTTCACCCGGCGCAGTTTGGTTTCGGGTTCACGCTCGTGGTATGGCCGAAACGTCAGTGTAATGCCCGAAATACCCCGTTCGGCCAGCAAATCAATCAGATTTTGCCGGATGGCATTGGTTATGGCTGGCTGTTGGCGGTGAGTTTCGTCTATGTAAATATACAGCGAATCGGGGGCGTTTTGCCAAACAACGTAGTTCAGAATTGAGCCATCGGCATCGCAAACCGCCCGCCTGACGTAATCGGGAAAGACCGCCACCGAATCACCCGCGCCGTTTCGGAACAGCAGCACATCGTCGGCCCGGCCCTCGATGTTGCCAATTACGGCCAACGGCGACCCACACGGGCAAGGCGCGTCCGGCTCAAGCAACACGTCGTTGAGTTCGTAGCGAATCAGAGCCTGGGTTTGGCGCGCGAAGTCGGTAATAATTGGGTGATAGCGTTTTTGGTCATCGTCCAGATACCGTTTTTCCCAATGCAACAGGTCTTCATTTACGTGTAGCATTCCGAACGAACAGGTTGCGGCCAAAAAGCCTTCCATGCACTGATACACCTGATGAATTACGGTGCCGAAGGTTTCGGTCAGATAATCGCGGGTGCGGTCGTCTAATACTTCGGCCACCGAAATCAGCCGACTTGGCCTGATAATCAACCGATTTTGGACCTGATGCTGCGCCAGTCGGAGCAGGGCTGAGGGTTGGGCCACCAAAATCGTCGGCGCGAAATCGGTCAGGTTTTGTAGCGCGTCAGCACCATCGAGGTCAAGCGGGAAGAACTGCATCCTGACAAAACCGGCGTTTATGGCCTGATACAGATTGCTGTTGGTGCGAAAGACAAACGCAATCCGTTCGCGCCGGAACGGGTTCAGTCGCAACACGCGCACCAGAATCATGGCCGCCCACCGCGCTATTTCGTCACTGTTCAACAAGAAAACACCCCGGTTGCCACTTGTTCCGGTCGAAAGACCGACGGTCAGGCCGCGTAATTTCTGCCGGAACTGTCCGGTTTGTTCGGCTCGCTGGGCAAAATCATGGGCTTCGGTGCGGGTGATATTGGCGGTGTTCAGGTCGGTAAAGTGCTGATTGAACGTGGCTTTGGTGATAATGGGGAAGGATTCGAGCGTTGGGCTGGTCATATCCCGATAAAACTCAAACTGCCGACCGGCCCGGCTTAGATAGGTGGCTAACTGCCGTTTCTGCCGACGCAGTAACGCTTCCCGCGATTTGGGCAAGCCGCGCAGGGAGAATACTACCCAGTAAAAAAGGAGTTTGACGAGCATACGTGCGTTTGCCACCGCCCCCAGGCTGTGGCTACTGTAAAGATATATTTGGGTAAATGTATAGCCAGAGCCCAAGGGAGGTGGCAACCATTAAAACGACGGAATATCATGGCTTGAAATCAGCCGCCAATCGGGGTGTGCGGTTCGCAGGGTTCGTAATTTCTGCACCGTGTCCTGATAAACCGGCCAACTATCTTTAATGACTTTCACGATAGCCGGGGGCGTTGCGGCCTGACTGTCAAGCGTTTTGAGTTGCCAAACGGCATCGGCCACCCAAAACGTCGGCGGGTTGAGCGTTGGCATATACACGCCGAACTGATTGCGGGTATGGCCGGGCAGGTTCACCAGAAATACACCGGAAAGCCATTCGCGCACATCGGTAAACGGCTCCAATTCGGGGCGATACGCTTTGGGCAAATCGTCAATCGGCAGTAATCGTTCGGCGAAATCGGGCGGCAGCAACGCCGGGTTGAACGCGCCCGCCGTTTGCTGTTGCCGACTTAACTGCATAATCCGCTCGTAGTCTGTTCGGGAACCGACAAACCGGGCGTTCGGAAAATCGCGGAGACCGCCGATGTGGTCGTTGTGGTAGTGCGTAATCAGGATTTGGCCTACGTCGGCGGGGTTCAGCCCGGTTTGCGTGAGCCAATGCGCGGCTGTGGTGTCGGGCCGCGTCTCAAACCCTAATAACCGCTGGCCAAGCGATTCGAGAAAGGCAGCATTTTCGGTGTTTCGGGGGGCTAATCCCGTGTCAATCAGCACCGAACCCGCCATTGGGTGGTCGAGCCGGGCCACGCCAATCGGCACCCGCACCCGCCGAAACGGAGCCGACCAATCCATAAACCAGTACAGGGGGTGGCAATAGCCAGCAGAGAACGGCGTGAGTGTCATCGTGTTTTATACCAGTCAACAAACTCCTGCAGCCCGTCAGCGGTGGTTTGGGTGGGTTCGTAGCCCAGATAGTGCCGGGCATTGGTGATGTCTAACGTCATCGAATGAGCCAATACGCTGACGGTGTAGCGCGTCAGGGCGGGTTCATGGCCGGGGCGTTGGGGCAGTTTTTCCAGGATTAAGCCTAACGCCAGAGCCACCGAATACGTCAACTGTTTCCGGGAAAACGCTATGCCTAAATCGCTGAAAACCCGCTCAATCTGTTTCCAGAGCAAGACGGGTTCGCCGTTGGTGATGTTATAGGTTCGGTTCAGGGCGGAGCCGTTGGCGGTCAGCGCGAGTTCGATGGCGCGGGCCACGTTGCTCACGCTCGTCAGGTCGGCAAGGTTGTGGCCGTTGCCAATCACGCGCAACCGGCCCGCTCGGTTAGCCTCAATAAGCTGGGGCATAATCACGGTATCGCCCGCACCAATGAGAGCGCGGGGCCGCAAAATCACGAACGGAATGTTGGCCCGGCCTAACTCAGTTTTCACGATTTCTTCGGCTTCAAATTTGGTGCGGGCGTAGTGATTCAGAAATCGGCGGGGCAGTGGGTCGTCTTCACCTACCAGCAGCCGGTCGGTCAGAGCGGCATAGATGCTGGGGCTGGAAACATACACGAATCGCCCGACCCGATTTACCACTGCCGCCCGAATCAAGTGCTTCGTTGTCAGCGCGTTCTGTTCATAAAACTCACGGTATGGCCCCCACGCTGATGATAAAGCCGCACAGTGAACGATGGCCGTTGCGCCGTCGCAAAGCGTTTGCACAAAGGCTTCGTTCCGTAAATCACCGGGCAGAAACCGGGTGCCGAGGGCGCGGAAATAGTCCGTTTTTGCCAAGTTTCGGCCCGTTACGGTAAGGGTTCCGGCCTGCCCTTTTTCGGTAAGATAGTCAGTCAACCGCCCGCCCAGAAAACCCGTCGCGCCGGTGATGATGACGTTATGCGTTACCATGAAACGTGCCGAGATTAAACGTGTAAATCAACGATTTATCGGTTTGCAACGCCCACGCGCTGGCGGCTTCGTCGTGCCAAAACCCGTTCCCGACAAGATCTGGTATGGGCTGTTTTGCCAAAAATTGCCGCTCCACGAGCCGGGCGTTTGGGTTGGCGGTTCGGAATAGCCCGCGCCAGATGGTTGCGTAATCGTCGGGCGGGGCGCATGATGCCACGTCACTAATCGAAAACGCATCGAAACGGTTGGGCGTTGTTGCCAGAAAATCAGTCAGCGAAGCCGTTGTCGGCTTGATTTTGTCCAGATTATCGCGGATAACGTTGTGGTTCCGGGCCTGCAAATAGGGTGGCAATTCTACATCGTCGAACTTTCCGAAAAACAGCAGATAGGCAAAAAAGCTATCCCGAAATAGCTGCGTTTGCGCGAATCGCCGGAAACAGTCAATCAAGTACTGACCGGGGTCGAAGGCATCAGGAATGAGCATTGCGCCGGGTTCACGGACGATTTTTTGCCAAAACCACCGATTGCCCAACGCCCGTAACGTATTCTGCCAGAGTGCATTATCCCAGCGGTCGCGCCAAAGCCGGGCCTGGGTTTCTACGTCTCGTGCCTCAAACAATTGCTCAATCAGTCCGCGCCGAAATACCGTCAGTTTCGACATTAGCGTTAGGTGGCCGTGCCATTGTCCGGTGGTCATTACTCCGGCCTGCAATTGGGCAGGCCGTCTGTCCCACCGATACCGGCTATCGGCGTCTAGGTATGGGCGCAGCCGGGCGTAGATTTTTAATCGTTTTTGGTACGGCGTAATGCCCAAAAAATCCATCAATTCGGTGTGCGAGAGTTCCCGAAAACAGGCCATCGTCAGATCGAGGAGATGGTTCTGCACGGGGTTAAAATCAATCGCTATGATTTCGGCAGGAACCGCGTCGCCGGTCAGCAAATCGAGTGGCCGCGCCCCGCAGCCCGTAATGCACAACACCCGCGAATCGGCGGTCAGGCCCAATCCCTGCGCTTCGATGCGTCCGTCTTCGTTGGGCGAGGAATAGACTAATTTGTTAAAGAAAGAATCGGCCATCGGCGGTGAAATTACGGCTATTTTTGCGACCAACCAGAGCCGGAAAATTCTCCGCAAACCAACCCTTTTCTGACCATGAATACGGTACTGATCGGCGAAATCGCCAAAATGATTGACCACTCGCTCCTCCACCCTACCATGACCGATGCCGATTTGCTGGCGGGGTGCGAATTGGCGAAAAAATATAATGTTGCCACCGCCTGCGTCAAACCCTACGACGTTGCCAAAGCTGCTGAGCTTCTGGCCGGGAGCAATGTGCTGGTTTGCTCGGTAATCGGTTTCCCGCACGGTAACAACACCACCGACCTGAAAGTGGCCGAAACTACCCGCGCCTGCCGCGACGGAGCCGTTGAAATTGATATGGTGGTAAACGTCGGCAAAGCCCTGGGCCATGATTGGGATTACGTGCTGGCCGATATTCAGGCCGTGCAGGATGAATGCGCCCGGCACGGAGCCATCCTGAAAGTAATTTTTGAGAACGATTACCTGCCCACCGACGACCTCAAGATCAAACTCTGCCAGATTTGCACGGCAGTCGGCGTGAAATTCGTGAAGACCTCAACTGGTTACGGTTTTGTGAAAGGCGCAGACGGACGCTACGGCTACGAGGGAGCCACCGACCACGACCTGCAACTGATGCTCGACAATATTGGGCCGGGAATGTTGGTGAAGGCCGCTGGCGGAATCCGCACGTTAGACGGATTGTTGCGGGTACAGGCAATGGGTGTGGCCCGGCTCGGAGCCAGCGCCACAGCCGCCATCATGGAGGATGCCTACCGACGGTTTGGTGACGCAACCACCGATGCGCCCGCCGTTAACACAAAAGAATCGGTTGGGTATTGATATTGCATTGCAGCCCCTCGACTTTAGCCGGGTTTTACGTTAATCAAACCTTGCCAGTGCTTTCTCGGCAACGGCTAAACCAATTGATAATGAAGACGTTGCGGCTGGTGAAGGCGCATTACAGACATTGATGGCGCGGTCGGTTTC
>JBBRUV010000314.1:0-5797 GCA_038247465.1 Cytophagales bacterium
AGCCCACCCAGCGAAACGGTCAGCCAGTCGGTTGGCGCGGTTGGGTCGGCATTAACCAGGTCATAACCCAGGGCGGTCAGCAATCGCCGGGCCGATTCAGTGACTACGGGTTGGGTTGATCCATCAACGCCCGACGTGGTTGTTTTCACCGGGCCAACGGCTATCACAAAGGTCAGTTGAGCCAGCGACGTTTCGCGGGCCAGCGCGTCGAGCAGCCGCAGGGAGGTATCTGAGGCATCCTGAAAGTCATCCATCAGCCAAACCACCGGCCTGCCCGCCAGCATCAGCGCGTTGAGAAATCCGCCGAGTGCGTAGGCCAGCCGTTCCTGCCCAGCCCCGCCCGGCAGCGGCACCAACTTATCGTCAACGTCGCCCGTGAGCCGGCTCATGGCCGGACAAAACTCAATCAATACGGGCAGCAAACTCGCGACCTGATTGAGCAAGTGAACGTAAATATCCTGCTGCATATCAGCCGGCAGCGTCAGTACAACTTCCACCATGCCTTCGATACTCCGGCGCAGGGCCGCTAAAGGCTGGGTAGCATTGGCGAGCAAATTGGCCCGCAACACAAAATAATCGGCAAACAGCCGGTCGTCGAGTTGGTTGAGGAGGGTCGTTTTGCCGGTTCCGGTGGCTCCTTCAATCCAGACGAACCCTTTTTGCCCATTCGCGTTGGCGTGCCGGATCAGGGTGGTAATGCGCTGAAGGGCAGGCTCTATCCCAACCACTACCGAATTAGCCAGGAAAGTGGCCCGTCGGTCGGCCAGGCCGGGCGTGAACTCACCCGATTGCCAGGCCCATTCGTTTGCCCGGACTAAATCGTGGCGCAACCCGTCGGCAGACTGGTAGCGTTCGTCCGGGTTTTTTGCGAGTAGTTTATTGATTATCAGCGATAATGGCCGAGGTACAGCCGAATTTAGTACCTCGGCCAGTGGGGGTTCGGTGGTCAGGATTTTAAAGACGGTGTTGGCCGGATCGGTACCGGCAAAAGGTGGGTATCCGGTTGTGAGTTCATACAACACAACACCGAGCGCGAAATAATCGCTGCGGTAATCGGGCTGAAAGTCAGTTTTTCCGCTTTGTTCGGGGCTTGAATAGGCCAGTAAATCGGGTGGAGTACCGGCACCGTTATCGTCTGGTTTAACCGCCGAAACCCGGTTAATGCCCGGTTGCCAGCTTAGTTGCCAGGGCGAAAACCCGATTGGGCCGGTTGCCTCACCGTTGGCCCGGTGCCGCTCATCAAGCCAGTTGAGCAACGCCACCGCCACCTGAAACGGGTCGCCGGGAAGACGGTCACCGGGAAGATGGTTGCCGGGAAAACGGTTGCTGTCAGGCAATCCGGTTTGCATTTTCAGCCAGTCTCCGAACCGAACGGGCATGGTGTCGGGTGCGGCCACATCAAGCGGCTGGTTGGTTTGGCTGGCCCCGGCATCATGCTCGTTAGTACTGGTTGTAAACATAATTATCCATGAACGTCTGCATTTTATCCCGGCTGACGGGGTTCCAGAATCCGGCCAGCACCTCGTCATAATCGGGCTTGACCGGCACGCTGTACCCACTCTCGAACGATTGGCAATCGGGGAGCCACGCGCTGTGAATCGTGAACGAAAATACCAGATCGGGGTGATATAGTCTGCACACCGGCCCTTCGCTGAGTTCTGCCGCATCAAAAATCCAGATTTCGCGGGTGTATTCATCGGCGGTCAGGTCGTCGGGATCGCCGACAATCATCGTGCAAATAATGTACCCGTCTATCTGCTCGTCAACCGGCACAGTTTCACCAACCGCCCGCGCCCTCGGCACAAATTGCAGCGAGCGCAGGTTTTGGTTCATAGCAAACACGTGGCAATCAGCAATTTGCATCGTTTCGGTATCCTGCCGAAGCAAACAAAACGGAATGCCATGCCGGGTGTATTCAAGCAGATCATCAACCGGCACAATCCGGTTTTGGTAATCGGTATAGAGGTCTTTGATAAAGTTGGTCAGCAGCCGGTAATCCAAGCCGTAGCACTGCCAGAAATTATGCCGAATCTGAGCCACCGGCACGTCGGCACCGACAATGCCCCGGTAGGTATTCAGGCCAACGGCCCACGTATGGGCCTGTACGGTGGCGGGGTCGGCGGTGAAGCCTTTTTGGGCGATAATGTGCTGCTGAAGAATCTGGCCGGTGTCACCTTCGATCACAAACTTACCAATCCGGCCCAGGTCCATTTCACCACTCGCCATCAGGCCATACGTGTTGGGCAGGGCCGGGGTGTTGGCTCGGCCATTGGGCGCAACGGCCAGCGTATCAAAGGGCCGCACCCACTCTGCCGCGCAACTGGCGCAGTTGTGGGCGGTGTGCAGCGTAACGCGCCCGCCGGGGTTGTCATAATCAATGGAATAATGCACGGTTTCGAGCGGCACCACCAGCCGCCGGGCCGGTATGGTACCGCGTCCGGCCACCAGATCGGCCCGGCGAATGACGTAGAGCGGGGTGGTGGGTTCCTGGGTTTTGGCCAGCAACCGGCGCACAAGCGCACTCAGGGCGGGGTTATTGGGGAATGGCACGTTGAGCATGATGCCTATCGAAAACTTCAGCGACGAATCAACCAGCACGATATAATCGCGGCTGAAATTGGTCTGGTGCATGGTTTGCAGCATCACCAGGTTCTCGCCCGTATCGGCATCCACCACCTTCCAGCAGTCCAGATCGGTACGGGGTTGGCCCGTCCAGCGCATTAGATACACGGCATTGGGCGGAAACAGGTCATCGTCGTGGTCGTCGTCGCGGTGGGTTTTCAGCGTTGCTTCCAGGTCAAAATTCAGTTGGCGTTCGGTACGGTCATTGAGGAGTTGCCCGTCTGGAGTCTGGTAACCGTTGGCCCGGCTGCTCTGGATATGACGGGCAAAGCTCTGGGCCACCCGCAGCAGTTCAGACGCATTGAGCCGGACATCGGCCAGCCGTTCTTCGAGCCACTGCACGGCGTTTTCCGCGAAGTTATCGTCGTCGTCGGTTTCATTTGGCTCCACGTCATCATCGAAAAGCAGGTTACGGATTGTTTTCTGGAAACAAACCGAAAAATATTCCTGTGTGTGCGGGTCAAACGACGGGTGTGCCGAGGTCTGCACCAACGGAAAGGTATATTGCAGGATGGCGGGCATAGATGTGGGCCATTCGCGGTTGTGGCCAACGGGCGTTTTAACGGTGAGCGACACGGGGTCAATCTCGTAGGGCCGACCCGCGTCGAAGTTGGCCGTCAGGCGCGTGGGCTGGTCATGGGCAAACCGAAACGGTGTGAAGGCGGTGTTTGCCTGATTCCGAACGCCCAGCAACCGCCCCGTTCGGCTGATACCTAATGGGCTGAAATGCAATTCGTTATCATAATTTTCGGTGCCAAACTTACTGGCTTCGTCGGCATGGTAGCAGGGCGTTTTGAGCAGGCCGGTTTTTACCCGAACGTGGCCCGGCACATTGAGGTCTAACCGAATCACAACGGCATCGCCGTTGAAAATGATGTTACCATATTCAGGATTATACGACCCGTCGGGCCGGTATTTGGGATAGGGCGTGGGACCGTTGACGGTACCGGCGGGCGAATTAAAAAAAACGTGGCCGCAGAGATCATCGGGAATCTGCCCGGCCATCACGAGCAGTTTGTGGTCAATTTCGGCGCGGGAAGCGGCAGTTAAGGGGTAGGTTTTCATGGTGATTGGTGGTGGTTTTTAGTTTGAGGTTTGTGCAGGGCGGCCTGCACAAACCTCAAACTATTCTTTACGCTATCCAGCTAAATTCATACGCTAACACGGGCGGTTTGGTACGGTCGGCAACCCGGCGCAGGCGGTCGGGCAGGGCCATCAGGTAGTCTCGGGCGCGTTGGCTGGCATCGGTCAGGTCGGTCAGGTCAGCAATGGCCCATTCGGTAATCAGGTCATCCAGAATGCCGATGTAATCGTGGGTAGTATACACACCGAGTCGTTGGGCGGCATCGGAAAAGTGGCTGAACGTCTGCCCGATTTTCACGCCGGTTTCGCGCAGGAAATGGGCGGGCATCACAATTTTCTTCCGCATCATATCCTCAAAGGCCAGCACCATTTCTGACGGGTCAACGGCAATAATTTGGCTCACGAAGGCTTTGTAGGCGTTGGCGTGGCGCATTTCATCGGCGGCAATCAGCCCGCAGATTTTAGAAAGCTGGGCGTTGCCAGCCTGCTTGGCGAGGGTGGCTGTGCGTCGGTGCGAGATATTGGTAGCGAGTTCCTGAAAGGAGGTATAAATGAAATTTCGGTACGGGTCTTTGCCGGTCTGAATATCAAAACCGTCGGCAATCAGGTATTGGGTCGAGACTTCCATTGCCCGCATATTCACCCGGCCCGACAGGTAGAGGTATTTGTTGAGCAGGTCGCCGTGCCGGTTTTCTTCGGCAGTCCAGCCGCGCACCCACTTGCTCCAGCCCCGCGGCTCACCCTGCTCGATACCCACCACGTCCATCAGCCACGACTCATACGTGGGCAGGGCTTCTTCGGTGATGGTATCACCAACCAGCACGGCCATGTAATCGTAGGGTAGTTCGCGGGCGCACTCCTGCAGGGTTTTGATATCGGTCAGGAACGTCTCGCTCGTCGAATCGGGGAGCAAATCGGCGGGTTGCCAGTTGGTTTCAATCGGTTTAAGAAAATCGGTAACGAGGGTATCTATGGTTTGGCCGATGAAGTTCATCACCTCAAGGCGCGATTCTGAGAGGGTCATATAGTGTTTGTTAAAAAAGGCAATATAAGGAAGATTCGGGTAAGAACGGGGTATTTGCCTATTTTTGGGGTGTTCTTCTTACCCCCAACTCCCTAAACAGGGGGCTTTAAAAAGCCTTTGGCTTTTGATCCCGGATAATTTTAGCCCCCTGTTTAGGGGCAGTCCGATGGGTCGGTTGGGCGGGGCGCCCGTGTCGGTAAGTTAGAACCACATTTCATTCACGACAGTATGAAAAAATTGCTTGATTACTTATTAAGTATCCTCTATCTGATTTGGTTTGGGGCCGTTTTGCTGATTTTCCACGCGGCTCAGGTGGTGGCGTTCCGGGGGTTTGGGCGGCTGGCGCACCAACGGGTCGTAAACGCCATGAACTGGTGCATTACCTACGGGTTTTATCTCACCGGCACCCGCGTCAGGTTGCGTCAGACCGGAGTATTGCCGCCAAACCGCCCACTGATTGTGATTGCCAACCACCAGAGTATGTTCGATATATCGCCGATGAGCTGGCTGCTACGCCGACACACGCCCATTTTTGTCTCGAAATCAGAACTGGCGCGGGGCTTTCCGTCGGTGTCATATAACCTCCGCGTCAACGGCTCGGCCCTCATCAACCGGAATGATACCAAGCAGGCATTGGTCGAAATTGCCCGGATGGGGAAGCAGGTGCAGACGTTGAAACAGGCCGCCGTTATTTTCCCGGAAGGCACCCGCAGCCCCACCGGAACGCTAAAATCGTTTGCTTACGCGGGCGTGGCTATACTGCTCAAAAAGATTCCCGATGCGCTCGTAGTGCCGGTGGTGATTCAGGGAACGGGCCGGTTCAATCCGCGGGGGTTGTTTCCGCTCACATCGTTTTCGCGGTTGTCCTTCCAGGTGCTGCCCGCCATCGAACCCGCCGGAAAAACCGCCGATGACGTAGTACAACAGGCGCGGTTCGCTATTGAAACCGTGCTGACGGGTCAGCTGGTAGCAACTGTTTCGGCACCGCAGCCGGGTTTGTAATTGGGAGGTTATTGTACATCCATCAAACCCAGAGTGGGTAAGTACTTCACTACAAATAGTCTGCAT
>JBBRUV010000315.1:0-5753 GCA_038247465.1 Cytophagales bacterium
AGCTAAACAGGCTTTTGGACAGGTAAACGGAATACGGTTGTTGCAAATAGCCGGAGAAGACTATCTTTTGTTTGATTACTATGATTCCACTCACCTAATCCGTACTTGGTACACCCCCCGCATTTCGCTCTACAACCTGACCCAGAAGAAGTTCGTTTATGAAGGGCTTGCCATGAAAGACGCGGGCTATCTGCTAGCCGTAAACGGGCATTTGCAGGTCAACAACGGCAAAGTCTATGATGCTATGGCCCGCTACACGGTTTGCCATGACCTCATGACGGGCAAACAACTCTGGGAACGGGCCTTTGGCTCACTCTGTGATCATCAGCTTGCCTTCGACAACAAGCTGCTTACCTATATCTCTGATGGCAACCTGTATTGCTTAGATGCCAACACGGGGGCTACGCTCTGGCAACAGGAGTGCGTAGTGGGCAGCAACTTTGCCCACCTCAACGGCGTGGTTTATTACACGGCCAACCGGGAGTTGCGGGCGGTGGAAGCCAACACGGGCAAAATCTTGTGGCGGCTTGAGTCGCCGGATAAGGGCAAGAACAGCAATGCCGTTTTCAGGGGGTTTGTGGCGGTGGTTGCGGGCAAGGGCGGCCAAAAGGGGCGGGTGTATGCCCACACGGGGTTAAATGCGTATTGTTATGAAGCCGTTCGGTAAATAGTTACCCCACCCCAACCCCTCCCCCGATGGGGAGGGGTTGGGGTGGGGTAATACACTACTTTTTGTTGTCTCATCCCACCATTTGTTTGAGCGTGAAAATCCGGTTGCGCGAGAAACCCACTGTCTTTTCCCGAAATCGGCTGCGGTCGCTGGTGATGTCGTAGGCCTGCACATAGTCAGATGCGGCCATGTATTGCTCCAATAAGCCGGCCCAAACACTGCTTCGTTGTTGAATGTGGCTCAACAGGGCGCGGCCTTTGTTCAGGATTTTGTGCTGCCGGGGCGTAAACGTCGGGCGTTCCAGAAACGGCGCGTCGCTGCTGCCAAGCAGCGATGGCAGGGCATCGGGCGGGGCCGTTGGCAGCAATTGCGAGAGTAAATACAAACCTAATTCAACATCAAGCAACTCATTAGCAGACAAGGGGCTGGCCGTTACCGGCTGCGGCCAGGGCAACCGGGTGTCGGGCCGAAACAAGGGCGAAGTAGCGGGCGTTGCCGTGCGGTAAGCAGGTGCGGCACTGGCGGGGCGGGGTTGGAAATACGTGTTCATTAGTATCGTTGTTTAAAAAAATTAACAGAACAAAGTTCTACCGGGAAGGACGTAATCTTTTTACGCTGTTCTTTTTTTGTGAATTTTTTTTTGCGAAACTTGCAAACCACCCCAACCCCCTCCTGTTTTAGGAGGGGGTTGGGGTGGTTTGATTTCAACAATATGCCCATAACCCGCTCCGCCTTCCAGCGGTATCGCCTGATTGACGAGATCATCAGCCGGTATCCGCGCCAGTTTTCCAAGCAAAAACTGTTTGAATTGTGCCAGGATAAATGCGGTATCCGGTCAATCTCGTCGCTCGAAAAAGACATTCAGCGCCTGCGCGAAGACCACAACGCGCCCATTGCCTACTGCAAACGACGCAACGGCTATTATTACACCGATCCGCAATTTCGGCTGCTGCGGCTCATGCTCTCGCCCGACGATATGGAAGCCATGGACTACGCCCGCGAAGTATTAGCCGGTACGCAGGGCAGTTCTATTGCCGGCGAACTCAGCAACGCCCTCCAGAAAGTGCGGCAGAGTTTAGATATTATCCGGGAAGTGAAAACCGAGCCGGGAGCCGACACCAGCCCCACGCGCCGGGTGGTTTATGTGGAAGAAAAAATCCTGGGTGGCAACCGGCAGTATGTACCGATGCTGATTCGGGCCATCAACCAAAACCGGCAGATTGCCTTTCGTTACAAAAAACATGAAGAAACCGACCCGGCCAACGGCATCGGTGCGCCCGCCGAACCGCCTAAACTCCGCACCCTGCACCCAATTTTGCTGCGCGAAGTGCAGGACAGTTGGTATGTGATTGGCTACGATGAAAAAACGGGCCGCGAACGCACCTTCGCCCTCGACCGCATGAGTGACCTCGACCTCACGCCCGAACCCTGCGCCGTTCCGCCCGCCGTGCTGACCAACGTGAGCGAGTTGTTTAACCACATCTACGGCATTACCGACAGTAGCGGCCCGGTCGAAGAAATTGTGTTGTCGTTTTCGCCGTTGTTTGGCCGATATGTCAAAGCCAAGCCCATTCATCAATCGCAGGAGGTGGTTCAGGATGATGACGCGGCTTGTGTGGTGCGGCTCCGGCTGGCCCCCAACCGCGACCTGCTCATGCACCTCCGCAGCTACGGCGACCACCTCCGAGTGTTGCAACCGGCCAGTTTGGTGCAGGAACTCACCGAATCGCTGCGGGCCGCACTGGAACGTTATTGATTGGGATGTTGGGCGTTTTGCCCCCACGTTTCCAGTTCGGTACTGCTCCAGAGCGTCGGAAAAAACACGCGCTGCTGCTGGCGGGGCGGCAGGTAGGTTTGCCAGTTGGTGCCACCCGTTGCGGTCACTTCGGGAGTAGTGGTGTCTTTTTTCAGGTGCTGCACCGCCGACCGCAGATGCGCGAATTTCCACCGGATATTCACCCGCCAATCGTATTCGCGCAGAGCGTCAACGAGTTCGGGGGTGCTTTGGCCGGTTTGGGCGAGTTGTTGGTATCGCTGGTTGGCGTTTTTCGATTGGTAGTCGTCGGCCAATCGCATCAATTCCTGGCCGTACTGTTTGTCGAATTGTTGGAGTGTGAACGTCGGTTGTTGGGTAGCCAGGTTGGTGGCTCCCTGTTTCCAGTATATCTGTTGGTAGCGTTCGGCAATCGAATCGGTGCCTGAATCAGACGTGGTTTGGTTGGTCAGATTCGCTAAATCCGTTGAAATAATCTCGATTTTGCGGAACTGCGCTGACTGAAACCCGCTCGTGGGCAGCAGGGCCATCCTGAATTTCAGAAACTGCTCGCGTTCCATGCCCGCAATCACCACCGCAAATGATTCTTCGAGGAGCGTAAAATAACGGTTTACGCGCTGGATTCGAGCCATGAAAAACGCGGCAGTGAGCGGTTCGACATTGGCAATCTGGGTAATTTCGTGCAGGATGAGTTTGAAATATAACTCGGTGATTTGGTGGTAGGTAACAAAAATCAACTCGTCGGGGTAGGCCGTTTTGGGCTTTTGCAGCGTGAGCAGCGTCTCCAAATGAATATAGTCCCAGTAAGTCAGGTAATCAGATTGGAGAAGTCCGTCAAGGTATCCTTCCAGACTTTGCCCGGTGGCGGTAAATTTTGCGCTGAGTTGGTCAAGCGTATCGGTCAGTAATTCGTGCATCGGTCTGGTTCGGCATTTTGGGCAAATTTAGCGTACTTTAGGCTATGCTTTTTTTCCCGGCACTCATCCAGAAATAGGCCGTTGCCGCGCTGGGAATGGGCCTGGGTTATGGCGAAATGGTTCGGTATTTTAACAACAAAAACCCCGGCTGAATCGGAACGCCGACCGGCACGGGGATTTTTAAGCAACCTCGGCCACCTCAATCTGCTGCCGAACCTGCTCGCCGATGGGCGTGTATTCGACTTCGCACGGATAGCCAAACAGGCAATTATCTTTGATTTGTTTCACCACACTGGCCGGCACAAGCGGTTCCCAGCCCGGTTCGCCGAGTTGAATCTGCTCGATCACCCAATCGGTGGAGATATGTAGGTTTTCTTCGTTGAAATCGCTGATGGCTTCGATTTTATCGTTGGCCGTCAAAAACTCAAACAACGGTTGCAGGTGTGGGGGCAGTGTAAACTCCTGGCATGAATAGACCGAGCCGTCGCGCCGGAGCGTCGGATACACAAACAGTTTGACTTTGCGACTAAACAAGGTGGCAAATGACTCCAGAATGCCGCCCGCCAGAAATTCGTAATGGCTTTCTTCAAAAATATATTCGAGATTAGGAATCCCGACAATCAGCCCGATTTTGAGCTTGGTGAGCCGGGCCAGGTACGACACGAGCCGAAAGTATTCGTGGTAGTTCGAGATCATCACCGTCTGCCCCAGCGAGCAGAGAATATCAACCCGATCCAGAAAATCTTTCTCGTCAAAACCCGAACTGCTCGATTGCAGGTTGTGAAGGGTTAGCTCCGAGAGCATCACCACCTTGCTGTTATCCACGTCGGGTTCTTCTTTGAACTGCTTCAACCCGTTGTCAATCATGTCAATATGCACGTTGGTAACGGGTCGGAGCCGCCCGCGCATGACCAAAATATTCTTCTTGTACAACGCTTCTGACGGTTGCAGCACCCGCCCGTCGGGGCCAAAAAGCGCGGCATCGGTAAACCCGTTTCTGACTAAGTGCAGACTCATCAGCCGGTTGTCAACGTCGGCAAAGTCCGGCCCATCAAACCGGATCATGTCAATTTCCATCCGCTCCGGCGTGAGGTCGTCCATGAGCGAGAGCAAGAGCGTTTCGGGCGATTTTTGGTAATAAAAACAGCCGTAAATCAGGTTTGTGCCAATTACGCCGAGAGCCTGCTGCTGGAGCACGTTTTCGTTGTCGCGCATTCTGACGTGGATAATCACGTCGTTGTAGCCGCCTTGGGGCGAAATCTGAAACCGGCAACCTAACCAACCGTGGCTTTCGTTGGTTTTCTGGTAGTTGAGGGCCACAACGGTATTGGCAAAAGCAAAAAACGTGCTGTCGGCCCCTCGTTTTTCGGCCAACCGCACGTTCATCAGATTATACTCCCGATTCAGCATTTTCAGCAGCCTGGATTCGCAAACGTACCGTCCGGTAGTTTCGGGGCCGTAAATTGCGTCGCTGAATGTCATATCGTAGGCCGAGATCGTCTTGGCGATGGTCCCGGATGCACCCCCGGCTTTGAAAAACACGGCGGCTGTTTCCTGCCCCGCGCCAATTTCGGCGAAGGAGCCGTAAATCCGGCGATCCAGATTAATACGGAGTGCTTTCTGCTTGGTTCCGATATTTTTCTCGTACATAGCGGACAAAATTTGTGGTGATGATAAAGTTACGAAACAAAAATACTTAACCCGATGTCAATTTCTGCCGAAACCCGTGTGACGGATTTGTTATTTGTTTATGGAACCCTCATGCAGGGCTTCCAGAATGGTTTTGCCCGCCATCTTCACGCCAATGCTACGCTCGTTTGCCCGGCCAGTTTTCAGGGGCATCTCTACCGGATTAGTTATTTCCCGGGCGCTATTTTCGATGCCGATGCGCCGGGCCTCGTACATGGCGAAATCTGGCGACTGCACAACCCCGGCGATATTCTCCAGAAATTAGACCACTACGAAGGTGTTTTGCCTGATGATTCGGGGCTGTATGTCCGGCGCGAAATTCCGGCCCAACTTCCTGATGGCTCCGAGACGCTCGTGCAAACCTTTTTGTATAACCGACCTTTAAATGCGGCCAAATTGGTGGAGTCGGGGCGGTTTAATGAATCTGTTTAGACGTTATCCGTTGATTGGTGTAAATATCTTTTAAAATGGGCGTTTGTGTCATTCCGACGGTAGGAGGAATCTATCAGGCCTGGCGAAATAGATTCCTCCTACCGTCGGAACGACCCACATCGGTATTTCCTCAACCTGTGAGGACACTGGGCCGCGCTTGGCAGACCAAGGAAAATCGTCGGGCCATAAAAAACCAAAAAACACCACACAAGGAGCGGTTTTGGTTGGTTATGGGCGACAGGTTTAGACGAACCGGTGGTTTGTTGGGGCG
>JBBRUV010000316.1:0-5708 GCA_038247465.1 Cytophagales bacterium
GAACACGCTGGTTTTGCCATTACGCTCATCGAAGGCAGCTATGACAACATCAAAATCACCACGCCGGAGGATTTGCGGGGGATCTAATGCTGTTGACTTTGTGGCAGTTGGTTTTTGTACTTTTGTTCAGTAAAACAATTCCCAATATGGCAACGCGCAAACGGATTCCTTTCGATCTATCGGTAATTGCCGAAGTCTTTGACCTGACGCGCCCGAATCACTGCGAACACCTCGATAACTGGCTTCCGGCCCGGTATTCGCTCACTACCACCGAAACTGACTTGCTGGATAAGGTTTATGCCGAGATGTTGGTGTCGAGCGATTATCTGAACAAAGAAAAACTGAAAATCAGGCTAATAGGGCCGCTTTTTCAGGTTGCCAATGTAGATGACGATACCCGTGTCCGGGTTTTTTACGAGCGCCCACTGTCTGCCGAAGTGAACGGATATAGTCTGTCTGTCATCTGCGATTGTATGGTAGCGGCTTCGACTACATTCCGTACGCCAACTCATCCCTATTTCTTCTTGCAAGAATTTAAAAAAGCAAAAGGGGAGAAGAGAGACCCGGAAGCTCAGATGCTGGTTGCCATGTTAGCCGCTCAGGAAGCTAATCAGGACAACGCCCCGGTTTATGGCGGTTTTCTGATTGGTTCGGTTTGGCGGTTGGTAACGCTCGTAGGCCGCGACTACTGCACCAGTCGCCAATATTTTGCTTCCCAAAAAGATGATCTGTTGGCCTTAGTATTTGCGCTACGGCATCTGAAACGTTTGATTATAAGCCATTAAGCCAAGTTGCCGGGCAGAGCAATAAACGCGCCCAACGTCATTGTCTCAAACATATAGAAGTCGGGATAATGAAATTACCACAACTTATCAACACTATTTCTTATCCACTTTTGTTTTGTTCTCAAACGCAACCAATCTCTATGGAAGCAATCGCCGAAGAAGCTAAACGTATTGGCTACGTTAACCGCCCCGTACCAGAAACGCTTGACCTCGTGGCTGAAATTAAGCGGCTTAAAACCGAAAAAAACGCGGTCATCCTGGCCCATTATTATGTGGATGGAGCCATTCAGGACCTGGCCGACTATATTGGTGATAGTCTCGGCTTGAGCCAGCAAGCGGCCAGCACCGAAGCCGATATGATTGTATTCTGTGGAGTCCATTTCATGGGCGAAACGGCCAAAGTGCTTTCGCCCCACAAAAAAGTGGTTATTCCTGACCTCAACGCGGGTTGCTCGCTGGCCGATTCGGCCCCGGCCGATAAGTTTGCGGCCTTTAAAGCGCAATATCCAGATCATATCGTGCTGTCTTACATCAACTGTTCGGCAGAAATCAAGGCATTGTCCGACATCATCGTCACGTCGTCAAACGCGGTGAAGATTGTGGAAAGCCTGCCCGCCGATGCCAAAATTATTTTTGCGCCCGATGCTAATCTGGGGCGGTATGTTGCTAAAAAAACGGGCCGCGACCTGGTGCTTTGGGAAGGGGCCTGCATTGTGCACATTGACATCTCGTTGGAGAAGCTGAACACGCTTCGGCAGAACCATCCCGACGCAAAGTTTATTGCCCACCCCGAATGTCAGGAGCATATTCTTGTTCATGCCGATTTTATTGGCTCCACCACAGCGTTGCTCAAGTACGTGGTTGATAATCCGGCGCAGGAATTTATTGTAGGCACCGAAGCCGGGATTTTGCACAAAATGCGGCAATCGGCTCCGCACAAGAAAATTATTCCGGCCCCAGCCACCGCCAACAACACTTGTGCTTGCTCGGAGTGTCCGTACATGAAAATGAATACGCTCGAAAAACTCTACAACTGTATGCTGTTTGAAGAGCCGGAAATTCTGGTGCCAGAAGATGTGCGAATAAAAGCCGAAGCGTCTGTATTGCGGATGCTGGAAATGAGTGATCCGGCACCCCGGTAAAAATCTTCGACTATTATGAATTGGCAAGATTATATATCGTCTGACCCGGCCATCATGTTTGGCAAACCCGTTGTGAAAGGAACGCGGATTCCGGTTGATTTGCTGCTCGAAAAGATGGGGAACGGCGAAACAATTGATTATTTATTGGAAGCCTATCCCCGCGTGAGCCACGAAGCATTAATGGCCTGTTTATTATTTGCGGCTGAGACGGTTAAGAACGAGTTGGTTTATACCTGATCGTTCACTAGTACTGTTTCTGGCCGACGAAAACTTTGACTTTAATATTATTAAAGCATTGAGAGCGGCTGACTTCCTGATAAACTCAATCGCAGAGTCGGCCCCTACTATCGCCGACCCTCACGTACTGGCAATTGCTGTTGAGCAAAAAGCTGTACTATTGACTGAGGATAAAGATTTCGGAGAATTGGTTTACAGACTGAAATTGCCACATTGTGGCATCTTATTGGTTAGGCTTTTGAGAATTAATCCGTCTGACAAGCAAGCCCGCGTTATTGATGTTTTGCAAAATCACGCACATGAACTTACTAACGCATTTTCAGTCTTGAGCAACGATAATTTACGAATAAAGTCTCGAAAAGAATAAGAATACAGCTTTAAAATTCAGTATGCAAAACACGCTCATTCAACCCCGAAATCAGGAAGAATTTCAGTTGGTTACGCAACTGATGGAACGGATGAAAATTAAATCCGTAGTTGCAGAAGAAACACCGAAACAGAAAAAGAAACGCGAAATTCTGGACGGTTTGGAACGCAGCGTTGAGGAAATGAACGCTTACTTGCGGAGCAAAATTCAAATGAAATCAGCCGATGACTTCCTCAGTGAACTTTAAGGTTACTATCGCCGAAGAAGCTCAAAAGGAAGCTAAATGTCTGCTAAAGAAGTACCCTTCTTTCAAAGCTGATTTAGCCAGCCTAATAGTATCTCTGAAGACCGATCTACAGCGAGGGGAAGCACTTGGTAAAGTGATGCTACAAAATTCGATTTGCTATTTCGTCTAAAAACAGGGGCAAGTCTGGTGGTGCAGGGGCCATAACCTTCGTTAAAATTGTGTATGAACGGGTGGTTATCTTGTCGGTTTATGACAAAAGCGATGTAGATACTATATCTGACAATGATTTGGAAAAGCGATTGAAAAACGCTGATTTGCTTTAAACTTCGGTGCGAAATGCCCAACCAATATGATTACCTCGTCATCGGCTCCGGTATTGCCGGACTGACCTACGCCACCAAGCTGGCAATTCATTACCAAACTCATAACCTGCCCGTTCGGATTGGCGTGATTACGAAGGTGCAAGCCGACGAAACCAACACCAAGTACGCCCAGGGAGGTATTGCCGCCGTCTGGACTCCCGATGACTCGTTTGAGAAACACATCGAAGACACGATGATTGCGGGCGATTTTTTGAGTAATCGCCATATCGTTGAGATTGTGGTGAATGAAGGCCCCGAACGCATCCGCGAACTGATTGGCTATGGTACTCGCTTCGATAAAGAAACCGACGGCGATTATGACCTCGCCAAAGAAGGCGGCCACTCCGACCACCGGATTCTGCACTTCAAAGACATTACCGGAGCCGAAATCGAACGGGCGTTGCTCGAAAAAGCACAGTCGCTGCCCGGCATCGAAATTCTGACCCACTTCTACGCCGTTGAACTCATCACGCGCCACCACCTCGGCGAAACCGTTCGGCGATACGACGCTGATAATCAATGCTTTGGTGCTTATGTGCTAAACACCCGCACGGGCCAGGTCGAGAGGTTTCTGGCAAAAACCACGTTGCTCGCTACGGGCGGCATCGGCAACATTTATCAGAATACCACCAACCCCAGCATTGCCACCGGCGACGGGATTGCGATGGCCTACCGCGCCAAAGCCCTCGCCGATGATATGGAGTTTATTCAGTTTCACCCAACGGCACTTTACGAACCGGGCAAAAAACCAAACTTCCTGATTTCGGAGGCCGTGCGTGGTTTCGGCGGAGTGCTGCGAAACATGAAAGGCGAAACCTTCATGGAGCAGTATGACCCGCGTTTGTCGCTGGCCCCGCGCGATATTGTGGCCCGCTCGATTGACTCCGAGATGAAAAAGTACGGCAATCCAAACGTCTATCTCGATGTGACACAGTGCAATTACGAAAAATTCGTGGAGCATTTCCCGACCATCACCGCCTATTGCCGCGATCATTTGGGTCTTGATTTGCGACACGACTATATCCCCGTTGTACCGGCACAACACTACCTCTGCGGGGGGATTCGGGTGAACGAGTTTGGGCAAACCAACATCAATTTTTTGTATGCCGTTGGCGAGTGTGCCTGCACGGGCCTGCACGGAGCCAACCGATTAGCGTCTAACTCGCTGCTCGAAGCGGCAGTTTTTGGCAACCGGGCATACCTGAAAACCCTCGAAAACGTTGACCAGGCCCAAATCCCGGATAACATTCCTGATTGGGACGATGCCGGCACGACCCACCCCGAAGAGTTGGTACTCGTAACCGAGATGCAGCGCGAATTAGAAAGTATTATGTCGAATTATGTGGGTATCGTGCGCTCGAACCGACGCTTGAAACGGGCGATGGGCAGGCTCGAACTGATTTATTTGGAACACGAAGAACTCTATAAACAATCGAAAGTATCGGTCCGAGTTTGCGAACTGCGGAATATGATTGAAGTGAGTTATTTGGTTATAAAAATGGCAATGTCCCGGCGAGATAATCGCGGGTTGCATTACAACATTGATTTGAAGTAGCGTATGTAGCGCGGTGGTCGGCAATAGCTGACCACTACCCCTCTCCCATGAAATTAAAGCGTGTCAGACCTCTTCGGCAGAAAGCAATCATCGGGAAAACCGATGTCATAGATTTCCCGGAGTTGGGGCTGGCCGACATCTGCGCCAAGATTGACACTGGTGCCTACACATCGGCGCTGCATTGTAAGGATATTCAGACAGAAACAAGCGATAACGGCACCTTACTGAGTTTTTGCGTCATTGAGCCGGGGGGGGGCTTGACACGCCGGTTTTACAGCGATAATTTTACCCGCCGAATCATTCGTAATTCGTTTGGGGTTGATGAACTTCGCTACGTTATCAAAACCAAAATCAAACTTTTTGGACGTATCATCCGCACTGAATTTACGTTAGCCGACCGCGAACGGATGAAGAATCCGGTACTGTTAGGCCGCCAACTCCTGCGAAACCGCTTTGTAGTAGATGTTTCTCAGCAGAACTTATCCTACACGGCCAAACTTGCTAAACAGCACCTCTCTCAATCAACTCTTTGATTTTCAACGTTTATGCGTATTGCCATACTGTCGGCCAACCCGAAGCTCTACTCGACCCGCCGGTTGGTCGAATCGGCTCTTGCACGCGGCCACGAAGCCACCGTGATTGACCATCTCAAATGCCAGGTTATGATTGAAGGCGGGCGACCATCGGTGCTGTATAAGGGCGCGGCCATCGAACAGATTGATGCTATTATTCCCCGCATTGGCGCGTCTGTTACCGATTACGGTTGCATTATTGTCCGTCAGTTCGAAATTAAAAAAGTCTTTACAACGGCCAAGTCATTGGCAATCAGCCGATCAAGAAATAAACTGCGGAGTTTACAAGTACTCTCGCGGGCAGGTGTCGGCCTTCCCAAAACGGTGTTTGCTAATCACCCCAAAGACATTGAGCAACTCGTGGCATTGGTAGATGGCCCGCCCATTGTGATTAAACTCCTGGAGGGGACACAGGGCATTGGCGTGGTGCTGGCCGAAACC
>JBBRUV010000317.1:0-5678 GCA_038247465.1 Cytophagales bacterium
CTCGTCGCCAGTCGTTTTTTTCCAAACCGTTGTAGTGTTGCCGGTAGGCGTCATCATCTCTAAGTACTTTCCCGTCAATGGCGTAGGGGTAAAAATAATCGTCGAAATGAATCCCGTCCACGTCATATTCCCGCACAATATTGGCGACAACACCGGCCACGTAGGCCCGCACTGCCGGCAAACCGAGGTTAAAGAGTTTGCGCCCGCCATAAGTCAAAAACCACTCCGGGCGTTGGCGCGAAATATGGTCAGCGGAAACGCTGGCTTTGGGGCCAAACGTGCCCCGGTCGAGGTTGAGCCAGGCGTGAAATTCCATGCCACGCTGATGGGTCTCGTCAATCATAAACGCCATCGGATCATAAAATGGCTCTGGGGCGCGGCCTTGCTGCCCGGTGAGCCACTCCGACCAGGGTTCGGGGCTTTTGGCATAAAACGCATCGGCGGCAGCCCGCACCTGCACCACCACCGCGTTGAAATTGGTCTGGCGGTAATAATCGAGCAGATAAACAAATTCGGTCTGTTGCTCATCGCTCGATAATCCCTTTTTGCTGGGCCAGTCAATGTTTTCGACTGTGGCAATCCAGACCGCCCGGAACTCACGCTTGGGGGAGGGGACGGACGTAGTATATTCGGGCGAAGGCGCGTCTAACGAGTCTGCCGAAGCCAAGGGTTTCAACACGTCAGGCGGTATAGTTGGCCGGGCTGGCGCGGGCGTTGTTGGCCGGGGTTTGGTGGGTATCGGTATTCGGGCTACTTCGGGTTGGGGGCGCTGGCAGGTCACAAATAAGACACCGAAAAAAACAAGACAAAGAAGCCGATGCATACAGTTTTGTGATAACGAATAGACAAAGATAGACGCTATTGGTCGGGCAATCACGTAGCTCACTGGCCGGGCAGAATACTCGGCAGGAGGCTGGTGGGCAAAACTGATTCGTTTAATCAGAAAAAGGCCCGTTTTATTGACTCCTTCAACGCATTACCTAAATTAGCGCACTTACCGCCCTCGCTATATGACTACAAATGACTTGAAAACGGCTCTTGTTGTTGGCGCTACCGGCCTTATTGGCAATAACTTGGTGCGCCAATTGACCGACTCGGCCCTGTATGAACGGGTGACTGTGCTTACCCGCCGACCGCTTACCTGGCAACATCCGCGTTTGCAGGAAACAAATTACGATTTTGACCGCCCCAACGCCCTGCTCGTGCAGGCCGATCATATTTTTTGCTGTCTCGGTACTACCATCCGGCAGGCGGGTTCGCGCGATGCTTTCCGCAAAGTAGATTACCAGTATCCGATGGATATTGCTCAGACCGGCCGCGCCAATGGAGCATCGCTGTTTGCTATTGTTACTTCGATGGGGGCTGATGCGGCTTCGACTTTTTTTTACAATCGAGTGAAGGGAGAAGTGGAACGTGATTTAGCCGCGCTCGATTATCCGGCTCTGCTCATTTTCAGGCCGTCGCTGTTGCTGGGCCGTCGCGATTTTCGGCTCGGCGAACGGGTGGGGGAGGGTTTTATGCGGTTGCTGGCCCCGCTGATTCCGGTAAAATACCGGGCCGTCGAAGCCAGCAATGTGGCCGCAGCCATAATTAAGTATGCCCAAAAAGGAGACTCCGGCGTATTTGAATCTGATTTACTCCAATGAGTTAGTCAATTTCAACCACCACATTGCGCCCAACGGGGTGAGCCACGCAGGTCAAAATAAAGCCCGCGTCGAGTTCTGATTTAGTCAGGCCGTCTTCTTCATCGAGTTTGACCTTGCCCGACGTGCATTTGCCCATACAGGCCGTACACATCCCCGCCTGGCAGGAATACGGCAGGTCAATGTCTAATTCCAGCGCGGCTTCGAGAATAGTTTGGTGGGGTGCAACAACAAATTTGTACTCGTTGCCTTCATACAGCACCGTGATTTCGGGCGAATCGTCGTCATCACTCGCAGCCATACCACCTGATTTCTCTGCGTCACCGGCAACTGACTCAACAACCTCACCAACGGGTGCGGGGGCGGTAGCAAAACTTTCTTTGAACACCCGGTCAGTCGGGATTTTCAGCAATGTCAGTGCCGACCGAACCTCGTCCATCAGCCCATCGGGACCGCAGAGGTAGAAACTGGCTCCGGCGCGTTCGTCGGCGGGCATTTTTTCGAGCAGTTTCGTGAGCGTATGCTGATTGATGCGCCCCTTCTGCCCAAACCACCCGAACGACGGCTGACTCAATACGTGCGTTGTCTGAAATCGTTTGGCTCCGTGTGCTTTTTCGAGCGCGTCTAAGTGCGCTTTATAAATGATACTCTGTTGGTTACGATTGCCATAAATGAGCCAGACGCGGCTTTGTGGCTCCACGTGCAAAATAGATTTTGCCATCGAAAACAGGGGTGTAATGCCACTTCCGGCCCCAATCAACACCACCGTACGGCGGTTGGCCGGGTCGAGGCTGGGCGTAAATGTTCCCAGCGGCTCCAGCGTTTCCAGCACATCGTCGGGCCGAATCCGGTCGCAGAGGTGGTTAGAGACCAGGCCGCCCGGAACCCGTTTTACCGATACCGCCAGCGATACATCAACGTGTGGTGAACTTGACATCGAATAAGACCGGCGGATTTTCTGACCGTTGATGTTGAGCGAAAACGTCAAAAACTGCCCCGGCTGATACCGGATTTCTTCGTTAACCGGGTGCCAGAAGGTCAGCGTTACGGCATCCGGCGTTTCGCGGATGACTTCTTTTACTTTCAAAAAATAGCGACTTGCCATGTAGCTTGGTTCGTAGTTTGTAGTTCGGGGTTCGTGGTTTGCTGTTCATAGTTGACTATCGTACGCACAAATTGCGGCAGCCAACCACGAACAGCGAAGCATGAACCAAAAACATAACGGTGTGAGCAGGGTTTGAGTTTAGCCAATCCCGGAATGAAATGCGGTCAGCCGGTCAATAGGTGATTTCAGAACCCGCCCCATTGTCAGGCCCGCATCGGCAACGGCCCGGCGCAGGGAGTCGCCAAAATAATGCCCGATTGACCCCACAAAATGCACTGGATACTGCCGGGTTTCGGGCCAGCGCACGAGGTAGGTTTCCAGAAACAGCCGGAATGCATCTGCCGTAAGTTGCTGCACAACCGGATGGGCAGTGTGTTCGGTAAGAAAGGGCGTAAAACCGGCAAAATAACGGTTTGGGAACGGTTTTCGGTACGCATTTTCGAGGAGCGCGGGCCGGTCGAGGGCGTATTTATCCCGAAAAGCCTGCGCCAGATCGTCGGGTAATTGTTCCTGAAACGCCATCCTGACGAGGGTTTTGCCGAGATACCCCCCGCTGCCTTCGTCGCCGAGCCAGAATCCCAGCGATGCCATGCTGCGCCGGATGTGCTGTCCGTCAAAAAAACATGCGTTGCTCCCCGTGCCGAGAATACAGACAATGCCGGGCTGGTTTGAGCTACTGGCACGGGCGGCTCCCAGCATATCACTGGCAATTTCGATGCGTTTCAAATCTGGCAAAACTGTTCGTAATGCAACCGATATGCGGGCGCTACTGTCTTCATTAACGCAACCGGTTCCGTAATAAAACACGGCAGAAATGGGGAAACCTGGTGGTAGCACCCCGGCGAGTTGGGGTATTAATTGTGTTCGCAGACCGGCGACGATATGCTCCGTGTTTTCATAATAGGGGTTAAATCCGTCGGTGTGCAGCCAGTGCATCGGCTGTTTGGCCGGGCCAGTAAGTTGCCAATCGGTTTTGGTGGAGCCGCCATCGGCAATTAATGAAAAGGTCATTTGCTTCGCGTCAATTAGTCATTTACTTTGTGCCAGTAGTCCTACGGGTTTGAACCGACTGAAAACCTGTTCGGTATGGGGTGCATCGCTGAGTTCGTGGGTTAAATCCTGCCCGGCCCAGTGTTCGTAGTGCTTGCCACTGCGCCAGAGTCGAGATGCACCTACGTCGTAGATAACGCGCTGGTAGGCCACCCAGATTTCGTCGCGGTCCTGCCCATTGCGGAGGGCAAGTTGAGCGCGGGTGTAGGTAGGCAGGTCTGCCGTTTGATAAGGAGCCATACAAATTGCCCGGTTGCGGGCGTTATTAAAACCGAAAACCCCATTTTTGTGGGTTTCTGCAAAAATACAGTATCTTTAACGCACATTCTTTTGACGACCTTTTTGCTATGAGAATCCGCCTGTTTACTTACTTCCTGATCGTTGGTGCAACGGTTTTTTTCGCCAGTTGCAAAGAACCAACCCCTCCGCCCGTTTCAGAGCGCATTGCCAAAGCCTGGACAGCCCGCATCGTGAACGAAGGCACGGCCATCGTTTATACCAAAGGCGGCACCAGCACCAAGCCCGGTTATTCTGGCTTTCTGCTTGATTTGAGCAAAACCCCCGCCGTGACCTACCGTGAGTTTGACGGAAACAGTTTCACCGGCACGTGGTCTGTTCCGAAGGATAACCAATTGGTGCTGACTGCACTGAACCCGCAACCGACTGGCACCAACGGCACCATCACGTTCACGATTGACAGCCTGACCGACACCGAACTGAAACTGATCCGGACAACGGCCAGCCAGAAAACGGGCAATTCCAGCAACGTTTACACGCTGTCGAATCCGTAGTTTCAGCTTGCTACCAGCATAAAAAAGCCGCCCTGATTCGTCAGGGCGGCTTTTTTATGCTGGTAGTTAAGCCGACCACAAAATACTATATCGCTGTGCGCTGCACACGCAGTAGCTGACCCTGAACAAACGGTTCTGCTGTCTTTAGGCAAGCAACGATGCGATTCGCAAGAGCGTCAAAATCAGCATCAACTGTGCAGACAAGAATGCCTGCATGATGAGCTGATTGATTATGAAGTTTGATAAAATCTTTTCGATTTAGCGTAATCAGACACCGTTCCAGTGTTGTGGCAAGTTGGAGTACTTCATCGTCTGGCATTGCCTGCCTTGTCTAAGTCGAGCAGCGTGAGTATGTTGTAGTTTTGCTTTCGTAAATGTTCGACAGCCGGTTGGGGGAAGTTTTCGTCCGCCAACATCTTCACCATTACTCGTGTTCATTTTCGGCGATATCCCCGGCAATCTCATCGGCGTGGGTGCGGGCGTATGCCCAGGCGTTTGCCAGGTCAGCCGCTCCAATTGTAGGATAAGCACGAAGTAACTCGGATTCGGTGACTCCTAACTGCCGACTGCTGACCAGCACCCAAACCGGAATTCGGGTGCGAACAAGGCAGGCTGCCCCACCCGCCACGCCCGGTAGCCGCTCAATACCGGCAAAGGCATCGTCCAAATCCTGCACGATCCACTGGAGAATTTGTGCTTTCTCGGCCCGTGATAAGCCACGCAAAAATTGTTCGGTTTCTAATATGATTGCGCTCATACTGTCAAATATACAGGCAAAATACGGGTTTACCGTAAATTCGGAACGGGCAGCACCGGCAGGCTTTCATTGTCGGTTTCGCTAACTGATTGCACCGCAAAATAGTAGTTGTCTTTGGAGTAAGGCAGTGTGATACCGAGTTTGGTGGTGAAGAATTTCTTTTGCCAAAACGGCCAGTGCGTTTCGCGCATCAACACATAATACCCTTTCGGTTTGCGGGAGGTCGCCCCGCCAGTTTTAGGAGCCTGCCAGAACAGGGCCGTTGAGTTGGTCAGGTTCCGCACGTCAACGGTTACGTTTTGGGGTGGGGCGGGGGCTTTGGCAAGGTTGGC
>JBBRUV010000318.1:0-5645 GCA_038247465.1 Cytophagales bacterium
CACGTAGCCAAAGTAAGACCGCAGCGGCTGACCGACGGTTGAGCGGTTCAGGCCTTCGTCGAGGTACGGAATACCGGGCAGCTCAAGCACTTTGTTCTGCACGTCGGAGAGCAGGGCCGTTCCGTCGAAGCGCAGTTTGCCGAAATTATGGCGGTAGTTGAGGGTAAATTCCCAGCCCCGGTTTTCCATGCTGCCGAGGTTCAGAAACGCCGGATTCAGGCCCACGTAAGTTGGAATCGGTTTCCGCAGCAGCATATCCCGCACCGTTTTCACGTAATAATCAAACGTCACACTCAGTCCTTTCACCAGCGTCAGGTCAAGGCCCGCGTCAAACTGCGTCGAGGTTTCCCAGCCTACATTGGGGTTGGCCGCGTCTAAAAGAGCAAAGCCGGAGTTGATGGTGTTGTTGAAAAAATAATCGGCACCCGACGCAAAATTGACCGTGAACGGGTAGCGAGTGGCTAACCCCTGATTACCCAGCGAGCCGTATGATGCCCGGATTTTACCAAACTGCACAATGTTGTTTAGCCCGGCAAAGAATTTTTCGTTGCTGAAGACCCAGCCCGCCGAAGCCGACGGAAAAAAGCCCCACTGTTTGTTGAGTGCCTGCGAAAACCGCGACGACGCATCGTAGCGGCCATTGACCTCAAACAGATATTTGTCGCGGAAACTGTAATTCAGGCGGCTGTATCCGCCCACCAGGGCAATCTCGCTGGCCCCGCCGGAGTTGTCGCGGTTGGCCCCGCCGAGACCGATATACGGCAGTGCTTCGTTCACGAAATCAGTGCGGGTTGCGCCCAATGAGCTGTTTCGCTCTTCTTCGGTCTGAAAACCAGCTAAGATTTTTGCGTCATGGTCGGCGGTGGTGTACCGATACGAACCCTGCGCCAAAAACGTGTTCCGCACGTTGATCTGGTATGATTCGCCGAGGGTGTTGGTGCCGGGATAGCGGGTGCTGAAATCATAGGTCCGGTTGGCTACGTTCGGCACAAACACGTTGTAGTTGGTCTGAAACCGCTTTGTGTAGGGGCTTCCCTGCTCGCGGGCGTAGCTTACCTCCAGGTCAAGCCCTTTGACGGGCGTGTAAATCAGGTTGGCTTTCCCCAAAAACGAGGGTGTTCTGATGGTTAGAAGACCGCTCGATTCGACCTGGCCGAGTGGGTTGCGCCGGTTGCTTTGGCCCGCATCGCCGTATTGCCCCTCGCCGAATTTGGCCGGGCCGGTGGCCGGAATCCCAATCGCCTGCCGGATAATAAATTCGGGCGAACCACCCGCCGGTTCAATCCGCGTTCCCTGATTAAAATACAGCACCGACGACAGCCGGAGTTTATCGCTGAACCGAATGTCGGGATTGAGCCGCAGGTCGAACCGGCTGAAACTGTTGTTGGGGATGAGGCCCTGCTGATTCAGATACGAAACCGACGCGAACAGGCTGGCTTTTTCGCCCCCGGCATCAATGGTCACGTTGTGGTTCTGCATCAGGCCGCTGTTGGTCAGCAAGAGCTTAACCCAGTCATTGTCAAAGGTTTCTATGTTATCAATGACTCCGGTTTTGTAGCGGTCAATCAACGTCTGGGGAAACACAAACGCGGCTGGGTTGCCGGTCTGGATGCGCTGGGCCTCGTTGCTGAGCTGAAGGTGATCCAGAGCCGACACCTTTTGCGGAATGTTGGTGGCCTGTTGCTGGGTCAGAAACCCGTTATAACTCACCCGAACGCCGGGTTTACCGCCCCGCTTGGTGGTGACGAGAATAACCCCGTTTGACCCCCGCGACCCGTAGATTGAGGTTGAAGCGGCATCTTTCAGTACCACCACACTTTCGATGGCATTGGGGTCAACCAAATCAAAACTCGACACCACGCCGTCGACCAAAATCAACGCGCCCTGATCGGAGAAAATAGACCCCTGGCCGCGCACCCGGATCGTGGCTCCGTCGGCACCGGGTTTGCCCGATGTCTGAAACACCGACACGCCCGGAGCCAGGCCCTGCAAGAGGTTACTGGCCGTGGCCACCTGCCGCCGGGTGAGGTCTTCGGCTTTGAGCTGGGTAACGGCTCCGGTGAGGGTGGCCTTTTTCTGGGTGCCGTAGCCCACCACCACTACTTCCGTCAGTGATTTGTTGGAGGCTTTGAGCAGCACCTCAACCGTTGATCGGTTGCCGGGCGTGATCTCCTGCGGTTCATAGCCGATGCTCGACAGCACCAGCACCGCACCCGCTGGCACCGACAGGCTAAACCGACCCTGCGCGTCGGCAAAGGTTCCTTTGGTGGTGCCTTTGATCGCAATGTTGGCTCCGGCAATGACCTCGCCGGTTTCAACGTCGGTAACGCGGCCCGAAATTGGTGCCGTCTGCGCCACAGATGCAGCCCAGATCATGCTCATCAAGAGCAGTAGTAGTATTCTTTTCATAAACAGGATTGGATTTTATGTCAATCAACGTCGTTGTTGATTAATCGAATCGCAAAAATATAAATCTTATCGCAATTCCCGATTTTTCGCTTATAATCAGGAATTAATCCTAAAAATACCGCACTTTTGCCCCATGTACTGTCTTTAAAGCCTGATTATGACCCCCTTTCGCCTTTCGTTGTTCGTGCTTTGTCTGTGTCTTTTCAACTGTACAAAGTCAGATACAACTGCTACGCCCACCACACCCACCCCGCCAACGGCTACTACCGCCGTGCGCGGGGTGTGGCTCACCAACGTGGCCAGCAACGCCCTCTACACCAAAGACAACCTGAAAGCCGCCGTTGAAACCTGCGCCAAAAGCGGTATCAATCATATTTTTGTAGTGGTCTGGAACAAAGGCTTCACCCTATACCCCAGCGAGGTGGTGCAGCGCACGTTCAACGTCTCCAGCATCGAAGAACGATTGCAGGGCCGCGATCCCCTGCGCGAGATTTTGGACGAAGCCAAAAAATATGACATCAAGGTGTATGCGTGGTTTGAATACGGGTTCGCTGCCGACAACAGCGGTCTCGGCGAGCATATTCTGCGCGTAAAACCTGGCTGGGCCGCGCTCGGCACCGATACTAAAATCGTGACCAAAAACGGCTTCCGCTGGATGAATGCCCTGGACCCAGAGGTGCAGAATTTTATGCTTTCCCTGCTGCGCGAAGTCGTACAAAAATACCCCGATCTGACTGGTATTCAGGGCGATGACCGCCTGCCCGCCCTGCCCGTCGAGTGTGGTTACAACCCCAGCGTGATTGACCGCTACAAAGCCGAAAACGGCGGGGCTGTGCCACCTGCCGACCCCAAAAACGTAGCCTGGATTGATTGGCGGGCGGGCAAGCTGAACGATTTTATGAAACGCATCAGCACTGAACTGAAAGCCCTGAACCCGGCCATTAAGATTTCGATGGCTCCGAGCGTGTTTCCCTTCGCCAAAACCGAGTATTTGCAGGATTGGCCGACCTGGGTTGCCAACGGCTGGGTTGACATGATTTGCCCGCAACTGTATCGGTACAACATTGCTGATTACCGCGCTGAACTCGCCAAGATCGTGCCGACGCAGGTGCCGGTTGCCAAGCGTGATTTGGTGGCTCCGGGCGTATTGCTCAAAGTAGGAACCTACACGCCAACACGGGCCTTTTTGCAGCAGATGATTGAGGCCAACCGGCAGGCTGGCTACAAAGGCGAGGTGTTTTTCTTTTACGAGGGGCTAAAAGACAACCCCGATTTTTTCAGTACCTACAAAGGTTCCTGACATACTACTTTTGATTACTAAATGTCAGGTCGGCATTCCAACCAATTCGCGCTGACATTACTCTATTGATTATGTAGCATTATTTTCTCAACTAACCTCCCCGTGCCATTTCTGATCCGGTCGAATACCAACATAAATACGACGGGCCAGACGGGTTAATCGGCAGCGTGACGGATGTCACGCGGGGCATTGTGTGCCACTTTGTGTATGAGCAAAAACCGTAAAACAACGCAACTATGACCCTCAACGATTTAGCCGGTTCGGTACTGGAAAAACTCAAAACCACCCGTTACGACCGCATTATCGAGAAACATGAAGGCCCCGAAACCTGGGATTGGCTCGTCGGTCCGTCACCGGCAGCCGGTAACATCGCGCTCCAGATGTGGCCTGATTATGACGAGGTAGCCGAAACGCCCGAATTTCTGCAAATTGGCGGGCAGTGGGTGCTGCTGCCCATTGGCCGCAAACGCCACGAAAACCTGACGGTGCTGCATTATTTTTTCGGTGAAGACCGCCAGAAACTGGTGCTTTATTTGAAAGACACAACCTATGGCGATCATTGGTCAGATGCAGGCTTTGTGGCAATCTGCGATCTGTTTGCGCCGGAATCGTTTTACGTGGCCACGCTCTACCACGAATGGTTCTTGATTGATTATGACCCGGAAGCGATCCGCACGTTTAAAACAGGCGATGGCGATTAATCAAAACCGTTGCCGTCCGCGCCCCTGACCGCCACCCCCGTTCTGGCGTTGCCCGCCGTTTCTGCGCTCGCCGTTACCCATGCCCGGCACACGCATTTGAGGGGCGTTGCCGGTGAAATTGCGGAGGTTATACACAAAACTGACCATGAAGTATCGGTTTAGCACCCGGCTCTGCACTTCCTCCACGTAGGTATCGGTTACGTTTCTGACCACGCTGCGGTTTTGATTCAGCAAATCATAGACCAATAATTTGATTTCGCCCTGGCGGTTTTTGAACAACTGCCGCGAGATAGCCGCGTTCCAGAGCGTAAACGACTGATTTAAACCCGCTGACCTGCCCGCGTAACTCTGATAGGCCACATCTGACGATACCATCAACCGAAACGGCAACTGCCAATACACATCTGCCGTGACCGACGGATTCAGAAACTCGGTATTTTGGGTCGGTTGCCGCGAATAAACTGCCGTTTGGTAGCTGATGGCACCACCAAAGCTAAACTCGAATTTCTCGTTAAAATCAGCATTCAGACTGACCGACTGGCTCAGTTGCCACGAATCCGATTTGTTGGCCCGTCCGTTCAGGAAACTCTGCCCCCGGTCGTAGGCCGCATTGGTTTTGGCGTTTACGTTCGCTTTGAACGACCGGAACAACACAGGCCGGGCGATTGCCACAAAACCACCCACGCTGTTGTTGCCTTCTACGTTGATGGGCTGCGTAGTTTGGGCCCCCACGCGGTTAATGGTTGTGGCATTCACGATTTTATGTTCGGTCAGGTTGCCCGTCAGCGATGCAAACAAACTGCGCGAGGTAGCTGCCTGAAAATTGTTGTAGAACAGCGTGGCCGTATGCCCAAATTCGGGGCGCAGGTTTGGGTTACCGAGCCTGACGTTCAGTGGATTGGTGTTGTCCGTAACGGGTTGTAACTGACTCACCGAGGGCGCGTTGATGCGGGTGCGGTAGGTGAAGCGGAAACTGCGGCTCTTGGCGAAGGTGTAGGTAAAGAGTACGTTGGGCAAAAAGCTGGTGTATTGCCGCGTAAAACTCGTGTCGCGGGTTTGGTTGCGGGTTTCTAAGCCTGATTGCTGCACATCAAAACCAACAGAATAGTTGTATTTGAGCCGCCGGGTTTGCCACGTGCTGCCAATGCGGTTGGTGAGAAACGTATTCTCGAAGCGGTTGGTAAGCTGTCGGTTTGGTCGGTCATAACTGCCGGTAGCTTCGGTGAAGTCGTTTA
>JBBRUV010000319.1:0-5611 GCA_038247465.1 Cytophagales bacterium
GTGGTCGCGGGTTTGTTATCGCAGCCGCGCAGCAAAAACCACAGCAGGGCCAACACACCCAGAACTCCCAGCAGGGGTAGCAACCAGCCCGGCAGGCCACCGGCTTTGCGGTCGTTGTCGTTGCTGGCAGGCGTAACATAAGCGGCTGATGTGCTGGCAGCGGTGGCGGTAGCGCCCCGGCCCATCACGGCACCAACGCCAAACAGCCCACCTAAGGCGACCAAGCCCGATGGCAGGGCGGCCTTGATGTTGCCGGCCTGACTGGTGATGAGGCCCATCAGCCCCGATGCACCCATATTGTTTTGGCTCACCTGCTGCCCAATCACGCTCATCAGCACGGGCGCGGCCATTTCCATTAGTCCTGATGCGGCATCTTTCCGAACTCCGGCATAACTGGCAATACCCCGCGCCACGTCGTCGGTTTGATTGCCGAAGAGCGAGCGGGTCAGGGTTTCGCCGGTGGCTTCGGTGCGGTCGGTGGCGGCTGATCCGGTAAACATCGCGCCGAGGTTGCTGAGCATCGAACTGCCGAAGTTGCCGGTTTGTAGCAGCGTCATCAGCCAATTGGCACTACCGTCGGTGTTGATTTTGTTCAGCACACCGCCGAGCAGGGCGGGCAGAATACCGCCGATGGCGGTGCGGGTAGCGGCAGCGGGTTCGTCGTTGGCAACTGCCATTTTTTCGACGATAGTATCTGTGAAGTAGGCCTTCGCTAGGTCAAGGAGATTGACAGCCATTATGTTGGGTTGTTTAGTTAAGGATCGTGATAACTCACCGGCAAACGTACACCGATTCTGACAGAATAGTGGCCTGATTATACCAGTCTTATCTACCGGGGCGTACGATTTAACACTGCGTTTACATTGGTTGTCAGGCCGGTACGTGTGCCGGTATAACGGCTTACTGCTTCGCTTGAGCCACAGTTCATCCCGGTTTCCTGTGCGTGTAGTGTTCAACCTTGCTTTTCGGGGCAAGAATGCCGTGCATTGTTTCACGTTCACCCAATATGACTTTTATGTACACGTTTCGCGCACCGCTACGGTCAGTCATGGCCGCGTCGGTTAGACAAATGCTACACCGGGCATCCTAAGTGTGGGGGCGGGTAGAGTCTGGCGAAGTATCTCACGTAGTATAACCAAGGTGCATCTGTTACGCTGACGCGTTTATGTGCGCTTTGACAAACCCGAAATCTCGGCTAAATTTGGTAGTCAAATGGCAATCTTAAAAAACGAGCGGGAGACAATGGGCATCAAACAATGTGAGGGCAACGAGAAACAGATGTATGAATCGGTCAGGAATGGGCGGCTAAAAACGAAGTTTCTGACCGAACAAACTGCTGATTTGCCGGTGGTCTTGATTGATTGTGTACTTTAGGTCAAACGAGCGATCCAGTAAACCAGTATGACCGAAGTTCCGGGCCACGACAGGCCGGGCCACGAAAGGCCGACAAGCAATTTTTTTGATACCCGGCTCGAATACCTCAAAGGCGTTGGGCCGCAGAAAGCCGCGCTCTTCAACACCGAACTGAGCCTGTTTACCTTCGGTGAGTTGCTGCAATATTACCCCTTCCGGCACGAAGACCGCACCCGCTTCGTGACCATTGCCGAACTCGACGACAGCCTGCCGCCCTGCCAGATTCGGGGCCGGCTGCGCGAGTGGCGCACCGAAGGCGAAGGCCCCAAAAAACGCATCGTCGGGCAGTTTACCGATGATACCGGAACCCTTGAACTCGTTTGGTTTCAGGGCGTTACGTGGCTCGAAAAGTCACTCCGGCGCGAGGGCGAATACGTGGCTTTTGGCAAAGCGCAATCCTTCGGCGATAGGTTCAGCATTGTGCATCCCGAACTCGAACTCTACAAACCCGATGCCGAACCCGAACCCGGATTACTGCCGATCTATAACCTGACCGAAAAGCTACGCCGGGCGCGGCTCGATGCCAAAGCCATCGGGCGAATTATCAGAAACCTGCTCGAAATTGCCTGGCCGCACATCCGCGAAACCCTGCCGAACGATCTGATTCAGAAATACCGGCTCGTGAGCAAGGCCGAAGCCATCTGGAACATTCACCTGCCGCAGTCCGAAGCATGGCTCAAACAAGCCACCCGCCGACTGAAATTCGAGGAACTGTTTTATAACCAACTCCGGCTCATCTCGAATAAACTGCTCCAGCGCGAGATTTATCCGGGTCAGGTGCTGCGCTCAACGGCCTTACTGACAGCGTTTTACAACGATCACCTGCCCTTTGACCTCACCGGGGCGCAGCAGCGCGTGATTCGCGAAATCTATAAAGATTGCATTACCGGCAAGCAGATGAACCGGCTCTTGCAGGGCGACGTGGGCAGCGGCAAAACCATCGTCGCGTTTATTGCCATGTTGCTGGCGATAGACAACGGCGCACAAGCCTGCATCATGGCCCCGACCGAAATCTTAGCCGATCAGCACTATACCGGCCTGAAAATTTTTGCCGACGCAATGGGCCTGAACATTGGCGTACTGACGGGTTCGACCAATAAAAAACGCCGAAAAGTCCTGCACGAAGAACTGCAGGGCGGCCAAATGCACATTATCGTCGGCACCCACGCCCTGCTCGAAGACACCGTGCAGTTTAAAAACCTCGGTATGTGCGTCATTGACGAGCAGCACCGCTTTGGCGTGGCGCAACGGGCCAAAATGTGGGCCAAAAACGAACACGTTCCCCCGCATATCCTCGTCATGACGGCCACGCCCATCCCCCGAACCCTGGCGATGACGCTCTACGGCAATCTCGATCTGTCAATCATTGACGAACTCCCGGCGGGCCGGAAACCGATTAAAACCGTCCATAAATTCGACAAGCACCGCTCCGAAGTGTTCGGCTTCATGCGGCAACAGGTCGAACTTGGCAGGCAGGTGTACGTGGTTTATCCGCTGATCGAAGAATCGGAGAAATTGGACTATAAGGACCTGACAGACGGGTTTGAGGGCATCCAGCGGGCTTTTCCGCGACCGCAGTACGAAATCGGAATTCTGCACGGGCGGATGCTGCCCTACGAAAAAGACGACGAGATGCAGAAATTTATCCGGCGCGAAACCCAGATTCTGGTTGCCACAACGGTAATCGAGGTGGGCGTAAACGTGCCGAACGCCAGCGTGATGGTGATCGAAAGTGCCGAGCGGTTTGGTCTCTCGCAGTTGCACCAGTTGCGGGGGCGCGTTGGTCGGGGCAGCGATCAGTCGTATTGCGTGTTGATGACGGGCTACAGACTCAGCAAAGACACCAAAACCCGCATCGAAACAATGATTCGTACCAACAACGGGTTCGAGATTGCCGACGTTGACCTCCAACTGCGCGGCCCCGGCGACCTGACCGGCACCCAGCAAAGCGGCATCATGGATTTGATGATTGCCAACCTCGCCCAGGACGGAGCCATTCTGAACGAAGCCCGCAATTGCGCAATGGCGATTCTGGAAGAAGACCCGCACCTGCAACTGCCACAACACGCCCCGATTCAGGCCCAGTTAGACGCGGTTCGGCGCGAAAGCAGCAGTTGGAGCCGCATTTCGTAGAGACGCAATATTTTGCGGCTCACCGCCGGATGGTACGCCAACGGGCTGGTTTTTACCCCAGTCGAATACTATATCGCTCTGACCACACCGTTGCCCCGGCGACACACAATCCCATTCCGGCCAGCAGCCAGGCCCACACCGGCACACCAAACATGACCAGAATCGTGCTGATGATGACCCCGGCAAAGACCCGCCGAAACCACCACTCCACATCGCCGGGGCGGTTGTACACCAGCGTGTGCATCGTCAGGAGCCACGCTAAACCCGTTAGCCAGAGCAGGATACCGAATAGCGGGCTGGGGCCGGGCGGCCATTGGTGGCCCGGCCAGTTTCGCCACAAAATCAGGGCTTCGGGGAGCCACAGCAGCGCGTAGGTCAGGGCGTAAAAGCCCAGCCGTTGCCAACTCGAAAACGGCATATTTCGCAACAACAACAGGTTTCGGCTCTCGAACGCGCCGAATTGCTGACACAGCCCGGCCTGGGTTATCACGCTCAATATCAGGCCGATAAGAAACAGCCGTTCGTCATAATCATCGGTTGGGTAAAGTCGGCAAATCCCTGTCAACAACAGGCACGAGGCTACTTTGGTGAGGGCCAGAATGAGGGGACGGTGGCGGGTTAGGTAAGCCGGGAAAAACAACCAGTAGGGCAGGAGAAACCGCCGGGCCGGAAGCCGTAATGGTTCGGGTTGGGGGCGATGCAGCCGCCAGTCGGTGGCCCGGATAGCGGCCAGCCACAAGACCAAAACCGATAAAAGAATCACGATAACCGGGCCGGTGGCTCCGCGTTCGATACCGACCGAAACCGTCCAGGTAGCATAGCCGATCACCGGCCCCAGCACGTTCCAAAAAACCCCGGCCCAGAGCAACCACCGGCGCGGGCCGGGCAGCAGCCGTAGCGTTTGCAGAAACGTGAGTTCGGGGGCCGACAGCGTTTTTCGCACGAAACTCACCGCCCGCAGTGTGTAGAGCGCCCAGATAGCGACAAAACCGGCCAGCAGAAACGGCGACATCAGTGCGGCTTCCATAATGGCTTCGTGGTCGGAGGCCCGCATAAACCCGAACGCCAGATAGGCAATCACGGCCAGGAACCCGGCATGACGCAGAAAAAAGACCCGGACAAGGGTGCGCTGGAGAATCAGGAAATGGGTCATTTCAGTAGGCCGTCCTGCACCCGCCACGTGGCCGTGACGGGCAATCCGGCCAAGCTAATATCCTGATGCGAGGCCAGCAAAAACAGTACGTCGCGTTGGCGGGCTTCCCGGATCAGGTTAAGCAGCACGGCCCCGGCCACGTCGTCAATGGTGGTGAACGGCTCATCGAGCAAAATCACGCGGGGATTGCCGAGGAAGGCCAGCAGCAGGGCCGTTTTTTTGAGCATCCCGCTCGAATACGTCCCGACGGGTTGCTGCCAATACCCCATCATACCGAGTTGTTCCGCTAAGTTTTCAGTTTGGCCGAGCGGGGCTTGTTTGGCCTTGCCGACAAACCGGGCCAGGTCGCGGGCCGACAGAAAATCGGGGTAAAGGGGCTCGGCTTCGGCGTAGTTGACCCGCATCCGGTAGGCAACGGGTGTTTTCGTAACCTCGTATGTTTGGTCGAGCCAGACCTGCCCGGCGAAGGGCAACAGCCCGGCTACGGTGCGAAAGAGCGTGGTTTTGCCGGAGCCGTTGATTCCCCGGAACCAGTGAATCCCGGACGGCAGGCTAAGGTCTGGCACCGAAATAACGGTGCGCCCGGCGTAGGCTTTGCTGAGGTTGGCGAGTTGAAGCATCGGGCCGTAAACTATGAACCGGATTGAGAACGCAGGCCGGGGGTTTGATGAACGGCAGGAAAAGGAGGTTGGTTGGGCATTGCTCCCTGTTTCCCCACAACACTTGCCGCGTTACCGGCAGCATTCACTCACACGCACAACTACAACTCAGTTGCGCCAATCTGCCAAAAACCTCATTCCGAACCGTTTCGGCCCGAATGTTGTAGTAGAATCGGTAGTAGACTCCCAACCCCCGCCACAATCTTCCGGGGGCTACCACAAAAAGGCACTCAAAACATCGGCCCTTCACACA
>JBBRUV010000320.1:0-5596 GCA_038247465.1 Cytophagales bacterium
CCTGATTGAAGCACAGCAGGAAATCCGCCGCGTCGCCCTGCGAGAACACCGGCCCGTCGCTGATGCGGAACTGGAACATCGCGGGCCCGCCCTTGATTTCGGGCGGGTTGGTGGGATTGATCGCGCTGTTTTCGGGAACCACGAGCCAGATTATTATTCTGTCGGTGCTGGGCGCAATGGTGATGTACGTGGTTAGCCTGCTGAGTTTATTTCGGTTGCGCCAAACCGAACCCGATATGCCGCGCCCGTTTGCCGTGCCGGGGTTTCCGGTGGTGCCGGGGCTGGCATTGGGGCTGGCGTTGCTGTGTCTGGGGGCCATTGTGCTGTATAATCAAACGTTGAGTCTCATCTTTGTTGGGCTGTTGGCTGGGTCTTGGGGCATTTTTAAGCTATTTTCGCCGTCTGAAAAGAATATAAAACCCTTGTCTAAAGCCGAAAATTCATGACCAATCCACTACCGCCAACCGATACCATGAATGTCTCTCAACAACCCGCCACCGACTACCAACACGGCCACGACCGGGGAGCCGCCAACACCCGGCCCGACCATTATGAGAGCCACATTGCCAGCCAACTCTACGCCGAAGCCCTGATTACCCAGATTCAGGACAAACGCGCGGCCATCGCCCGGCTCGATGTTCAGCTTTCGACCGTTGGCGCGGCTCGCCACGCCATTGTGCAACAGCGCGAACCCCAGGCCCGGCGCGTTGACTGGCTTCTGAAACAACTCGCCCGCATCGAAGCCACCCGCCAAACGACCCAGACTGAGCAAACCGCCCTGCAAACCCGCCGACAAGCCACCGTTACCGATTATTCATTAATGGCCGGGCTGTTGTTTTTAGTGGCCGGGCTATCGTTTCTGGTTGGAGACTTGATTATCTCGCACGAGATTGTGGCCTACGCGCTCAACATCCACAACGAGGTCGAAGCCTGGGCCTTTGCCGGGGGGCTGGCAATGGTGTCGGTCTTGCTCAAACCCGCCTATGACCGCCTGATCGAGCAACCGTACCAGGCAAACCGCCACACGCATGGCCCTCGTTACGAACGGTTTAAGGTGGCTCTGGCCTTATTTGCCGTATTGACGCTGGGCGTGTTGGGCTGGTTTCGGTACGAAGCCTACCGCACCGATCAACTCAAGGCGGCCATTAACAAAACCATCCGGCAGTTGCAGCAAACTACTCCGATTGCTGATGGCTCCGGGATTGAATCACCGATGACACCCGCCGTTTTGAGCCAGATTGACGCGCAGTTGCAACAAGCTGCCGGGCTGAATCAGGCGCTGGTAAGCAGCCCCTGGGCGTTAGCCTCCTTTGTATTGAGCGGCTTGCTGTTTGCACTGGCCGGAGCCGTGTGTCTGGGCTTAGGATTGCCCGTTCTCACAACATTCTGGTTCCGGTGGGTGCAGGCCGACGTCAACTTAGCCCGGCTCCGCCGACGGCTCCGGCGACTTGACAAACAGACTGCCCCACTCGAAGCCGACTTGCGGGAACCGCAAACGCAGCAAGCCATTCTTGACCATGAACTGAGTCTCCTCCCCCACCCTTCGGCCCTGCAAAAACAACAGCAGCAACTCGCCACAGAACTGAGTAATCTACTGATTGAACAGCGGTTAGCCGAAACAGATAGCCGGATTCACGCCTTCAACGATGGGTACAGCCGGGGTGCGGCCACCCGCCCAACACCGCCCGCCGAATCAAGAACAGAGCCGAGACGGGGCGACAATCGGTTCCTGCCCCCAAGTGATACGCCCGAAAAACCCGCCACGCTCAACGCCACCGAATTGATGGCAATCATCGGCAAAAACGGTGCAACCCGGTTTGCGAAGCCGGGGGTGGTAAAGTAATTGTTTATCCTGCCTTAATTTTGCCCCATGAATATTTCCTACAAATGGCTGAACGAGTTCATCAGCCTGCCCGAATCGCCGGAAGAAATCGGTAAATTACTCACCGGCACGGGCCTTGAAGTTGAAGCCATCGAAAAAATAGAGTCCATTCCGGGTGGGCTGGCGGGCGTGGTCATCGGTGAAGTGCTGACCTGCCAACGCCACCCCGATGCTGATAAATTAAGTATTACCACCGTTGACGTCGGCACCGATTCACCACTGAACATTGTGTGCGGTGCGCCCAACGTGGCCGCCGGGCAGAAGGTAGTGGTGGCAACCGTTGGCGCTACACTGTATCCATCAGGCGGAGAATCGTTTCAAATCAAAAAAGCCAAAATCAGGGGGGCAGCATCAGAGGGTATGATCTGCGCCGAAGATGAAATCGGGCTGGGAACGTCGCACGCCGGGATTATGGTCCTGGATACGACTGGGCCGGCATCCCGGCTGCCCAACGGAACGCCAGCCGCCAAATACTTTAACCTCGAAGCTGATTACCAGATTGTAATTGGTCTCACGCCCAACCGGATTGATGCCGCGTCGCACGTGGGCACCGCCCGCGACCTGAAAGCAGTGCTGAACCGGGATGTAAAACTGCCATCGGTTGACTCCTTTACCGTTGATAATCAGAATCTTACGCTTGATGTGCAGGTCGAAAACCCCGCTGATTGCCCACGTTATGCTGGCCTGACGATAAGCGGCCTGACCGTTGGCGAATCGCCGGATTGGTTAAAAAAACGACTCATCGCCATCGGCCTGAACCCAATTAATAACGTGGTTGATGTGACCAATTTTGTCTGCCACGATCTCGGTCAGCCGCTTCACGCTTTCGATGCCGATCAGATTACCGCCGGGTCCGATGGCGTTCGGAAAATCGTGGTAAAAACCCTGCCCGAAGGTACACCGTTTGTCACCCTCGACGGCGTAGAACGGAGACTCACGGCTACCGATTTGATGATTTGTGATGCCGAGAAGCCCCCGGTAGACGCTGCGCTGTGTATTGCGGGCGTTTTTGGCGGAAAAACGTCGGGCGTAACGGCCCAAACAACCCGGATTTTCCTGGAATCGGCCCATTTTTCGGCGGCTTCGGTCAGAAAAACGGCACAGCATCACGGCCTGAAAACCGATGCGTCGTTCCGGTTTGAGCGCGGCACCGACCCCGATATGCCCGTTTTCGCCCTGAAACGGGCTGCATTATTGATTCAGGAAGTAGCGGGCGGCAGCATTACATCTGACATCGTTGATTTATACCCGAATCCCATTCAGCCGTTCCGGGTTTCGGTGCAGTACAAAAACATTGATCGGCTCATCGGCATCAAACTCGACCACGCCGAGATTCACCGGATTTTAGAAGCCCTGGATATTTTTATCGAAAACTCTCCTTCGGGGGGCGGGGATGATCTTAGCTTCACGGCCATTGTGCCACCCTACCGCGTTGATGTGACCCGCGAAGCCGACGTTATCGAAGAAATTCTGCGGATTTATGGCATTGACAACATCCCGTTATCGCCGGTGCTGGGTGCCGAATCACTGTCAGAATTTCCGGTGATAGACTCCAATCAGATGCAGAATCGCGTGGGGCAGTTATTGGCCGCCAACGGTTTTTTTGAGACGCTGACTCTCTCGCTGACTCGCCCCGCCTACCACGATGCCATCCGCGAAACCCTGCCCGGCTCCGATGTTCGGTTATTAAACCCGTTGAGCGACGAACTCTCGGTGATGCGCCAAACGATGCTGTTTTCGGCGTTGGATACCATTGTGCATAATGTAAACCGGCGGCAGCGCGACCTGAAACTGTTCGATTTTGGCAAGGTGTATTTTAAAACCGAATCGGGGAAGTATATCGAAACGCCCCGCCTGAGCATTGCCCTGACCGGCAACCGCACCGCCGAAACCTGGCAGCACAAGGCCGAACCCGTTGCGTTTGCTGACCTTAGTGCCGCCGTTCAGCGCGTACTGAATCTGTTCCGCATTAAAAACACGGATTCACAACCGACTGATTCTGAATTGTTTCAGTACGGCTTAACGTATTTTGTCCGGAAAAAGCCGTTGGTGAGTCTCGGCGTGGTGCATCCGAAACTGTTGAAATTGACCGACTGCAAACAGACCGTTTTCTACGCCGATTTTGACTGGGAATTGCTGCTGAAACTATACAACCCGCAGGCACGGTATGAGGAAGTATCGCGTTTTCCCGAAGTCCGGCGCGATTTGTCGGTGGTGCTGCCAGCCGCCGTTTCGTTTGAGCAGGTAAGCCGGGTGGCTTCGCAAACCGAGCGCAAACTACTCCGGGCGGTAAACGTATTTGATGTGTATGAAGGCGATAAACTCGACGCGGGGCAGAAATCGTATTCGGTTAACTTCATGCTGCAAGACTCCGCTCAGACCCTCACCGATACCGTGATTGACAAGACCATGCAACGGCTGATAAGTGCCTTTGAACGCGAGTTGGGAGCCATAATTCGTAAATAAAGTGACCGACCTTCTTGACAGGATTGATAGCTTCGAGAAGCGATTAACGCGCCTGACTGACCAGGCAACGACTGCGGCAGCGCGAATCAGTGAACTTGAAAAAGAGAACGGAACACTTCTGCAGGAAAACCAAAAACAGCAAACAGAACTAAAGCAGTTGCGTAAAAAGCAGACGAATCCAACCCAATCTTTGCCTAAGTCAAAAGAAGTTAGTAAACTTGTGAAAGACAATCTGACCGCTACGGTCACGAATGCCGAATTGAAACAACAACTCGACGAGTACATCCGCAACATTGATCGCGTGGTGGCTCACTTGAGTGCTTTGTCATAAATAGTATAATCCATTGCTCTGGTGTCAGAACCGGGAGTATATGACCGTATTGCGATGGCTGATAAACTACCCATCCGAATCAAAGTAGCCGAAATTAGTTATGGTTTTCGGACTGACCCCGACGAGGAACAACTCCTCCGAAAGGCTGGCAACTTAGTTCAGGAACGTATTCAGGAATTTCGAAGCTTGGGCTATCGCGATGTGCAGGAAATCCTGGTGCGGGTTGCTATTGACTGTATGGTGGCCCAGATGAAGGGCGACGAGCAGGGAGAGCGGTTGCAACGGACAATTTTTGACAAACTCACCCGATTAGACCAAACGGTCGGTTCGGTGTTGGATTAATTCGGCACGTGCGTCGGTGTGGTCGGGTTGAGATTTATTTTTTCAACTCCAAACGATATACGTCAGATGAGTACATCATTCTGGCTGGCCTTGATAATCGAAGCAGCGGTGACGCTGGGGGTCGGCATATTTTTAGGGCGTTTTTTACTGCAACGCACACTCAAAAAGCAGGAATTAGATACAGGATCGCGGGTTGCCGAAATTCTGAAAACCGCTGAATTACAGGGCGAAACGATCAAAAAAGATCGGATGCTCGAAGCCAAAGAGAAGTTTCTGAAACTCCGAAGCGAGTTTGACGAGGAAAGCAATAAAAAGAAACAGCTCCTTCGCGACAACGAGAATAAACTCCGTCAGCAGGAACAAACTCTTCGCCAACAGGCCGACATCCAAAAGACCCAGCAAACCAATCTCGATCAGCAACGCGCTGATTTAGACCGGCAACGGAACGAGATTATCCAGCAACGGAACGAAGCCAACCAGCAACTTACCCAGCAACGAAACCAGCTTACCCAGCAAATCGAGAGCTACAATAAGCGCAAAGAAGAAGTTGGACTTCGCCAGCAGGAAGCCGACCA
>JBBRUV010000321.1:0-5593 GCA_038247465.1 Cytophagales bacterium
ATTCTCAAGATAGGGCCATAGCTTCTCAGAACATGCCTTGTCAGGCCTGTAACGGGACCGACCCCGCAAGCTAACTGACTGATTGATAGCTACCAATTATTGATGATGATTTTATCATGCGACAATTTGAATTGCACCCTTACTACATTCGTAATTCATTGGTTGGAAATCGTTGGTTTGGTCAGCTACTCACTTACTCAATTTTCCCGGTTTCACGGGTTTTTCACGGGTTTTCCATGCCGTTTGGTCGGCTACGGTTATGGGTAATCAGGCAACGCGGGCAACGGCCTGATTTAACCGTTTTATCACCGTTTTCCGGCTCTTTCCCTGCTGTTTTTACGGTGTTTTCACGTTGTTATTTGGGTTGGGTCTCCGGCCCGAAAATCATCGGTTCAGGGTGTAATCAGGTAATCGGCCAACCGTTGCAGTAAGGTTTGGTGTAAGGCATCGGGTATGCTCCCCAAATGCCCCTGAACCCGGCCCGATGGCAAGAGCGTCAAATACTCCAACCGAATCACCGATTGCACCCGTAACCCGTTGTCAGGGCTGGGGTTCAGCAGTTCGCCAAACCCCGGTATCAACTGGTGAATCTGTGAGGAAAACCCACACGTCAAAAAATCGCCGTAACCCGGCAATTGGCGTAACAGCAACACGGGCCGTAATTTGTATTGGCCGTTGGACTGTGGCAAGGCTCCCAGCACAATATCGCCTTCGGTGAAGACCGGGTTAGTAGATTGCATTGGGCGAAAAGTTGGGGTTAATCCATTTCAGATCGGCAACGGTGTATTCAGGTTCGTCGTCACCAAAGGCCCGGTTTGCCAGCAGGCCCGATGCGTCTAAAAACTCCCGGCGTTCCTGTTCTTCCGATTGTTGAGCCAAACGGTCGAGCAACCCCAACACCAACGGGCTAACGTCGGGGTCGAGGTGGTGTAGATCAATGGTCAGTACGGCGGGGTTGCCGTTAGGGTCGTTGATAACGTGTATGCCTTTCATGGTCTTTTTTTGGGGCTAAAGTGGTAGCAACTGGTAAAATGGTCATGTGTTACGCGGCCTTTTGGTGCAAGGGCCGTACTACGGTGGTCAGGGCATTGTCAGACCCAGAGCCGCCAAAGTGCGGATGGTTGAGCAACAGCAGGGCGTTTTCCTCCGGCGATACCTTCACGTATTTCCAAAACTGACTTTCGGTTTTGTGTCCGGTAATCTTCATAACCCGGTACGGCTCAATACCCGCCAAAACTGCGTTTGTAGCAAACGACCTCCGGGCGGTGTGCGTAGTTATCATTTCCCACTTTTGGGCGGTCTGTGTGGCACGTTTGCCGCCCTCTGTGCGGGTTCGCTCAACGGGTTGCATTAGCCCGGCCAACTTTGCCAACTCTTTCAGGTACTGGTTAAACTTTTGGTTGGTTAGCGGCTTGGGTAACGTCCCGTCGTATTTCGCTACGACGGTCTGCACATTTGGGTTTAGCGGAATCACCACACGCGGGCCGTTCTTGATCGCCCGAACCGTCAGTTGGTTGTTTTCAGGGTTGAAGTTTTCGGGCCGTAGTTCGTTGTAGTTGGTAAACCTCAACCCGGTATAACAGCCAATCAGAAAAATATCCCGCACCCGGTCGAGTCTGGGGCCTTTAGTCAGGTCGAGGGCAAACAGTTTGTCGAGGTCGGTATTGGTCAGATAAACGCTATCAACCTCCTCCTCCAATTTTCTAAACTCCCGGCTCTTACAATCCTCTCCAACGGGCAACCCGGCACTGTAGGCCTGTTTGAGCAACATCTTCACGCCGTTGAGAATTGCCCCCACATAGTTGAGGGAATTGCCTTTCCTGACCAAATACGATTTGAAGGAGTCGTAAAAGTCGAGCGTAAACGAATCGTTGGTCAGTCGTTGCCCGGTTTCGGTCTGGTACTCCAAAAGTTTATTTCTGAATTTGTTGTAGTTAATCAGCGTCCCGTCAGAAAAACGGCCCCCTCTGGCATTGAGTTTTCGCCCGGCCTTTGCACCGGCAACAAAATCGGCAATCCAATCAACAAACGATGCAACGGGGGCGGCAACCTTTTCGAGCGGCCGGGGGCGGTCTTTATCTAAATAATTATCGAGGTGAAGTTTGAGTGTAGGGTTATCAACCGGAACCTTTGCCAGTTGCAGGGCCGACATGGTTTGTATCAGCGCGGCCCGGTGTCGGTCGAGGTGCGCGTTGATATTTTCGTGCTGTTGGCGGATATGTCGCTGTTTTTGGGTAGTAAATGCCCTCTGGTTGACGGAATCCCACTGAAACGGCTCAATAAATTGCCCGGTCGAGTAAACGAACCGTTGGTTGCCAAATCGGTAAACGAGAGAAATAAGTGTAGGCTCCGGTGATTTGGGAGTCTTTAGGAGGAATTTTACGTCCGAATTGAGGGCGTTTTGCACGGGTCAACTGGTGGTTTGGTCGTTGCAAATATACGAAGCAAACCTTTTTCCAATTGACGGATTGGTTGACGGTTTTAGTTTATTTTACTTGATTATTTAAAGTAAAGTAAAATAAAGTTACTTTTCTAACTATCTGATTTTCAACGTTTCTAACAGCGTAGTTAATCAGTTTTGAGGTACTTTCTGTGATCCCGATTGGACTCGAACCAATGACCGCCTTCTTAGAAGGAAGATGCTCTATCCAACTGAGCTACGGGACCTTAAAAAAAGTGAAGAGTGAAAAGTGAAGAGTTAAAAACGAGTGACTATTCACTCTTCGTTCTTCATTTTTCACTCTTCACTGCATTGTCGGGGTGGCAGGATTCGAACCTACGGCCTCCTGCTCCCAAAGCAGGCGCGATACCGGGCTACGCTACACCCCGAAAACTATGTACTCAACTCGTTACTACATACTGAACTGAACTTGGCGGAGGGAGAGGGATTCGAACCCTCGGTACCCTTGCGAGTACGGCAGTTTAGCAAACTGCTGGTTTCAGCCGCTCACCCATCTCTCCGTGAAATGCGTCTACTGAATCAATCGGGATGCAAATGTAGGGCTACAATGCCTGTTTCGCAATAAAAACTGTAAAATATTTTTGCAATCCGTAATTTTGCAGACTTGAAATAAGCCACCCGCGAGGTAACTAATCTGATTGTCAACCTATCCCGAATGAATTTCTTACATCGTTTCTTAATCACTGAGTGGACGCTTGCGGGGCTGTATGTTGGGTTGTATGCTCTTTATTTGTGGCGGGTATTTCGATTGGCCCGACAATTGAACACCCCGGCGCGGGCCGTAATTCCTAAATTATTCCTGCGAACGATTTACTTCGGTCTGTTATTAATGGCTTTGCGTGGCCCCACCTTTGGTAATGCTGATCAACAATGGATGGGGCAAAGCCGCGACGTACTGTTGTTGGTTGATGTCTCCCGCTCGATGGATGCCACCGATGTAGCACCAACCCGCTTAGAGCGCGTAAAATATACCGTTCGGCAACTTACCGACTCGTTGCCGGGTTCGCGATTTGGATTGATAGTAGTCGCTGATAAACCGACATTGTTACTGCCCTTTACCGCCGACCACGATGCTGTCAGGCAAGTAGTTCGTGAAATTACGACAGAAAACGCGGCTACTGGCGGCACCGATCTTTGCTCGGCGTTGGGCTTGGCAAGTCAAAAATTCAATACGGATTCGACCGCTCGCCGAAGTCCCAAAGCGATTGTTCTCTTTAGCGATGGTGAAAATTTTGGCTCTTGTAACCCGCTTATTATCAATCAACTACGAGCATTGTCAGTACCTGTGTTTACACTGGGGGTCGGCACTGAAACCGGCAGCGTTATTAAACAAACAACAGGTATGTTGCGCGATGAAAAAGGTACCGTTGTGCAGACGAGACTGAACCGGACTTTTTTGCAGAAAATAGCCTACGATGGGCGTGGACAGTATATCGAAATTGGTACTAATACGCAATGGGTCACAGAATTGGTAAGCAGTCTGATGACCGTTTCGGGGCCAATTACTGATTGGCAGCGGGTGGCCGTTGCTGCCGATAAATATTATTATTTTCTGGGCGGGGCCTTACTATTACTCCTGATTGACCTGCTGGCGACCGTCCGCACATTCCGGCTTTGACATCAACCGATGAAAGCAAAAATGGTTGCCTTATTTTTGTAGCGGAACCAAAACAAAGCTCTTTATTCGTTCTGTAGCTATGACAACCGTGTATTTGTGGCTGCTGATGCTGGCTGCGTGGTTCGACATCGGCGCGTTTGGCGATATTTCGCGCCGTAATCAGACCCGCCGACAGGCTGAAAACGCCTATCAACGGGCTGATTATGGTACGGCGGTTCGGCTTTATGCGACCCTGCTCGAAACAACATCGGACCCCGTTGCCCGGCTGAATTTTGCCCACACGTTATTTCGTCAGCAAAAATACGTGGCCGCCCGGCGACAATACGGGCCTCTCATGCGGGCCAAACAGACTGCCGTAGCAACGGCAGCGACAGTACAGATGGGTGTGCTGGCGTGCGTAGGCCGGGATAGCGCAACGGCGTTGACTCATTTTCGACAAGCACTCCTGCAAGACCCTGATAATCAAATTGCCCGGTTTAATTATGAACTGATCCAGCAACGATTTACGGCCAAAAACCGGCCTGATTCCAGGAGACCCAAACAACAGAACCGGCCCGATTCAGTTGCCAAAAGCAGCAATCAACAAGTGGCACAGTCAACGCAACAGCGCGATGCACTGCGCCGACTGGCCGGAACGAACATGAGCGAAGAACAGGCCCTGCAATTGCTCGATGCCATGCGCGATAATGACCTGCCGTACTCATTGGCCCGGCGCGGAGGACGTGCCGAAACTGTTAAACCTGGAATCGGGAATCGTTGGTGAATTTTATTGGCCACTAATCACTGACCACCCACTACTAAACTATGAACGAAGTCGTAATTGTATCTGCAGTCAGAACGCCTATTGGTAGTTTTGGGGGCGTTTTTGTCGGACTATCAGCTGTTGATCTGGGTGCAGCCGCCATCCAGGGTGCATTGGCGCGGGCTGCTGTGTTGCCCGATCTGATAGAAGAAGTGTATTTCGGTAACGTGGTGTCGGCAAATGTGGGGCAGGCTCCGGCTAAGCAAGCCGCGCTCAAAGCCGGATTGCCCGCCCATGTCCCCTGCACTACTATCAACAAGGTTTGTGCGTCTGGCATCAAGGCTATCATGCTGGCTGCCCAAAGCATTCAGTTGGGCCTGGCCGATGTGGTGCTGGCAGGCGGTATGGAAAGTATGTCCAATGCGCCCTATTACATCCCAAAAGCCCGGTTTGGCTATAAATACGGCAATGCCGAACTGATTGACGCGCTGGCACGAGACGGGCTTGTGGATGCATACGATCAGTGCGCGATGGGCGTTTTTGCCGATGCTACTGCTAAAAAGTACGCAATCAGTCGGCAGGCGCAGGACGGTTTTGCTATTCAGTCGTATCGGCGGGCCGAAGCCGGAAGCGGGCAAACAGGGCATTTCGCGCCTGAAATCGTGCCGGTCGAAGTGGCCCACCGTAAAGGAAGTGTGCTGATTGCCGACGATGAAGACGTGAAAAAGGTGCTGTATGACAAAATTCCGTCGCTTAAACCGGCCTTCACGCC
>JBBRUV010000322.1:0-5579 GCA_038247465.1 Cytophagales bacterium
CTTAACGAAGTGGTTGTGGTCGGCTACGGCACGCAGCAACGCAAAGACCTGACGGGTTCGATTGCGTCGGCTGATTTGGTGGCGTTCAAAGAATCGCCCAACGTGAGCATTCTACAGTCGCTGAAGGGCGCCTTACCGGGCCTGACTATCGGCCAAACCAACCGGGCGGGCGAGGAAGCGTCGATCAATATTCGGGGTGCGGCCACGCTCAACGGCAATACGGCTCCTCTGATTATTGTGGATGGTATCATCTTCAATGGTCGCCTTTCCGACATTAACCCCGCCGACGTGGCCAGCGTGGATGTGCTGAAAGACCCGAGCAGCAAAGCCGTTTACGGCTCGCAGGCCGCCAACGGCGTGGTGCTGGTAACGACCAAAACAGGCCGGGCAGCAACGAAGCCATCCATCACGTATTCAAGTAGTTATGCTATTTCGTCGCCGACAATCAATGCCAAATTACTGCGCCGGGACGCGTTTCTGGAAAAAATCCGGGACATCAATTACCTGACTGCCTTCACGAAAGAGTCGGGCTACACGGCTCCCAACCCGGCCTGGACGTTTGCCAATTCGGAGCTTTTTCCTATTTCACTGGCGGGCGTAAACTCGACCAATGACTACGACTGGTACGGCGAACTGACGCAGGATGCCTCCATTCAAAGCCATAACCTCAGTATTTCGGGCGGTTCTGATAAGACCAACTACTTTATGTCGGGAGGATACACCGGCGAGAAAGGGCTTATCAAAAATGATGACTACGCCCGCTACACCATGCGGATCAACCTGGACACGCAGGTGACGAAATGGCTTACGGTGGGAGCCAACACGTCGGGGTCGTTTACCAATTTCTTTAAAGACGCGCCCGATATGAACTCCATCGTGGGGACGAATCCGTTGGTGCTGCCCCGCGATGCCAACGGTAATTTTATCATCAATCCCATTGGTGATTTCAACATAAACCCGTTTTTGTCGGCCGAAAATGATCGTTATGAGGTGCAGAGCCGCCTGGTGGGTAATTTCTACGGAATCATCCGTATTCCGAGTCTGCCTGGTTTCAGCTACCGGTTGAATTTCGGGCATAACCTCAAATTCTTCAAAAACTATGTGTCGAGTATCTATGGAGCGGGCCAAACGGGTTCGGCGGCCAAGAACGATGCTACGCAGTATGAGCAAACGCTCGACAATATTTTTAACTATACGCGCAGTTTTGGCAAGCACAACATCAACGCTACGGCGGTGTACGGCTACAACACGGCCAACTTTAACCGCACGGTGGCTTCGGGTACGGGTTTCTCCGACCTGAACCTGTCGTACAACAGTTTGCAACAGGCCGAAGTGCAGAGAATTTCGTCAGAAGCGTGGGAAGAGGCCCTGCTGTACCAAATGGGTAGCGTGGCGTATAACTACGGCAGCAAATACCTCATCAAAGCCACCGTTCGGCGGGATGGGTTCAGCGGTTTCTCGCAGAATAATAAAACGGGTATTTTCCCGTCTATTGGGCTGGGCTGGGTTATTTCGGAAGAAAAATTCTTTAAAATACCCGCTATTAACTTCCTGAAAATCAGAGGTAGTTATGGTGAAAACGGGAATAAAGTGGCCCGCTACAGTTCGCTGGCGCGGGTGTCGGCCACCGATGCTTCAAAATACGTTTTTGGCGACGGTGGGCTGACGGCCATTGGTCGTTCGGTGTCGTCGCTGGCCAACAGCGATTTGCGGTGGGAACGTACCCGGGGTATCAACATCGGCCTTGACTTTGCGGTGTTGAACAGCCGTATCGACGGGAACGTGGAGTACTATAACTCGAATACCAACGATCTGCTGTGGGAACAAACGCTGCCCCAAACGTCGGGCTTCTCCAATGTATTTACCAACCTGGGGCAACTCAACAACACCGGCTTTGAATTTATGCTGCACGGTCAGCCCGTGCGAACAAAAAATTTCACCTGGGATGTAACGGTCAACTTCACCCAAAACCGCAACAAAGTGGTCAGGATTCTGGGTGAAGATAAAAATGGAGATGGCGTTGAAGACGACCTCATTGCGAGCAGCCTGTTTATTGGCCGACCCATTGGCACTATTTACGACTACCGGGTACAGGGAATTTACCAGTTGGCCGACGAGAAACTGGCTGGATTTCAAGCGGGTACGTACCGTATTGAAGACATCAATAAAGATGGCAAAATTACGCCCGCCGACGACCGGCAGATTCTGGGTAACATAGAGCCAGCTTATTCCTTCGGGATTCAGAATACGGTGTCGTACAAACAGTTCACGTTGCGGGCGTTTATCAGCTCCATTCAGGGCGGCAATAACAGCTACCTGAGCCCCAATTTCCCCTATGCTTATAACGGTACACCCGGTCAGGCTACCAATGCAAACTGGTTCGATTTCTCCGATTACTGGTCGCCCCGCAACCCGAACGGTATTCACCCCAACGCATGGACGCCCACGCCCGCCGGGGGGCGCGAGTTCTTCCAGCGCAATTTTGTGCGGTTGCAGGACATTTCCCTGTCATACACCCTGACCGACCGGCTTGCCAAAAAAATTGGCGCGGCCAACTGCAAACTGTTTGTGAGCGGCAAAAACCTGCTGACCCTTACGAACTGGAAAGGCTGGGACCCCGAAACTAACACCACCCTGTTTCCGGTGGGCGGGCCAGCTGCCGGGATCAACACCGCCCTCGGCGTTACCTCGATCAACGCCTTCCCCGTCCTGAAATCATATTCGTTCGGTATTGACATCACGTTTTAATTGCTGCTAAAAGATGAAAAATCACCTTATCAAAATAGCCCTGCTGGCTGGTATATTGCTGGTCAACGCCGGGTGCAGGGAAGACGAATTTTTGAAGGAAGTACCGCTGGATTTTTACAGCCCCGAAAACTCATTTATCACGGAAGGTAACTTCAATGCAGCTCTGACGGATTTATACACCCGTGTTCGAGCCATCCAGAGTGTCGATGGCGGGGCGAATCTGTACTCCGAAGTACTCGGAACGGATATTGCCTTCAATGCCCGCTTAGACCAGGCCCGCCTGGGCAGCTACGCCGTATCCCTCACGCCCCAGGGCGATATTCCCCGCCAACACTGGATTCGGTGGTACAAGATTATCTCGAACGCCAACATCATTGTTGCCCGGCTGGGTACGTCGTCCCTGACCGAGGCCCAAAAGAAGACAATCGGTGGCGAAGCCAAATTATTCAGGGCCTATGCCTATTATAAGCTGGTGCATTTGTACGGGGGTGTTCCGCTGATTATCAACGAGGTAAATACTCCGCAAAGTAATTTCACGAGGGCTTCCAGGGATGATGTGTTAAAACAAGTCCTTACCGATGCGACCGACGCGGCCGCTAATTTGCCCAACGTAGATGTGGCCAGAGACGGCAAGCTGAATAAGGCCGTAGCGAATCACCTGCTGGCCGAAACCTACCTCTCCCTCAAGGATTACGACAAAGCGATTGCAGCCGCTACGGAGGTCGTCGAAAAGTCGAATCTGCGCTTGATGACCGACCGTTTCGGAAGTTTGAGAACCCAACCCGGCGATGTTTTCTACGACCTGTTCCGGGTGGGAAATCAAAACCGGAAGGCGGGTAATATGGAAGCGATTTGGGTAATTCAGTACGAGTTGGACGTCATTGGGGGCGGGTTAACCTCATCGGGTTCACCCCTGAATAACCTCGAACGGTGCGTATCACCGGCGGTTTTCTCGATCTCTGACCGCAGCGGCCGGGCTGCCCTGCTCGACAATGCGTCGGCATCAACGCTCAACAGCGGAGGACGGGGCGTGTCGTTCGTTCGCCCATCCGACTATTTCCTCTACGACGTATGGGGTCTGGATCCGAAAAAGGATAATCGCAAACTCGATGCGTCTGTGACCGATATCCGCACGTCGCCGTTCAACATTGTGCGCGATTTTATCTATACCAATCCGGTTTCGACCAGTTTCGTGGGCAAAAGCCTGATTGATTTTCCCGCTCCCAACTGGATTTCAGCCTCGTGGCGTTGGTATCCGTACCCGTCGAAAGTAACCACCCCTGGTCAGCACCCGGCAGGCCTTATTGTCGATATGGCTAAACAGACATTGCGGAATACAGCGGGCGCAACTTTCCGGGATATGTACCAGATTCGGTTGCCCGAAACCATCCTGCTCAGGGCCGAAGCCCACCTGCTGAAAGGAAATACCACCCAGGCCGCTGCCGATATCAATCTGGTCCGTAACCGGGCCAAAGCCAGACCCGTAACGCCCGCCGAGGTAACGCTCGACTACATTCTGGACGAACGGGCCAGGGAGTTGATTTTTGAGGAAGATCGTCGCGTCACGCTCTCGCGGATGGGTAAACTGGTGGAACGGGTACGTAAATTCAATCCACTCAATGCTCCCAATATTCAACCGTTTCACGCCCTGTTCCCGATTCCATTCTCCGAAATTGAAGCGAACAAAGACGCCAAATTAGAGCAGAATCCGGGCTACTAAACGTGCTTGTAGAGACGCAAATATGCGTCTCTACAAATTCCTAACCCATAGTCATGAAAATCACTGTACTTCTTGGTTGTCTGCTATTTACTACGGCCATTTCAGCCCAGCCGGCCTGGAAAGAAGTTGGCCAACTCAAAACCCGCGATGCCAAAGCTATTGCATCATCGACCTGGAGTATCGGGGCCGAAACGCTGGATCGGGATTATACCGATTACCAATCGTACAAGACGTACCTGGGGCCGCTGGGGGCCAAGCGAATCCGGTTTCAAGGCGGCTGGTCGAAGTGCGAAAAAGTAAAAGCGGAGGGCCGCCCCGGCGTATATGACTGGGCCTGGCTCGATGCCATTATTCCCGATGCCGCTTCGCGCGGAGTGGCACCCTGGGTTGAGCTGTCGTATGGTAATCCGATCTACGAAGGTGGGGGAGAGGCTAAACTGGCGGGCCACATTCCTACCTCGCCCGAAGGCCTGACTGCCTGGGATAACTGGGTACGTGCCATCGTGTCGCGCTACAAAAATCAGGTGCCGGAGTGGGAAATCTGGAATGAACCTGACCTGAATAAAGACCACACCGGGAAAGAAATTGGCGAATTTTATGTGCGGACAGCCCGGATCGTAAAAAGCATTCAGCCCAACGCCCGGCTTATTGCGTTGGGTATGGCGAGCATTACCAAACTCGATTTTACACGGGATTTTTTTGAGACCCTGAACCGTGAAAACGCGCTTGACCTGGTCGATATCCTGACGTATCACGGCTACCGGCACAACCCCGACGATTCGTACCCGCACATCGAACGGCTGAGGCAACTGGTGTGGAGTTATAGACCATCAGTAGTTTTTATGCAGGGCGAAAACGGCGCACCATCCCAGGCAAAAGGAACTACGGTGGGAGCCATGACCGATCAGGACTGGAGCGAATTGACCCAAGCCAAATGGAACCTCCGCCGGATGCTGGGCGACCACGGGCGCGGCATTGCCACCAATTTGTTCACCATTTCCGACATTCATTACGCGGCTGGCGACCACATGGTGGGCATCAACTCGAAGGGCCTGCTGCAAACCAACTCCGACAAAACCATTAAGCGGCCCAAACTGGCCTACAAAGCGGC
>JBBRUV010000323.1:0-5567 GCA_038247465.1 Cytophagales bacterium
TCAGTGAACAGTGAGCAGTTATCGGTTACCAATGAATACCGTCAGGCTACTATTGAGACAGTTGCTTGTTGGTTATTGATAACTGCTCATTGTTTACTGATAACTGTTCATTGTTCACTGAAAAAATGAATCTACAAGAAATTCAATCCGTCAAACAACGCTTCGGCATTATCGGCAATGCACCCGGCCTGAACTACGCCATCAACGTGGCGATGCAGGTGGCCGCTACCGATCTGACGGTGCTGATAACGGGCGAAAGCGGTTCCGGTAAAGAGTCGTTTTCTAAAATTATCCACAGCCTCAGCGTCAGAAAACACGGTCAGTTTATCGCCATCAACTGCGGAGCCATCCCTGAAGGCACCATAGATTCTGAATTGTTTGGCCATGAGAAAGGCTCCTTCACCGGGGCCGTTGACCAACGCCGGGGCTATTTTGAGACCACCAACGGCGGCACCATTTTTTTAGATGAAATTGGCGAGATGCCCGTTGGAACCCAGGCGCGGCTGTTGCGGGTGCTGGAGAATGGTGATTTTATCCGGGTTGGCTCCTCAAAAGTGCAGAAAACCGACGTGCGCGTGGTGGCGGCTACGAACGTAAATCTGCTGGCGGCCGTCGAAAAAGGGCGTTTCCGCGAAGATTTATATTACCGGCTCAGTACGGTACCGATTTTTGTGCCGCCCCTCCGCGAGCGCGGTGCCGATATTGAGTTGCTGTTTCGGAAATTCACCACCGATTTTGCCGAACGCTACCGGATTCCGCCCATGCAACTTACCGAAGCGGCCAAAAATCTGCTGGTTCGGTTTCCGTTTCCGGGCAATATCCGGCAGCTTAAAAACCTCGCCGAGCAGATTTCTATCTTAGAATCAGAAGCCAACCGGCCCATCGAAGCCGAGGTGCTGGCCCGGTACTTGCCGCAACCAACGCCCGCCGGTAGCCGCCTGCCGATGGTCTTGCCGGGTGGTGGTCTGGGTGGTCAGGATAGTTTTTCGGAACGCGAACTGCTTTACAAAGTGCTGTTTGATATGCGCCGGGACATGACCGACCTGAAAAAATTAGTGCTTGATATCCTCGGCAATGACCAGCACGGGGGGCAAATCCTGAACAAACACAAAGACCTGTTTACCGATGCGGTTCGGACTGCTGACGACGGGCAATATGCCGACAGATCATCGGTTGAAATCGAATCGGGCTATGTCAACGGTAATTTTTCGGGGTCGGGGCAGGCTGGCTCCACGCGGCTGTTACCCCCGCCCGACCGATATGACCCGCTCCGGGCCGGAACGCCTGAACACGGAACCCTTGTTGCTGACGATCTTGATGGGGCCGATGCCGCCGAGGTTGCCGTTGAGGTGGAAGACATCCCGCACGAAACCGAAGAAGATTCGCTTTCTTTGGAGCGGCAGGAGAAAGAAATGATTGTGAAAGCCCTTCGGCGTAGTAATAACCGGCGTAAAAACGCGGCTCAGGCACTCGGCATTTCGGAGCGAACGTTGTACCGCAAAATCAAACAATATCAAATTGATGAAGACTAATTTTCAGTTATCAGTTATCAGTGACCAGTTATCAACGGTAGGCTCGCTACTGAAGAGTTGGCGTGTTCTGGCGTTTACTGTTTACTGTTCACTGTTTACTGTCTCCTGCGGCCCGTATTCCTTCACCGGCACCACCTTATCGCCCGATTTGAAGACCATTATGGTCAATAACTTTACGCTGCAAACGGCGGGTGGGCCGGCCAATCTGCCGCTGACGCTCAACGAAAAGCTTAAGGAATATTATCAGCGATATACGAGTTTAAAAGTGGTGCCAAACAACGGTGAACTGGTGCTTGAAGGCTCCATCACTAATTATGAACTGCTGGCCATTGCACCCACCGCGCAGGATCAGGCAGGACTGAACCGGCTGCAAATCACGGTGTTAGCCCGGTTTATAAACAATAAAGACGAAACAAAAAACTTCGAGCAGTCCTTTTCGTTTTATCAGGATTTTCCGCAAAACCAGACCCTGACGCAAAATGAAAGTCGGTTAGTTCCCAAGATTTTAGACCAGATCGTGCTGGATGTATTTAACAAAACAGCCGCCGACTGGTAGAATAAGTAGCTGGTGTCCGGTGGCTGGTTACTGGTGCTTCGCCTGATGATGCACTCCGAAAGAGCTAACGGCACGGGTCGCCCCGCCTTGACTACCAACCACAAGCCACCAAAAAAAATGCTTGATAAAGAAACCTTCTCGTACTGGGTGACTCACCCCGACGATCTGACTGCCGCCGATTTTGCCCAGATGCAGGAGAATCTGGCTCAATACCCCTATTGCCAGTCGCTTTATACGCTGGCGGCAAAGGGCGCGTCGCTACACCGAAAATCAAAGACCGTGGCCTACGCCCGGCAGGCTGCGGCCTACGCCCTGAGCCGAAATGCCCTTCGGCGGCTGATTGACAATGAGTTTCAGTGGTCGGAGAACCTGCTCTACAAAATCAACGAGCTGTCGGTACGGGCCGTACCAGTGCCGGACGATTACCAGCAGGAAAGCTACGCGCTGTTTAAGTCAAAAGCGGGCCTGAGCAATGGCTTGGGGCGGTTACCAATGCTTAATTTCAAACTACCTCCGCTGCCCCGAATCACCATTCCTGAACTCGATGATGCTACGCTGACCGAAACCGCATTGCAACAAGACCTGGCTGAATACGCTGGCGAAACCAAACCCATTGCCGCCAAACCCGATGCTCATTTGCTGGCGCAATTAGACATTATCGAAAACTTTATCCGGTTGGAGCCGGGCCTGTCGCCCATTCGGGCTACGATACCCACTAACGAGGACGACGATGACCCGCATCAGGAAGACCTGACCAAACGGATTCTGCAACCAACGACATCGGGTGGGATTGCGACCGAGGCCTTCGCCCAGATTTTTGTGAAACAGGGTAAAATTGAGAAGGCCATCGAGATCTATGAGAAGCTGATCGTGAAAAATCCAGCAAAAACCGCGTACTTTGCGGCCAAAATCAGTGAATTGAAGCAAATTTGACCCACTTGAAAGGTTGGTCAGGAAACGGCACAGAACTTGTGCTGACAAGATGAACTGATTATTGACAATTATTTACTGATAACTAAAAAATGGTAACGGCACTTGTTATAGTTAGCTGCATTCTGGCAGTATTGCTCATTCTGGTAGTCTTGATTCAAAACTCGAAAGGTGGTGGCCTGACCGGCGAAATCGGTGGGCTTGGCTCTAATCAGTTGATGGGCGTGAAAAAAACGACCGATCTCTTGGAGCAGGTCACGTGGGGCTTTGGCATCGGCATTATGGTACTGACACTGGCCTCTTACGTGCTGATTGACAAAGGCACCAGCGGTATCAACAGTGCCAACGTTGACGCAGCCCAGACCCGCACCCTGCCCGGCGCAGGTCCGGTAGCACCGGCCACCCAGCAGGCCGCGCCCGCTTCGGGAGCCGGAACACCAGCCGCCGGAACACCTCCGGGAGCCGCTGCTCCGCCAGCATCTGTTCCGGCACCAGCCGCAGCCCCTGCACCAGCAAAAAAGTAAAGACAGAACGCACTCATCAAAAAAGCGGCCTCATGCAGGGCCGCTTTTTTGGTTTTACAGGTGCCAGTCCGTTGTTGTGTTCTGTTGTGCGGGGTTATGGCACCCCGCACAACGGGGAAGTATGCGATGCCGTTATTGCGGGATGATCCTTCGGAACACTCCGAACCACTCGCTCTCACCCTACCCCCGCCAGTAACGATTTGGCAATCGGCAGCAGTGTCTCCTCAACGGGGTAGTTCTGCCGGGTTTCGAGAGCGAAAGCCGCCGGGTTAGGCAGGTGTCGGTTTTGGCGCACCAAATCTAATTTCATATTCTCGAACGTGTTGGCCAGGCTCTTCCGGCGCGACTCCACGAAGTTCAGCCGCACCCAGCGTCCGCCCGGTTCGCGGTCGGCATAGAGTGTGAGGGTGAACTGGTAAATCCGGGTTTCGGCCTGGTTTGAGACGTGCAGAAACAGGTAGCCTTCGTCGGGGCGGAGTGGTTGCAAACCCACCGGCTCTAAGGCCAGCGACCCGGCAATGTCGGCCCACCGTTGCTGCCCCTGACCGAGCAATTTGCCGAACCGGGGCAGCACGAATGACAAAATGTCGTCTACATCGGCTAAATAACCCGTGTCGGTTTGTTCTGGTTTGTATTCGATGCGGGGTGGCGGGCCAGGATTTACCCGGCTGATTTTCTTCGGGAAAGCCGCGCTCAGGGTGCTTTTGCTATTCAGAAACTGCTGACTTTCGGTGTATCGCTGGCGGAGTTCGGGTAGGTCGGGGCATAGTTTGTCAGCCACGAAGTTCTGTTGAACAGCCTGTAAATAAGCCAGAATGACATATTTCTGATACTCGGCATCCAGCAATCCGTGTGTCAGCCAGTCGGCGGAAAGTGTAGTCATGACCGTAAAAAAGGGTAGTGCTTGTGCGCGATAATCTCATGAAAGTACAAAATATACGAAATTCTCCAAATTTTATTGGCCATACAGGTAATTTTGCCAGATAAACCACTGACAAATCGGTTATGAGCCGACAGGTGCTGAAACCTGTAAATTTGGCAGGGCGCAGGATTGGCACAGAAATTGGCAAGCCTGAACCGTCTGCGCGAAAGCGCTTTATCAATTTCAAAACCATAACGTCTAACACTACAATGGTAGCAGAAGCGGAAGTTAAAGTGAGCGTGAAACCGCTGGCTGATCGGGTGCTGGTAGAAGCCGCCCCCGCCGAAGAAAAAACGTCTTTTGGCATTATCATTCCTGACACGGCCAAAGAGAAGCCGCAGCGTGGTACGGTCGTTGCCGTTGGCAACGGCAAGAAAGACGAGCCAATGACCGTTCAGGTCGGCGACACAGTGCTGTATGGCAAATATGCCGGTACTGAAATCACCGTCGAAGGCACAGAGTACCTCATCATGCGCGAATCCGACATTTTCGCAATCCTGTAACTTGAGTGGCTGGTAGTCAGTGTCAAGTGGCTGGTTGCGCTGCAACCGTCAGGATAGCTCTGAAATGCTGAAACTCTAAAACTTTAGAACTCCTAAAAAAATGGCTAAGAAAATTTTCTTCGATACCGAAGCCCGCGAAAAAATCAAAAAAGGCGTTGATACCCTCGCCGATGCCGTAAAAGTAACCCTCGGACCCAAAGGTCGGAACGTTATTCTCGACAAGAAATTCGGCTCACCAACCATCACCAAAGATGGCGTAACGGTGGCTAAAGAAATCGAGTTGAAAGACGCGATGGAAAACATGGGCGCACAGCTCGTGAAAGAAGTAGCCTCGAAAACGGCTGACTCTGCCGGCGACGGAACCACAACGGCTACCGTTCTGGCGCAATCAATCTACTCGGTGGGCGTGAAAAACGTAGCTGCCGGTGCCAATCCAATGGACTTGAAGCGCGGGATTGACAAGGCGGTGATCGCCGTTGTGAAAAACCTGACCGAGCAAGCCCAGACCGTTGGTGATGATTTCAGTAAAATCGCGCAGGTAGCCACTATCTCGGCTAACCACGACGAGGAAATCGGAACGATGATTGCCGAAGCCATGAA
>JBBRUV010000324.1:0-5567 GCA_038247465.1 Cytophagales bacterium
CAGGGGCGGTGTGTCAGTCTCGGTCTTTAGCCCCGCCCCTGAAAACAGGGGAGGGGTTGGGGTGGGGTAATATTTCCACCCTTCTGCCCGTCCCAACGGCGGTTCTCCGGCTTCGGTGGGGAGGTATTTGTCAACGGCGGGCAGTTCGAGGGGTAAGTCGGCTTCGTTAATCAGGTCGGGCAACACGGAGCCGTCGGCAGTGGGCCGGAAATACACCGGCACGGGTTCGCCCCAATAGCGTTGGCGGCTGAAAACGGCATCGCGCAGCCGGAAATTCACTTTGCCTTTGCCCATGCCGCGTTCTTCCAGAAACAAAATCAGGGCGGTAGTGGCCTTCTTGTATGCCATGCCGTTGATAAACTTGGAGTTGATGTATCGGCCTTCTTTGGTGTTATCGGCCTGACTGTCAATGTTCTGCTGTCCGTCCAGAATCGGGATGATGGGCAAACCAAAATGTTTGGCAAAGAGCCAGTCGCGCTGATCGCCGGCCGGCACGGCCATTACCGCACCCGTGCCGTAGCCAGCCAGCACGTAGTCGGCTAAGTAAATCGGGACGGGTTCGTTATTAACCGGGTTCAGGCAGTAGCTCCCCGTAAACACGCCCGACACGGTTTTGGCATCGGCCATGCGGTCGCGTTCCGAGCGCAGTTTGGCCGCCGTGATATAGTCTTCTACGGCTTCGCGCTGTTCGGGCGTGGTTAGGCTTTCTACAAGTTCATGCTCCGGGGCCAGCACCATAAACGTTACGCCAAAAATGGTGTCAACGCGGGTAGTGAACACCTCGATAAAATTTGCGCTGTCTGACAGCGCAAATTTTACACTGGCTCCCACGCTCCGGCCAATCCAGTTGCGCTGTTGTTCTTTAAGCGAATCGGTCCAGTCAATCGTATCAAGGCCTGCAATCAGGCGGTCGGCGTAGGCCGTGATTCGCATCATCCATTGCCGCATCCGTTTTTGCACCACCGGGTAGCCACCCCGCTCCGACACGCCATCTTTAACCTCGTCGTTTGCCAAAACCATACCCAGAGCCGGACAAAAATTCACGACGGCATCGGCCAGATAGGTTAGTCGGTAGGCCAGCGTAACCCGGTATTTTTCGTCGTCGGTCATATTGGCCCATTCCTGAGCGTCGAATGAAAGCAACGTTGGGCCAAACAGATCGGCTTCGTCAGTGACCGCATTTACGCCCGCTGTGCCGTTGGCGGCAAACATTGCCAGCAGGGTTTCGATGGGTTCGGCCTTATCGGTATCGCGGTTATACCACGACCGGAAGAGCTCCATAAAAATCCACTGCGTCCACTTGTAATAGTCTGGTGATGAGGTTCTTACCTCCCGTGACCAGTCGTAGCTAAAGCCAATGTTTTTGAGTTGTTCAATGTAGCGCGTCAGGTTAGCTTCGGTGGTGGTGGCGGGATGTTGGCCGGTCTGAATGGCGTATTGTTCGGCAGGCAGACCAAACGAGTCGAAGCCCATTGGGTGCAGCACGTTGAACCCGCGCAGCCGTTTGTAGCGTGAAACAATATCGGAGGCAATGTATCCCAGCGGATGCCCCACGTGCAGCCCTGCCCCCGACGGGTACGGAAACATATCCAGCACGTAGTATTTGGGTTTTGTTACGTCGGTTTCGACGCGGTAAGTTTGGTTGTCGTCCCAGAAACGCTGCCATTTCTGTTCGGTATCGCGATGGTTGTAGTCCATAAAGTAACGCGGGTAGAAACCCGCGCGATGCTGTTAATTTGTAGGATACGGGTTTTCACCCGCATTACAAACACAAAAATAGGACTTTTGCCCCGCTATGCTGTACCCTCTTTCGTTGCCCCGCATCACGTTGTATTGGTTTTTGGCCCTCGGAGCCATCGTAATGGGGCTGGCAATGTGGGCAGTCGGCGATTTCTCACAGCCAATGTCTGACGGGAACGATACTGATGTCTATGAATATGTGGGCTATTATTTCTGGAAGAACCTGACACTGTGGCCGTTCCCGCACCTCAATCTGACCACCAATCAGACATTTTACCCGTATGGCACCAATCAGACGTTTCTCGACTGGGGTTTCGAGCGCGATTACTGGTACGCGCTTTGTTATTGGCTTAACGGCAACCGGCCCGGCCCATACATCCAGTTTTATTACGTGTACAGTTTGGTGCTGACGGCCCTCGGCTCGTTCTGGCTCTTGCGAAACCGATTTCCGGCCTGGCGGCTGTTTGTATTTGGGCTGGCCGTGTCGGTCTTTAATTTTTACGCGCTGTTTAAGTTTCCGGTTCACCTCAACGTCTGCGTCGGGCATTATACGGTTTTGTGCATCGTGGCAACGTATCGGTTGTTGGCTACCGCCCCCGCGCTCCCCTTAAAAAAAGGGGGGGGAGTGATTACGCTTAACTTTTTGATTGGCTGGGCCACGCTACATGTGCTGGTGTTGAGTCAGGAATTAGGCTACGTGGCCGGGTTTGGGCTGGCATTCACGACGGTGGCGGGAATAATAATGCTACTGGCTAACACCCGCAACCGACTTACCCCCAACCGATTTACCCCCAACCCCCTAAACAGGGGGCTTCCTGATTCGGGAAAGGGGAACAATTGCACGCCATCCGCGACTAAAAGCCCCCATTTGGGAAAGGGGAACAATTGCACTTCATCCGCGACTAAAAGCCCCCTGTTTAGGGGGTTGGGGGTAAGTCGGTTGCGGGTATACGCCGAAACAAAACCACTCCTACTACTCGCCTTTTTTCTCCTTGCCCTTTGGCTTTACCTCCCCCTCGCGCTCCAGATTGTTGTCAACGCCCGGCAGTTTGATTTTGGTGATGTCGTCCCCTCCCGAATGTGGTCACACCCAGCCCGATTGCTGATTCCGTATATTCCTGGCCTTGACCAGTTTACGGTGGGATACGAACGGTTTTTCGGGGACAGTTTCGAGAGTTTCGGGCAGGGAAGTCCTGGTTTGTGGCTGATTATTGCGGCTGCGGTGGGCTGGTGGGCTATCCGGCGACGGGTGGCGTTGTGGCTACCGATTGTAGTGATGCTGGCCCTGTGTCTGCTCTATCATCCGTTGTTGCTGCCAACGCTCAAAATTTTCCCCTGGTTTGCCTTTAACCGACACGGGGGCCGTGCCAGTCTGATTTATCCGGTTTTGCTGGGGTTGCTGGCCCTGCACGTACCAGTACCAAAAAGCCGGATTAGTTGGCTGGTAATGAGCGGATTAGGAATGTTGATGCTCGTAGAGTGGGGCTATCCGTATTCAGTGTACGTCCAACTCGACCGGCCCCGGTTGCCCGCGTCGTTTTTTCGGTATGTCGAGGTGGTACGGCAAACACCCGGCGAAGCCATTTTAGACTGGCCGTTTTGCACTACCGGGGCCGACGGGCCAACCGCCACTGCCGAACTTTGCCCGCATTATCAGGAACAGAACGCGGTGTTTACCTTCCGGCGGTTTTACGACAAAAAAGGCGTTGGGCAGTATTTCGGGCGGCTCTCGATGGCGCAAACCGAACCGTTTCGGCGCGACGGATGGCCCCGGCTGCTGTTGCCAGATTATGTGTTTACCGAAGCCGACTGGCGATTTCTGGATGATTTTCTCCGAAAAAACGACTTTGCCGGTATCAATCTCTACCCCGATTTACTCGCGCCCGAACAGGTCAGGCAGTTTTATGTCCGATACGGAAAACCAGTTGCCGAAACCCGTTTTCCGGCTGCCGGACGGGTTCAGTTTCTGAAACTGCGCTGATAATCAAAACTTTCTGACACAACGCAATGACTTCTTAGATTGCCCCCGCCGACCCGACAGCGCAAACAGTGGGTCGAAATAATACCGCAGGGTGAGTTCATGCGCCCCGCCCGTTGCCCAGCTCAACGATGACACCGTCATGTCGTAACTGTATTGAATCGTGAGGGGGAACTCGGTCAGTTGCCAGCCGACCAAGGCAATCAGGGCATCGCGCTGGCTGGTTTGGTTGTATTTGCGGAGCGGAATGCCCCGATACCACACGCCGAGCAACAACGGTTCGCGGAGGTAGTTGATACCCGCATCGAGCTGCTGGTCTGGCCCTTGATTCCGGTAGTAAGCCGTTAGCGTCAGGCTTTCCCGCAAATCGTTACGTTGGCGGGCTTCCGATTGGTTCATGGGCAAGGTTACTGCTGCCTGCACCCCAAACCGCCGACTGGTCAGGTAGCCGCGCTCGGCACGTTGGCCCATATTATGAAACGTGGCCCCAACCATAAACGACGGTTTGTCTTCGTAGTTGGTTTCCAGGAGTACGCCCGTTGCAAAATTCAGCGTGTTGCGCGTTAGCCCAACCTGTGCTAATGGATCGCTGCTGACGGGATTGCTTAAACCAGCGGACGAAAACTGATCCACAAACGTCAGCCCGTTGGGGTTATACACACCCGACGAAAACGCCACCTGCCCCGCCCCGATAAACCGCAAACCGCCATCGCGCCCGCCAATAATACCCGCGCCCTGCATCGCCAACGAACTGGTTTTGACCTGATTACCCTGCACGTCGTGCATGGCTAATGCGCCAAAGCCTACGCCCACACTGCCCGCGCCGGGGTCGAGGTAGGTATCGAACGAGGCAACAGCAGTTTGGTAATTAGCCCCCAACGCGGGCCACTGATTGCGGTAATTGACCGACAGTCTCGACTTGCCCGTGTATCCCGCAAAAGCCGGATTGTGATAAAGCGGATTGGCATAAAACTGCGAAAACTGTGGGTCTTGAGCGAAGACAGAGAGGGCAAACAGACTGAAAACAAGCAGATAGAAGAGCCGCATACGTTATTGGTTATGGATTGATTGAGTCGGTAAAAAAACGTATTTTTGACAGTGATTCCAACCTTTTGTACGGAAGAAAAGTCTTGTCAAAAACAAAAACGCCATGAAATACACATCCCTTTGTTTGTTAGCCGGACTGCTGTTCCTGCTCAGTTGCCAAAAATCCGTTGACCCCAAAGAACCCAATGGCATCAAACTCAATCAGGTCGTGCAGATTGATGCTAATCGGTCATACACAATCACCAGAATTAATGATAGTCGCTGTCCAATAGGGGAGGGCATCCCTTGCATCTGGCAGGGAGTAGCCGAAGTGACGGTACGGCTGAACCAAAGCAATCAGACTGACACCGTGAAAGTGGCAACTCTTGATGTGTTTGATGGTTTATATCAACGCAAACGAACAATTACAATCAATGGCAGCACCTGGACGGTTGAACTGATGGACGTTTTACCCTGTCCAGTTTGGCCTGCCCCGAAAATTTATAACCCGGTTGTGCAGTTAAAAGTTAGCGTACAATAGCAGCAGAATCAGGCGGAGGACTTACTTTTGTAGCACATGCCTTTTGCTGTTTCACCCATGCTGTTATTCTGCAACTGCACTCCGTTTCGGCTTCTGACAATTGCGTTGTTCGTGCTGATTTCTTTATCGGTAGTTCACGCCCAAATTGTTGATCCCAAAGTGGTTGGCAGTATCACCACCACGATTTGTATAACGCCCGCCGACACACTCTACGAAATTTCGCTCGATGTGCAGTCTCCGGCATTATGCCCGTTCACCAGTTACACCATCACCTGGGACGCG
>JBBRUV010000325.1:0-5548 GCA_038247465.1 Cytophagales bacterium
CACACCATTTCTGATGCCGCTTTGGTGGGCGGTGGCAGTTTTCCGCAACCCGGCGAAATCTCGCTCGCCCACAATGGCGTGTTGTTTCTCGACGAATTGCCGGAGTTTAAACGGTCGGCACTGGAGGTGATGCGGCAACCGCTCGAAGACCGCAAAGTGTGCATTTCGCGGGCGAAGTGGGCGGTGGAGTTTCCGGCCAATTTTATGCTTATCGCCAGCATGAATCCCTGCCCCTGCGGGTACTATAATCACCCCGACAAAGAGTGCGTGTGCGGGCCGGGCGTGGTGCAACGATACCTTGCTAAAATCTCCGGCCCCTTGCTCGACAGGATTGATCTGCACGTAGAAGTTACGCCCGTTTCGTTTGATCAGATGACGGCCAACCGCCCGGCAGAAACCAGCGACACCATCCGGGAGCGGGTTATTAAGGCGCGGGATATTCAGACCAAACGCTTTGCTGAGTACGAAGGGATTTACTCCAACGCCATGATGCCCTCGCAGGTGGTGAAAGAGGTGTGCCAGATTTCGGAGCCGGGCCGCGCTCTGCTCAAAACGGCCATGGAACGGCTCGGTCTTTCGGCCCGCGCCTACGACCGGATTCTAAAAGTCTCGCGCACGATTGCAGATCTCTCGGCTTCGGAAGAAATCAAAATCGAACACCTTGCCGAAGCCATTCAGTACCGGAGTTTAGATAGAGAAAACTGGGCCGGGTGAGTTGGTAATGGGTTGCATCTTAGCCACTAATCGTTATGCTGGCGGCTTTTGCCAGTTGAAACTCCGGGTTGGCCAAGGTAATCAGGTTCTCAAAATAATTAAACGCCTGAAAATGAGTGCTTTTGTCTCTCCCGTGAGACCAGCCTATGATGTTCTCATTTTGATATACCCGAACCATCCCGTCAGTTCCGAAGTACCCTTAACCTTAACCCATCGAATGGCGTTAATCACCGTATGCAACTTACCATCACGCCCGATAACCCGCTCGAATGGCTGGCACTCCGCGCCAATATCGTTCCCTGGCCCCTGCTTCATGCCCAGATTATGCCCGTTGTGGCGAAGGCCGTGCTGGAAGCCGCCGACCGGGGTGTTTTTGAAGCCGTTGCTGACACTGCTCTCACCGCTGCTGAAGTTGCTGAAACCTGCCGTCTTCACCCCAAAGCCACCCGCGAACTATTGAGTCTGCTTACCGCTCTGGGCTACGTGACCTATAATCAAGATCGGTTTGGGTTGTCGGCTTCGGCCCGAAAATGGATGATACCCGGTGAACCTGACTCGGTGCAGGGCATGATGCCGTTCAACAACCGCCTGATGTGGAACTGGCTCGGCGAGATGGGCCATTACCTCGAAACGGGCGAAGGCGTGCATTACCACAACCAACTCACGCCCGACCAATGGCAGCTTTACCAAAACGGAATGCAGGCCGCCACCGCCAGCGAAGCCCGTGAATTTGGCCGTCGTGCGCCGGTGCCGAAAGCAATTCGGGCCATAGACGCGGCCTGGATGCTTGATATTGGCGGTTCGCACGGGCAACACTCGGTGGCGTTGTGCAAACGGTTTTCGGCCCTGACATCGGTAATTCTCGACCTCCCCGAAGCCGTCGAACAGGCTGCACCGTTGTTAGCCGCGCAGGGAATGGGTAGCCGCGTTCGGCATCAGCCGGGCAACGCCCTGACCGACGACCTGGGCGAACATCAGTACGATATCGTTTTGTTATCCAGCCTGGCCCACCATTTCACCGACGCGCAAAACCGCGATCTGGCCCGGCGTGTGGCGCGGTCGTTGCGGCCCGGCGGGGTCTACATCGTGAATGAGTTTATCCGGCCCGAAGTCGGTGCTAAACCCGAACTCGTTGGCGCATCAACGGATTTGTTTTACGGCCTGACCAGCACGGCGGGGAATTATTCGGTGGCCGAAATTCAGGACTGGCAACGGTCGGCGGGGCTGAAACCGGGCAAAGTGGTCTGGTACCGAACCATTCCGGGCCGGGCAATGGTGGCGGGGGTGAAGTGAATAGTTTAACAATTTTGTAACAAACACTGTGACAATATTACCGGGGCGTTAAGTCGGTGTTATGTTACCAAGAAGTTTACTTTTGAGGCAGGTTTTAGAGTTGGTAAGTCCATAGGTTTGCAGAGTACAACGTAAATATGCAACCTATGTATTCTATTTTTAAAGTGCCTCGCACTCTTCTTTGCCTGGCTTTGATGTTGGCTGGTAGTCATGCAATGGCGCAGTCTATCGCCACAATCACGGGCGTGATTCGAAGTAAAAACGGCGAAACGCTTCCGGGAGCAACCGTACTGATTCGGAACGAATCTACCGGATTTGAGACAGGCGTAACCACCAACCCAAACGGTCAGTTTGTCATTAGTCAGTTGCCGCTGGGTGGGCCTTATGCCGTAACGGCGCAGTATGTTGGCTTTGGTCGGCTGCGAAAAACAGGCTACACGTTACGCATTGGCGAGCGGCTCACCGTGGATTTTGTGCTGAATGACAACACTCAGGAGTTATCAGAATTGGTGGTTCGGCCCGAAGACGACAACATCTCACGGGTTTCCCCGATTGGTGCCGCCACTCGGTTGAGCGTTCAGGAAATGCGAAATATGCCCACAAATGGCCGTAGTTTTCAGGATTTGGCAAATCTTAGCCCGATTGTAGGTGGAAATCTCGGTAGTCCGTTTTCGATTGGTGGCACGCGGGAGAGTTCAACTGCAATCACGCTTGATGGAGCGAATCAACGGTTTATGATGAATGGCGGGCTGATTTCGCAGTACACAGTTTCTATGGAAGCTATTCGCGAATATGAAGTTACGACAAATGAATACAATGTGCTTGAAGGCCGGCAGGGTGGTGGTTCGGTGAACGTTATCACAAAGTCAGGAACAAATAATTTGACAGGTTCGGCGTTTTGGTTTAATCGTTCAAAACAGTTTCGTGTGTTTGATACTGACTTGTTTCGGGGGACCCGCGATGCGAACTATCTTAATCAGCCAATTCGAGGTTTCCGGGTTAATCAATATGGTTTTTCATTGGGTGGCCCGATCATAAAAGACAAGTTGCATTTTTTCACGGCTGTTGATTTTGAAGACCGTCAGGAGCCGTTCCCAATCTTAGACGTGCGGCCCGAAACAGAGCAGATCGAAAATATTACGACCGCCAACCTGGCTCGTTTCCAGCAGATTCTGCGGAGCAAGTATGGTCTTGATCAAAACCAGCAGCAAACCGGGATTTTCACCCGCGAACCAGCCCAGCGTACTGTTTTTGCCCGGCTTGATTGGCAGATTAATGCCGTACACCGTCTGACGTTCCGCAACAATATCATTTGGGGACGTACGCAACTCTCTATCAGCCCCGACCAGGCCGGTTTTTTTGAATCCTGGGGAAACACGGAAATTCGGTCATCGTCGAATTTATTATCGTTGCGTTCATCATTTAATCCGCGTTTCACCAATGAACTTAAAGTCCAATTTCAACAATCCCAGCGCAACTTTCTGCCCAACTCGTTTGCGCCACGTGGTTTTGTTACCATCCAGTCACAACTGGCAAACGGTTCTAATGTGTCGCGGCAATTTCAGTTTGGCGGCAATCGAATTGCCCCTGAAGAGCAGGGAGAGCGCCAATTGCAGTTGATAAACACGACCTATCTGCAACGCGGTAAGTTTTTCTTTACGTTTGGCACTGATAACATCATAACCTTTACCAACACGCTCAACACAAACGAGCAGGGTGGTTTGTTTCAGTTTGCGAGTTTAGATGCCCTGGACAACCTGGCACCTTCTCAGTTTACCCGGTTGGCACCGCTAAACCCACAAGCCAACGGGTTTGCACCCCGGTTGCGATCAACAGCGATTGATTTAGCCGTTTTTGCCCAGGCCGAGTTTAACCCGGTCAAAAATCTAAACGTTTTAGCCGGACTACGCTACGATGCTACGGCGTTTCTCAAAGTTCCGGGATACAATCCTTTAGTTGAGGAAACTCTCCGTCGGCGCACCAATGTAGTTGCCGGCGACTGGAACAACATCCAACCCCGTGTGCAGATAAAATGGGATGTATTGGGCAATCAAAAATCAACGCTTCGCTTTGGTGCAGGCTCTTATTCGGCCAACATAGTCCATTGGTCGCAGTTGAGTAATATTCTACAAACAGGATTAAACCTGACAGATATAGCCCTGCAGGGGGCAAACGTGCCGCGCCCTGATTTTGTAGCCTATCGGAACGACCCGCTTACCGTACCGGGCGCGCCGGCAACCGGTGTTCGGGGTGCGCCGTATGTGAATCTGATTGGCTCAAACTTTCAGGCACCCATGACCTGGAAAGCGAACGTAGCGTATCGTCAGTTTTTTATGAATACCTTTTACGTGGGCGTGAATGCCTACGTTTCCCGCACTCTTGACAACTATCAGTATGTAGATTTAAATTTACGCCAACAGGCTACTTTTAATCTTGCCAATGAGGGTAACCGGCCCGTATATGCCCCGCTTGACCAAATTCTGCGTACATCAAACGAAAACCCGGCAACTGCGGCTGTTCGGGCTTATCCCAGCCCAAACCCGGCAGCAGTGAACCAAAACCCGGCGTTGGGACGAGTACTTGAATTAAACGGGCGGTCTAACATTTGGCAGCGGGGTGTAATTTTTGAAACGGGTGTGGTATTGCCAAAAGGCGGTAGCATCAACGCCACGTACACACTCAATAAAACCGAAGACGACAACTCCTACAACTGCTGTATCGCCCGAACATCAATGGTAACGCGGATTGCAGGAGACCCACGCGAACTCAACGAAAATCGGGGAGGTGCAGAAACCAACTTTCGCAATAAGATTATTGTGTACGGCACGTCGCCCCAGATGGCTGGCTTTCGGTTAGGATTTCGCTACATTGGCATTGGCGGACAACCGTTCTCGCCCGTTGTTTTCGGCGATATTACTGGTGTTGGCACGGGACTGCTGATTAATAACAGCGCACGGGCGTTTGTTTTTGATCCGGCGGCAATCAGAGCCAACCCCAGCGCCACCGTGTTTGAATTGGCTACGGCAACGGGCATGGAGCAGGTACTCAATAATCCGAACAATATTGGGCGTGACATACTGGCTGCCAGCATCAATAAAATTGCTCCCCGAAACGCTATCTATAACCCTGTTTATCACAATATTGACGTGCGTTTGTCATACACCCTTGATAATAAAACGATAAAAGGCTTAGGGAAAAACAGTCTGGAACTGCTTGCAGAGGTATTTAATTTCGGCAACTTACTGAACTCAAAAAATGGCGCGCAGGAAGTAGTACCGGGAGGTAATCAAGTGTTGTTGCAGACACTTGGTATTGATCCAGTTGCGCTTCGGCAAGGCCGAAATCAGTATGCTTATCGTGTGAATACTAATTTTGGGCAGACTGTCCGTCAGGGAAATCCGTATCAAGTACAGATTGGTGTTCGATACCAGTTTCAATAACCAGAATTTGTTTCGTAATAAGGACTTTACCAGAACCGTCTTTGTTGCCAGACTATCCAGCAGGCAAGTCTGGCAACAAAGAAGGTTGTGGTATAAGATAG
>JBBRUV010000326.1:0-5503 GCA_038247465.1 Cytophagales bacterium
ATCACGGCCGCCGGGATAAACGCCACGAACAGTTTCAGGTAAAAATCGGTGTTTTGTAAAAATCGGCGGCTGTACAGCACTAATACCGACAAAATGCACCCGAACTGAATATCAACGGTGTAGAGTTTGGTGAAGGCATCACCGGCAATACCAGCCAGCGACGAGTAAATAATCATATGCCCAGTTGACGATACCGGCAGAAACTCGGTCAACCCCTCGATAATGGCAAGGGCAATGGCGTGGATTAATTCCATATTGAATGAGTTCGAGGTTTGCGGTTTGTAGTTGGCTGACGCAAAAGTATGTTCGCGTCAGCCAATTACAAACCGCAAACCTTGAACTACGAACTCTTTCTAAGTATTGCAAAAAACTCGATGATAAATCCGCTCATGACCAGCAGCGGCCCGATGGTGATACCTAACATGCCAAAACCAAACGGCTCTTTGTCTAACGTCATGACAAAAAAGCCGACCAGGATAATCAGCACACCGAGTGCCATAATCTGGTAATTACCGGGCCCAAATGGCATGGCGGCTGGCTTGGCAACGGCGCGGGGCATCGCCACAGCAGGCCGGGTGGGGGTTGGCACACTCACCGATTCGTCGGTGCGGACTACGGCTTTTGCGGCTGGTTCAGGAGCCGTTTTTACGGGAATTGGTTTTGATTTTGCCATGTCGAGCGATTAATACAAATCATCTAAAGAAACATTCAGGTATCGGCTAACGGCCTGAAACGTGCTGATTAACCCAATTAGTACGCCGAGTAACACAATGGCTATCAGCAGAATAATCAATGAAACCGGGTCTTGTAGCATAGTCAGTTCGGGAATGTTATGGAGCGCGGCCTGTTGCAGGGCTACCAATAAACCGGCAGCAATCAGCCCGCCAATAAACCCCTGCCAGATACCCCGGCGTAAAAACGGCCACACGATAAACCCGTTCGTAGCACCCACCAACTGCATAGACCGGATCAGGAGCCGTTGCGAATACAGCGCGAGCCGGATGGTGTTGTTCATCAGCACCACAATAATCAGGAGCAGCACCACCGCAAACCCGGCCATAATGATATACATTTTGGTGATGTTGCGGTTGATACTGTCCACTAAGTTTTCCTGATAGACCACTTCCGATACACCGCTCAGCGTTTCCAGATCGGTTTTGATGCCGCGAAGCTGGGCTTCTGAAAAGTAGTTTTCCTTTATTTTGATCCGGTAGCTGTCGTGCAGCGGATTATCGCTCAGAAAGGCATTGAAATCTTCTTTGGTTTCGGCAATAAACTCGCGGGCGGCCTGTTCTTTGCTCACCAGCAACACCTGCGGCTGGCCTTCGGCATTAGTCAGAACGTAAGGCCGGGCAATGAGGGTGCGGTAAAGCGTATCGGTGCGGGCCGTGTCAATGTCACGATCCAAAAAAGCCCGGACTTCGTAGTTTTCACGGATGGTGGTCACTAACCGTTTCGACTGCACGGCCAGAAGCCCGCAGAACCCAATCAGAAACAAGGCCGTCGTGAGACTAAACAGGATTAGCCCGGCGGGATATTTGCCTACTTTTTTCTTCGTACGAGCCACAGGAAGCGTTTGGTTTACTGTTTCCGACAAAAATAGGGCTTTTGGCCGACATCGTGGGGCGGGTAGGGGGGGGCGGGCCGGTTTTAGGAAAATTTAAGGGTAGGCAGATTCAGAACGAAGAGAGTAATAAAACGAAACAATGCCCGACTCGTCAACTGAATCGGGCATTTTAGACAAAAATCTACTCTACGTTACTGCCGGATTGTGTAGCCGATTCGCCGGTAATTGGGGCTGGCTTTGTAGCCGGTATTGGTGCTGTCAATCACGATAACTAAGTTCGCCAGGGCTGCCGTTGCGCTTGTGGCGCGGGATACGGCAACCGACAGCGAGCCAAAACTGCTGTTGGCTGGAATCACCACATTGCCGCCGTTAAGCAGCGTGTAGCTTCGGGCTGCCGCCGTAGTGGTTGTGGCTTCGGGGAGTATCTGCACCGTCAGATCACTGCTGCGCTGCGGCCCCACCAGGTTAATCTGCGTGATTACGGTTGGGCTGGCTGTCAGGCTGTTGGCCGAGGCAACCAACGGGTATGTCCGGCCAACGGCGGGGTTGCTCCGAACGGCGGTTTCAAACTCAACCTGCGTGGGGCCGTCGTACTTAATTTCGAGGTCTTTAAAGCAACCCATTGTCAGTCCCGAAAGACCGGCCAAAAGAATGAATAAGCGTATGTGTTTCATGTTGGATTAGTAGCCCGTGTTTTGAACTAAGTTTTTATTGGCCTGAATTTCGCTGAGCGGCAGCGGAGCCAGAATTCGGGTGTCGCCGTAGGATACGTTCCCCGTTGATTTAATGACATCTAATCTCCGGCGTTTCAGGTCGAACCAGCGGTGGCCTTCAAACGCCAGTTCGAGCCGACGCTGGAGCGTGATTTCGTCCTGCAGTTGGGCATTGGTCAGTGTGGCCGGAGCGGCCGCCAAGCCCGCCCGCGTCCGAATCCGGTTTATGTCGGCCAAAGCCGCTGTCAAATCACCGTTGCTGCGGGCGAGGGCTTCGGCCCGAATCAAAAACAGTTCCGACACCCGAATCACGGGTACGTTATCCATATACACTACCCCCGATTTTCCTAAGAATTTGGTACACTCCGTCACGATGCTGTTGGAACGGTTCAGACCGTCCTGGTACAATTGCCGCCGAACATCGCCCGTCTGGTGCAGGGCCAGAAAAGCCGTTGTTGGCACCACACTTCCCCATCCGTTGGCGGGCGGCAACGGAGCCGGGCGCAGGGCCGCCAGGCTGTTGGCCTGTGCCACCGATTCGAGCGAGGTGTAGGCCGACTGAAGCGAGTTATTCACCCCTAATGATTCCTGCCGGGTCTGAAACAACACCTCGAAAATAGATTCGGGGTGGCTGTTGCCTCGCCAGGCCGCCACATAATCGGTAGTGCCAACAAAGCGGCCCACGCCGGTTGCCAGCGCATCGGTCGCAAATTTGATGGCATTCGGGAAATCCTCGTTGTAGAGCGACGCGCGGGCCATCAGGGCCATAGCGGCTGCTTTGGTAGCCCGGTTGGGCGAGCCGGTAGCGGGCGCTTTGGCAATGGCATCGGCCAGGTCTTTATACACCTGGGCATAGACATCGGCTACCGAAGCCCGCGTAGGATATTGCACTTGCCTAGGCGCGCTAACCCCCGCTATTACTACCGGAACACCGCCTTTATCGAGTGCCGAAATGGCCGATTTAGGATCAAAAGCAAACACACGGGCCAGGTTAAAATAGAACAACGCCCGCAAAAATTTCACCTCGCCTTCGATGCTGGCGCGTTCGGCCTCGGTAAACGGGCTTTTGGGCAACGCTTCCAGAATCAGGTTGATGTTGTTGATACCGGCATAGTAAGTAGCCCAGCCCCCAAGGTGGTTGTTGATTACATTTTGTCCCTCATTCACAAACCGGCCACCCGCCCGGTTGATGATCCGGGTTTCGTCGCCCAAGGCTTCGGCAATCGCCAACAGATCACGGCCATAGAGCGCTTGCGCTTTTAAGTAGGTGTACGCATTGGTAACAGCTGCATTGATGCCTTCGCGGGTATCTAAGGCAACCGCTGTATCAACCGACTGGCGGGGCTGGATGTCGAGTAAATCGCTGCAACTAAACAGCAACAGGCTCACGGTGAAACATAGAACTTGAATCGTGTATTTCATGTCTGATTGATGCTGAGTGGTGATTAAAAACCAATTTGTACCCCAAGTGTGTAACTGCGCGATTGCGGAATAATGCCCTGGTTGTCGAGAGAGCCATTCACTTCGATGGCAAATTCGGGGTCGAAACCCGTCCACTTCGTCCAGGTAAATACATTGACCCCCTGTGCGTAAATACGGGCCGAGGCAAGTTTAGCCTTACTGGCCCAGGCAGTGGGCAGATTGTACGTCAGCGTCAGTTGTTTCAGGCGCATGTATGAGGCATCTTGAAAGAAACGGGTGCCTGACTGATAGGAGCTTACCCGGCCGCTGACTTCAGTACGGTTCTCAGCAGGGCGTGGCACACTCGTAATCTGGCCGGGGGTTGTCCAGCGGTTATCGAAGTAATAGGACAGCCCGTTCCGCAGCACCCCGGTATTATCGGCTAAGCGGAATTCCTGCGAGTTTTGAATCGTGCGACCCAGATCATATTGAAGCAGTCCCGACAGCTCAAACCCTTTGAAGGTGAAGGTATTGGTGAGACCACCGAACTGTTTTGAAATGCCCGAATGACCCAGCGGACGAGCATCGGCAGTGCGCACGATGTAGGTGATGTTGCCGTTCGGGTCGTACCACATCGGCCGCCCATTGGCCGGATTAACCCCGGCATACGGTACTCCTACGTTGGAGAACAACGGATATCCTACGCGCACCGACAAGTTTCCGGGTAGCACATCGGCCCCATCAAACAATTTCGTCACCTTATTGTCGAGGAATGTAATGTTAAAATTGGTTTCCCATTTAAACCCGCCCCGGTTTACGGTAACCGTGGTTACATCAAACTCGATGCCCCGGTTACGCACTTCGCCGATATTTTCTAAAATACTGCTGAATCCATTCGACTGTGGTACCGAACGGGTCAGGAGCAGGTCGCGGCTGATGCGCTCAAACGCTTCAAACGACCCTTTGATTCGCCCGTCGAAGAAGCCATAATCTAAGCCAATGTTATAGGTCACGTTGCGTTCCCAACGCAGGTTCGGGTTGCCCAACTGGCTCGCTCCAATACCTGCATTGCCCTGATACACACCGCCTAAGCCATAGAGCTGACGAGCTGCGAAGTTGCCGATCTGATCATTGCCCGTGCTGCCGACACTAAACCGAAGCCCCAAATCGCTGATGAAGCGGGCATTTTTCATGAAACTCTCTTCAACTATGTTCCATTTGGTCGAAATAGAGGGGAAATAGCCCCATTGATTGTCTTTGCCAAAGCGCGACGAGCCGTCGTACCGAACAATCCCGCTCACGATATAGCGTTTTGCATATTCGTAACGCAGGTTGGTAAACGCGCCTGCCCGCTTGAAACCCGTCCAGAAGCCCCCAACCGATACGGGTTCTGCGGCTGCGTTGGCGGTATTCAATTCTGGCGTGGGAAATCCCTGAGCATTGAGAGTGGTCGTTTCGTTGATTTCCTGACGATACTCGGCCCCAAACAAGGCTCCGAATGTATGCTTGCCAAAGGTTTTGTTATAGTTCAGGGTGGCGTTGGTTGTTTTGTTGGTGTTGTTGTTTACAAACTGGTTCAACGTGCCGCGAATGTTAAAATGGTCGGACAGGCGCGGGTCACCAAAAAACGATGAGTTGATAGCGCGGTAGTCTAACCCACCAAATACTTTGAACAGTAAGCTCGGCGTGATGGCATAGGTAATCCCCACATTAGCCACTAACTGGTTGATACTGGTTTTCGACTTAATCAGGTTTGAGTTGGCAATCACATTCTGCGAGAGGTCGCCGGGCATGACGATTCCCGAAGCGGGCAGACCGTAAT
>JBBRUV010000327.1:0-5480 GCA_038247465.1 Cytophagales bacterium
ACCCCCATTACCTGTTTAGTCATTTGCATTACCTGCTGCTCATTTCACCAAAATACCAGGCGAATATACGACTTTCGGATTAACCAGAGATTGCAAGTAGTCAGATTTTAGCCCTGAACTTACCTGATGGCATCATCTTTCCGGGACGAATGCTGGCGGTTTCTGAATGAGAAAAAACGCCCGGCGGTGCGCTCAAAACTGTGATGATCCAGTTCTTTTTCCATGTCGCTGAGTTCGATTTGTAGCGCGTTGATCGAAATCGAAATTTCGAAGGCCGAAATTGCCAGCGCGATAATCTGCAACCCCAACGCCGACCCAAACAGCCACCGCGCCAGTAATTGCTGCTCCTGAAAAATAGCGAACATACAAACCGCACTGAGCAACAGGCTCATCACCGCCGTAATCTGAATATTGCGGATGAGCAGCAACCGCCGGTGCAGGTTTTGAATCTGGGCCACATAAACTTTGTCGGGCGTGGTTCTGAACTTGTCGTGCAGGTCCCGAATCAGGCTCGAAATCGCCAGAAACCGATTCGTAAAGGCGATCATCAACAGCGATACTGTCGAAAAAAGCAGAGCCGGGGTGCTTACTGTGAGTTCCATGAACAGAAAACCTTTGCTTTTGCAAAACGATTCCGTTTTTTTGTGAAACCGACTAACGGCTCAATCGCTATGCAATTCGACGACGACGACGACAGCTTTTTGGACTGGGGGGACTTTGGCGGCAACTACGACCCCGAAGCAGCCCGGCACGAGCAGAATGCCCACAATCAGCGGGTCAGAAATCTGCCGGTTTTTCTGAAAGCTGAAGAGGTGATGGAAATCACGCAGGCCATTGTTGCTACCATTGACCGCGATGCCGACCTGCTGATGATGCACGAACAGATGCTTGGCAACGCCATGATGCTACCCACCAAAATTGTGGGAGCCGAGGGCGGTGATCTGTTTTCGATCCGTATGGAAAACGCCGTGATTATCAGAATGTATGCCCGCGATCTGCAAACGCAGGTGGCGTTTTGCGAGGACGAAGAACTCTGCGAACCCGAATACCTGAATCTGCTGCGCGACGAACTCGATAATTTCAGAATCCTGTTTGTGGCTTGGGTCAACAGCTTTGATCGCACCAATGACATTACCGATGAGTGGGGCGTGTTCTTCTGAATTGCCTACAATTGACTTATCTGATTATTGAATTGACTATTATTCTACTGAAACCTGAATAATCAAAATTTAATTGGTTTTTTATCGAATTTCTACAAATAAAATAGCATCAAAATCAGCAAACACCCTATATTTGGCCGTATAACAAGACCATGCGGAAGTCAGATGCAGTGTCCTGACCGATTTTAGTTAATTTCATCTTAGAATTCGTCCTGCATTTATGAATCTCAACCGTCGTGACTGGCTCCGCGCCAGTATGCTCTCTGGTCTTGGCCTGGCAACGGCCACCGCCGGCCACTGCGAACCCTGGCTTGATGCCGAACGGCTCGAAACCGAAGCCATTGCGTTACCGCCAAACACTAAAGGCGGCACCCTCAAAGCCCGGCTGTCGGCCAACGAAAACCCCTACGGCCCGTCGCCCAAGGTGCTGAAAACCATTGCCGAAGCCGCCCCGGAAGGCTACCTCTATGCGATGGAATACGCCCGGCAGTTTAAGAAAATGGTGGCCGAAACGGAGGGTGTTCCCGAAGAATGTGTGCTGCTTGGTGCGGGTTCGGGCGAATTGCTCAACGCAGCCGCCATGTATTTTGCCTACAAAACCCCGGCGGGTAACAACTTCGTTTTCCCTGATCCCACGTTTGAAGCCCTGCCCCGCGCGGCTATCCGGCACGGTATGATTGCCGAACGGGTGCCGCTCGTGGCTGACGATGCCTACGATCAAAACCTGCAAAAACTCAGCGACCGCGTATCGGGCAAAACCAGCCTCGTATATCTCTGCAACCCCAACAACCCAACGGCTATTCTGACCGACCCGGCCAAGTTGCGGAGCTTTATCTCGGCCACCGCCGACAAAACGCCCGTTTTTGTGGACGAAGCCTACATTGACTACGTGGCAAATCCCAAAGCCGCCAGCATGGTTGATCTGGTGCGGGCTGGCAAAAACGTGATTATCAGCAAAACATTTTCAAAAGTTCACGGCTTTGCCGGGCTGCGGATTGGCTACCTGCTGGCCCCCGCCGAGATGATTGCCAAAATTGCGCCGTTCTCGCCCAACGGCGGTGGCCTGAGCATGACTTCGCTGCGGGCCGCGCTGACGAGTATGCCCGACACGGAGTTTATCAAGTGGTCGTTGGGCAAAACGGCTGAATCGAAAGCATTTCTGGCGAAAACCCTGAAAGAAACCGGCTACGAACCGCTGCCGTCTGATGCTAATTTTGTGATGTTCCCGATCAAAATGAAAGGCGAAGATTTTGTGGCCAAGATGCTGGAACAGCGTGTGAGCATCCGGCAGTGGAAATTCGACGGGCAATATTGGTGCCGCGTTAGCCTCGGCACCATGCCGCAGATGCAGACCTTTGCCGACGCGCTGAAAACGGTTTCGTAAACGTATAAACCCAAGACCTGACTTCTCTTGTGCGGCAGAAAATACCTTGCGTCTCCTGCGAGTCAGAAAAACCATCCGGTTAGGAAACGCAAGGTATTGCAAATACAGGAGACGCAAATACAGGAGACGCAAACATAGGAGACGCAAATATGCGTCTCTACGCAGTAACTTTGTTGCTCTGCAACTTTGTCATTCCCGAAACCGTGTCCGTAACCATTGCCCCGCTTGCCGAAAGCCTGCCGCCCTTCTTAGAATCACGCGATTTTTCGGCCATTGCCGTTATCGCCGACAACCACACCTACCGGCTCTGCTATCCCGAACTAAAGCCGTTGCTGCCCCGCCACACGCTGATTCGGATCAAGGCGGGTGAAGAACAAAAACACATCCAAACCTGCGAAACCATCTGGGATGCCCTCACCCGCGCCAATTTCGACCGGCACGCGCTGGTACTGAACCTCGGCGGGGGCGTAATTGGCGACATGGGCGGCTTTTGCGCGGCTACCTACAAACGCGGCCTTGCCTTTGCCCAACTACCCACCACCCTGCTGGCGCAGGTAGATGCCAGCGTGGGCGGCAAACTCGGCATTGATTTCAACGGACTCAAAAACCACATCGGCGTTTTTCAACAGCCCGACGCGGTGCTGATTGACCCGGTATTTCTGAAAACCCTCCCCGAACGCGAACTGCGCTCCGGTTTTGCCGAGGTGATTAAACACTGCCTGATTGCCGATACCGACGGCTGGAACCGCATCCGTCGGCTCGATGTGGCCGACCAACCCTGGCCTGACTTAGTGGCGCACTCGGTAGCGATCAAGCAGCGCGTGGTGGCAGAGGACCCCACCGAGAAAGGACTCCGCAAAATTTTGAACTTCGGCCATACGCTGGGCCATGCCATTGAAACGCACTTTCTGAACCAGCCCCGCAAACGGCTCCTGCACGGCGAAGCCATTGCTGTCGGCATGGTGATGGAAGCATTTGTGTCTCTCCAGCGCGGAATGATTGACGAAATCTTACTGGGGCAAATCGAAGAATACATTTTTGCCGTATATGGCCGGGTAACGTTGTCTGATTCAGACGTGAACGCGGTATTGGCCCTAACGCTACAAGACAAAAAGAACCGGGCGGGCGAGGTGCAGATGGCTCTGTTGAGCGGGCCGGGCCAATGCGCATTTGGTGTGCCGATCACTAAAACGGATATGATCGCAGCCGTGAATTTTTACCGGGGATTACCAGAAAATTAATATTGGGCATAGGATTGATTTTGCCAAACATAAATTCATATCTTTGGGTTGAACCATCAGGTAATCAGCTTTTCTTACATACAGTTCATCTTAGTCAAAACATCGCATGAAGAAGTTTATTGGATTTTTATTTGTTCTGACCGTTGTCGGTCTGGCTGGGTGTATGCCCGGAAAGCTGTTTGTCGAAAACGATTACAGCTACGAGGGTCATTTCAAAGACTATACGTCGTTCAACTTCTTAGAGTGCGAATTTGTGGACTCTACCCTGCTCTGCTCCGATATTCAGGATGCCATTCAGCATCAGATGGAGGCTCGCGGCTACAAAGTGAGTAACCGCAGCCCAAATTTGCTGGTTTCTTACAATATCTTCCGGTCTGACCTCCGTTTCCGGGGCTACCAACAGCCCGTTATCAAAGACTGGGTAGTACGCGAAGATGATGACGCCACCTACAAGCGCATTGATTACAACCTCGACGAAGGTACGCTCATGATCTCCCTCATTGATGCCGAAACGTATCAGGTGATCTGGAAAGGGTATGCCTCGAAGATGATGCGAAACCAGAACTTCAAGAACAATTACTTCAAAGGCATTGTGCGGTCAATTTTTGACCAGTACCCGCTGATGGCATCGGCAAAGTAGGGCGGGTGGAAACCCGCCTTTTTTGGTTCCGGTTTTATTTAATAGCGGGTGGAAACCCGGTTTACATTTAATAGCGGGTTTCCACCCGGTTTACATTTAATAGCGGTTTCCACCCGGTTTACATTTAATAGCGGGTTTCCACCCGCTTTACATTTAATAGCGGTTTCCACCCGGTTTACATTTAATAGCGGGTTTCCACCCGCTTTACATTTAATAGCGGGTTTCCACCCGCTTTACATTTAATAGCGGGTTTCCACCCGCTTTACATTTAATAGCGGGTTTCCACCCGCTTTACCCGTATGCATCAATCCTATCGTCGGCGGTTGCCCCATATCATGCCGCCCGGCGAGACACTGTTCATTACCTATCGGCTGCATGGGTCGCTGCCGGCTGATGTACTGGTGACTATTCAACGCGAACATCAGGATTTTCTGCAAAAACAGCAATGTGAGCAACCTGACGTAACCAGTAATACAATTCGCCACAACTGGGAAGGACGTTATTTTCGGAACATCGAACAATTTATAGATAAAGCCAATACCGGGCCCGACTGGTTAAAAGATAAAGCCGTTGCCGACGTAGTTGGCGAATCTATCCGGTTTCGGGATGGGATGTATTTCGACCTGCACGCTTATTGTATTATGTCGAACCATGTTCATGTACTCTTAACCAACACCTGCGACGAGAAGCCTTTTCAGCACGTGTTGGGAAGTATGAAAGCGAACTCGGCAAAGCGGGCTAATCAAGTTTTGGAGCGAACCGGGCTGACGTTCTGGCAGGCCGAGTGTTATGATCATATTGTTCGGGATGAGCGTTCGTTCCACCGGATTATTGCGTACATCCTCAATAACCCAGTGAGTGCTGGCTTAGTCTCAGCATGGCAAGATTGGCCTCATTCCTATTGCCAATACGACGACTTTATGTAGGGCGGGTGGGAACCCGCCAAAACCACGCAGAAAAAAGCGGGTTTTACTCTATAACGGGTGGGAACCCGCCAAAACCACGCAGAAAAAAAGCGGGTTTTACTCTATAACGGGTGGGAACCCGCCAAAACC
>JBBRUV010000328.1:0-5463 GCA_038247465.1 Cytophagales bacterium
GCAGGATGGCCCAAAAATCAAACTTCCCCTCGGTACTACTGGCGGCATCGGGCATGGCCCGCGCAATGTCATCGCCGAACAGGCCCACCACCCCGTTGTTGATGTTGATATACTGGTCCAGTTTAACCGTCTCCCCTGTTGCGGCATCTTTACACGATACGCTCATAAAGTGCGTGAAGCGGTACAGACCGTTTTCGGCGGGAATCGGCTCCGGTTTGGCCGAAAACGTGGGCCGGGTCAGGACAATTTCGGCTGGCCCCGGCGTGCTGGTTTCCACCACAATCTTCTGGCCGAAGGCTGCGAAGGGCAGGAGGAGGAAGAGGAGTTTTTTCATGGTTTTCGTTGTAGAGACGGAAGATTTTCCGTCTCACTCGCGTCAGCAATTATGTAAATACCATACGGGTGATGAGACGAACCAGTGTCTCCCCAAAGTCAGAACTGACGAGTCAGTTCACCCACGGTCTCATTGGCAGGCCGACGGTCTTTGAAGGTAGTCTGCATGGAGATACCCATGTCGTAGCCCCGTTCTATAAGCCGAATGGTACGCCGGGCAATGCTCTGGTTTACAATAATTTCGTAAGGATGGCCTTCGCTGGGGGAGTTGGCTCCGCTGGGATCGAGGTCTTTTACCGAGAATACACCCCAGTCGCAGGGGTTAGGGCTACACGAGGCCAAAATCCGCACCCGGCTCCGGTTGTCATAAAACATCATTTTAACAATAGAGCGGGTATTCGGGTCTTTACTGACCCACACATCGGTAGAGGGTTGGGCGGGTGGCGTGGCCGCCGAAAAGCAAAAAAGCAAACCCACAAGGGTAAGGTAAGCAAATAGAGTTTTCATGGGAAATTGACGGTTTTAGGCGTTACAGCTTTATGAATTCAACGCGCCGGTTGTTGGCTTTGCCTTCGGGCGTGGTGTTGGGTACTGCGGGTGCCGTTTCGCCCTTACCGTCGGTATCAAGGCGGGCCGCTGCAATGCCAAACTCGCTGGCTAAGGTAGCTTTGACGGAGGCCGCCCGGCGTTTACTGAGGTCGAGGTTTTTGGCATCGTCACCGTCGGAGTCGGTATGGCCAATGATTTTGACACGTACCCCGGCATTTTCGGTCAATACCCCGGCAATTTCTTTCAGCACACCGTAGGATTCGGGCTTGATTTTGTCGGAGTTAACATCGAACAGAATGCCCGTCGTGCTGAATTTGCCTTCGGTCATTAGTTTAGAGCGCGTATCGGGCGCACCCACCGCATAACGCACATCGGCGACCATGAACTCATCTTTGTCGTCGCGGGTGGCAAAATTCATGTAAGCACTGCCAAACTTGAAAGAATTGTAGTTGAGTTTTGCATCAAAAGCTTGCGGAATATCCAACACTTTGGTTTCGTTGGCATAGATACGCAGGCGTGTTTTTTGCCGCCACACAGAAATCTTCACAAAGGACGGTTTTGTATAATCACCACAATCAAATTCCTTTAGATTCAGCCCTCCATTTTTACTGACCTCCTCGCTGTTTTCATAAACAATATATTTACCACCACCACAAGGACCCCATTGAAAGAAGATTCCGTTTTTTATGTATTTGTTGGACAACTCTTTCTTAGGATTCTCAGCAGCCGACAAATAAAAACTATACGCCAGTATATTGCTGGAGTTATACCGGGTAAGAACGGTAAACTCAAGCGTGAAATTTTCGGGCATATTTTTCACGTATTCGGGCTGAAAGAAGCCGTCTTTGGACATGAACAGCCACTTTTCGGGTCGACCTTCGAGGGTTACGATTTCGGCAGATGAGTTGGTGTTCCAGCCCAGCGGGAAGTCGCCTACGGCTGTGGCCGAGAAATCGTCAAAAGCGAGCACCCTTTCACCCGGCACAAAATCGAACTTTCTATACGATTTCAGCGGAGCCGGTTCGTCGGCCCGGCTCTTCTGAGCGGTGTTGCCGTTGCTTCGCCCCCCGCCTACCGACGCGCCGTTATTGTTGCCGTTTTGACCGGCATTGTCCGCGTTCCCGTCAGACTGGCCGTTTTGCTGGTCGCTGTAGGTATCGTCGGCGGGCTTCTGCGGTTTTGGCTTTTTATCTTTCTTCTTGAAGATGTTGCCGATGCCCTGTTCAACTTTGTCGAGACCCCGGTTAATACTCTGATCAACGCGGCTGTTGACGAGCCCTTCCACGTTCCGATTGACGGTTTCTTTGGGGTCTGCCACCCGCACCTGAGCCGGGGCGGTAAGGGCCGCCGTGACGCTTACGCCAAAAATAATTCTTGCAAATAGATAGTTCATGGCTGACTGGTTCTGATAGTTGTTTGTTTAAACATCCGAAACATACAACGCTATCTGGTTGACCTTCCGACCGAGTGAACCCGCTCCGGCTTTGGGTGAGTGAACGCGCCGTTTGGGTCAACCCGCCCCCGTTATTCGTTCGCAACTCCGCTGACCAACAGGTATATCCAGCCAAACCCGCCCCCGACACACCCAAACCCGCGCCCGGTTGGCCCACACGCGGCAGCCGGGCTTTTTTTTGTAGTATTGGTCCGTTAAATCAACGTCAACGCATGATTCGCAGGCTGCTTCTCTTATGGCTGTTTCTCCTGCTCACCGGCCCCGGCATCCGCGCGGTGGCCGCGCCCGATACGCTGCGGCTCAGTCGTTTTCACGACCAGCGGTATGCCTACGACCGGGCCGTACTGGCCGTTACCAGCCCGGCTACAGCCCTGCGAGACATCCGGGCGAAGGCCGACTGGCAGCCGCTTCGTCGCAAACAGGCCACCTCGGCGCAACGGGCCTATTGGATGCGCTGGGTGCTGGAAAACGACACCGATTCGGCCCGGACGATCTATGCGTTTGTGCATGATAATCAGACGGCTACGGTCTATCTGGTTTGGCCCGCCCATGTCGATTCGCTGCGAACCGGCTCCATGATACCGGCCCGCTACTGGCCCGCTCCCTATAGCGATCAGTACGTACCTATGCCGTTACCAGCCCGCCAACGAGTCACGCTCTATGTGCGGCTGGCCAACGCACCGGGTTTACTGCCCGCGCTGACCAACGCTGACCGCCCCCGTCCGTCGCTGGGTGTGCGGCTCGAAACCGACGTGTACCACACCCAAAACCGGCTGAACGACTACCAAAAAAACAGCGCCGAACTGCTTTACCGCTCCTGGATTCAGGGCGCGTTACTGTTTTGGGTGCTGTTTGTGGGGTTGATTTACGCCCGGTATCGCCAGCCGATCTATCACTATTACTGGCTCTACGGCCTGGCCGGTTGCACGTTTGCGCTGCTAAAAACCCGGTCATACACCCCGCTTGGTTACTGGATTGGTCAGGTTCCGCTGCTCCGGGCGCACCTGCCCGAAACCATCATGTGGCTGTGTCTGGCCGCCTATCTGCTGTTTATCAGCGAGTTGCTCAACCTCCGGCGCGATCATCCCGGCATGGCCCGGCGGTTACGACAGGCGGCTGCGGGCTTCGCCGGGTTTGGTATCCTGTATGGTTCGGTATTGATGCTGACCAACGACGGCGGACTGCAACAAGCCGTTTTCTGGGGAACCCGATTTCTGCTATTGCCGGTCTATGTGGCGTTGCTGGTGTGGGTTGGTCGGCGGGTGCGGTCGCCCCTGACGCGCTACGTGCTGCTGGGCAACGGCCTGTTGACCGGAGTAGGGTTGCTGGCCTGGCTGCGGGCGGGCGAGGTGATTTTAAAAGGCGTAACCCTGCCCGGCGGCATTGATAACCTGATGACGGTTTCGTTCGCCGTTTTGCTCGAAATCACGGTGTTTGCCCTGGCTTTGGCCCACCGGATTCAATTAGTCGATCAGGCCCGGCAAGCCAGCCAAACGGCTTACGTCGAGGAAATTGAGCAGCGAACGGCCTACGAAAAACGCCTGGCCGAGGTGGAGATGCTGGCCCTGCGGAGCCGGATGAACCCGCACTTTCTGTTCAACAGCCTGAACACCATTGAGTATTTTGTGCTGAAAGGCGACGAAGAAAAAGCGACCCGCTATCTGTCGAGTTTTTCGCGGCTGCTGCGGCTCGTCCTGAATCATTCGACCGAGGAAACCGTGCGCGTATCTGCCGAGCTGACTGGCCTGAGCCTGTATCTGGAACTGGAAGCCAGCCGCTTCGATGACAATTTTCGCTACACCATCGAAATAGACGCTACCGTCGATACCGACGATGTGCTGATTCCTCCGCTGTTATTACAGCCGTTTGTCGAAAACGCCATCTGGCATGGTCTGCAACACAGCCAACGACCCGACAAACGCCTGTGGGTGCGGGTGTTGCCGGTAGACGACCAGACGATTCGCTTCGAGATCGAAGACAACGGCATTGGCCGCGCACAGGCCGAACAGTTAAAAAGTCAGTCCGTTACCAGCCCCAAATCGCTCGGTATGGACATCACCCGGCAGCGCATCGACCTGTTTAACCGCAATTACCCCACCCAGCTTGATCTGCAACTCATTGACCTCAATCAACAGGGTGAAACCGGCACGTTGGTCAGGATCACCTGTCGGCTGAACGTACCCCGCTTCGTAACATTACAACCCCCGCACTGATGAGAGCCATTCTGATCGACGACGAAAAATACGCCACCGAACTGCTGGCCATGAAACTGGCCAAACTGAACCGGGGCGTGCAGGTGCTGGCTCAATTTAACCAGCCCGAAGCTGCGCTGGAATTTGTCCGGCAAACCGCGTTCGACGTGTTGTTTCTGGACATTCAGATGCCCCGCCTGAACGGGTTCGACCTGCTGGCGCAACTACCGGCAATGCCGTTCGATGTGGTTTTTACCACCGCTTATGACCAGTATGCGGTGCAGGCGTTTCGGGTCAGTGCGCTCAACTATTTGCTCAAACCCGTGCAGGAATCCGAACTTCGGGCCGTAATTGACCAGTGGCAACAGCGCGGCAAACTGCCGGTACAACCCACCCAATACGCGCTGTTTCAGGAAACGTATCAGTCGCCCACCAAAACCCCGCTCGCCCGGATTGCCCTACCCACCCAGGAGGGCCACGAAATTGTGGAGATCGCCGACATTATCCGGTGCGTGGCCGAAGCCGGTTACACCTACATTCACCGGCAAAGTGGCCCGCCCCTGCTCATCTGCCGGACGCTGAAAGAAGTGAGCCAGGCACTCGAATCCAGCGGGTTTGTGCGGGTCCATCATTCGCATACGATCAACCCCGCTTTCCTGCGAAAGATTGTCCGGCAGGAAGGCGGCTACCTGCTGCTGTCCGACGGGGCGCAGGTACCGGTCACGAAACAAAAGCGCGACTATCTGCTGGACCAGATTACGGGCATCGAGCGCCGGTGAGGGGCGCTATTAACTGGTAATGCGAGTTTTGGGGATGTCTCTTAGATAATTACAATTTGGCACACGTCGCTCTTGCCCAGCTTGGGTACGAATACAGGCATCGTTGGAAAAGCATCCATAAAACTGTAGGCGATAAGGCCACTCCATAAATTGATGA
>JBBRUV010000329.1:0-5447 GCA_038247465.1 Cytophagales bacterium
ACAGTTTTTATAACGCCGGTGTCCGGCTCACGTTTAGCTACAAACTCGGTAAGATGATCTTCACCGACGGCCCCCGCAAGCGCAAGTCAGTTAATAATGATGACGTGAAAAGCGAGGGCGGTGGTAATGATTCGGGTGGTGGCCAGCAGGCAGCACCGGCCGCGGGCGGCACACGCGGGCCGAGGTAAGCAACACTGATAGACACTGCCGGAATAAGTCAGGTGCGGTGCTGCGGAGTTGACGTAGCTGGTTTCTGAGAGTAGTGGCTGTTGTATTTTCTGATCATTATGGGGCATTCGCGCCAAAAAATGAATAAGCCCCGACGCCGTTTTACCGCCGTTTTGGTAAATTTGTTCATCTGTAAGGGGCGCAACTATCCCCTTTACTCCGCGCTATGCAGGACATTGAGCCGTTCTATAACTGGGAAAAATACTACACCGCTGCCGACGATGCCCGGTCGCCGTTCTACGGACGCGAGTACAATTTGAACCAGTACGAAAACGCCATCTACGGCTACTACATTCACCCGCTTTGGGACGAAATCGGTTCTGAAACGCTGTATTGCAAAATTCTTCTGGCCGATTATGACCGCCGATACGTGATTCTTGAACTCATGGGCGAGTGGAACGACACGCTCCATAACGATATTATGTTCCTGAAACGGCAGGTGATTGACCCGCTCACGCATGAGGGAATCAACCACTTTTTGCTTGTCGGTGAGAACGTCCTGAATTTTCATGGCTCAGACGACAGCTACTACGAAGAATGGTTTGACGACGTGGAAGACGGCTGGATTGCGGCCATTAATTTCCCCGAATTTGTGGAGCATGAATGGAAAAAATACCGACTCGATTATTACATTAACTTCGGCGGAACTCTCCAGATTGACAATTGGCGAACACTTAAACCCGTCTTGCTCTTTGAGTTAGTCAATAGTATGCTCGTCCGGCGATTGGGGTAGCTTCTTTTGCCGCTGGCTCAGGCCATCGGCAAAAGGATATCGGGTGCATTGATGGCCGAATTGTGCGTAGTTTTAGCCCGGATTTAACCATTCATAAACAAACATGGACAACCAGACACCGGCCCCGTCGGCCACCGAAAAATTAGAAGCCGCTAAAGCCGTAGCCGCCACCAAACTCGAATCCTTGAAAACCGAAACTGGTAGCCACCTGACCAGCATTGCCAACCACCTCGACGAGTTGAAAAATCTGGTGGTGAACAAAGCCAAAGAAACCGCCGACGACGTGGACGTAGACGGGTTGAAAGCCTCAGCCATCGAGCAGTTTGAAGCCGCCAAAGTGCAGGCTGTCGAAACATTCTCGGCGTTTCAGGTCCAGGCCGAAGAAGCCATCAGTACTGCGTCTGCCAAACTCGATGCCTTTACCGATGAGGCCGACGATAAACTTGACGACCTGAAAGCCGAAGCCGCCGAACAACTCGAAGCCGCCCAGCAAAAACTTGGCGAACTGCAAACCCAGGCCACCGAACAGGCCGAAATCCTGAAACAAAAAGCGCAGGGAATCTGGAATGACTTGTTCGGGAAAAAAGCGTAAAACCGGCAATCGTGCCGATAACTACATCAACAAAAAAATCCCCGGCAATTATGCCGGGGATTTTTTTGTTACATATCCTCGTCAATATCAACGAGTTCCTGAACCTTCATTCGTTCTTTTTCCTCGGCAATGGCCGGGCCGAAGAAGTCAGTTCGTTTTTCTTTACACCGCACGAGTTTGTCTTTCAGTGAGTCCAGCACGCGGTCGGTCGCGCTCTCAAATGTTCGGTCGTGTTCTTTGATGAACAGTTCTTTGCCGGGGATGGTCAGACGGACCTCCACAACTTTTTCTTTCACCTTGCTGGTGTCCGAGCCATCGAGTTTGAGAAATACCTCCGCGCTGATGATGTTGTCGTGGAAGGTATCGAGTTTAGCGAGTTTCTGCTCAATAAAATCGAGTAGCGAGCGGTCGGCGTTGAAGCGGACGGCATTAATTTGTACACGCATAATCCAAGATTGTTTAAAAGTGAAACAATAACCGTTGGACGGGTCAAGGTTATACAAATTATCAGGTTTAGCAAGAGCAGGCAGGAAATGTGCAATTGAGCTTTTCTGGAATCCAGACCAGAAACATCTCCTGCCGGTACAGAATCCGGTTTTTTTGTCTTTTACAAAGTAGCCCGCCGGATAAGTTCTTGATAAAATCTAATTTGTAGAACTGAGTTCGCGGAACTCAGTTCCGCGAACTCAGTTCTACCAGCATCGGCTTACCGGCCCGTAGCGTGAGCGATGCCAACGGGGCGATAACAGTATCCGTTGCGGCTGTTATCTGAAACGTTCTCACCAACCCCGTGAGCAGCATCTGCATTTCCATCAACGCAAACATATTGCCGATGCACAACCGTGGCCCACCGCCAAACGGAAGATGGGCGTATGCGTGCCGTTCGTGGCCCGGTCTTTCTTTATCCCGGCCAGCAGCAAAACGTTCAGGATCAAACTGTTCCGGGTTGGGCCAGTGGGCCGGGTCGCGGTGAATCAGATACGGAAGTATCAGCACCGTTGATTTAGCCGGAATCCGGTGCGGACCGATTTGATCGTCGGCATGAGCAAACCGCGACGTGGCCCAGGCCGGTGGATACAGCCGCAACGACTCGTTGATTATCTGCGAGGCATACCCGCCGGGCTGAAAACCGCTATCAGACCCCTGCACGGTATCAATGAGTTTGCTCATCACATCCGGGTTTCGGGTAATCAAATACGTTGTCCAGGCCATCGAAACAGCGGTGGTTTCGTGGCCGGCGGCAAAAAGCGTCACGCATTCGTCGCGCAGTTGTCGGGTACTCATGCGTTCACTGGTGTCTTCGTCTTCGGCATAGAGCAACATATCGAGTAGATCGTCGCGCCGTTCGCCGGTTTTTTTGCGGCCTTCAATAATGCTATAAATCAGGGTGTCAACGGTTTTGGCGGCCTTCCTATACCGGATATTATCGGGCGTGGGCCAATTCATGGGCGGGGTCAGCGGAGACATTAACCGCTTGTTTGCCAGGAAAATAGCTGTTTCCATCGCGTGCGAAATGCCCACCAACTGATTGCCCGCGTCGGTGCCGAACAGCGTTTTACAGACAATCCGCATGGTGATGTCCATAAATTTCTCCGACAGATTCACGGGTTTTGTCAGGTCTAACCGGCCCAACTCGCCGAGCCAGGCATCTATCTCCTGCTGCATAATCTGACCCAGGATAGCGAGTTTTTGCCGGTGAAAGGCTGGTTGCGCCAATCGGCGTTGGTGCCGCCAGTGGTCGCCGTCGTTGGTGAGGAGTCCTTTTCCCAGAAAAATCTCTAAGACCTTAAAGGCTGGTGAGCGGCCATAGTTCCGGTGGTTTTCTTGCAGAATATACTTGGCATCGTCGGGCCGGAAGGTCACAAACTGCGTCCGGCCACCGAGTGCGATCTGAATCAGTCTTGGGCCACCGGGCTGGTTGTGCTGCGCCTGCAAGCGGGTGAAGGAACCAAGCGGGTCGCGGGCAATTTCGAGCGAATTGCCGAGGAGTGGCAGTCCGGGATGCACCGGAATCGGGAGCAGAGCCGCCGGTGCTGTTGCTGTTGTGTTCATAAAAAAACCGTAACGCGCTTGCGTTACGGCTGTAAAAATAGGCATTGTAACAACCCGTTTTACCCATTCACTACTTCGCCACCATTAACGTGGATAATTTGCCCGGTGAAATAAGACGCATCGTCTGAGGCCAGAAACACGTAGGCCGGAGCCAGCTCTGCCGGTTGTCCGGGGCGTTTCATCGGCACGTCTTTGCCAAATTCGGCAACTTCATCGGCGGCTTTGGTGGCCACAATCAACGGTGTCCAGATCGGGCCGGGGGCCACGCCATTCACCCGGATGTTGCGCTCGGTAAGGTTTTGCGACAGCGACCGGGTGAACGCCGTTACCGCGCCCTTTGTAGATGCGTAATCAATCAGCGTTTTGTTACCCTTATACGAAACCACCGACGTTGTGTTGATAATGCAGTCGTAGGCTCCCATGTAGGGCAGCAGATTTTTGGTTAACCGGAACATAGACAGAATATTGATCTCAAACGTGTCGCGGAGTTGCTCATCGGAGATATTTATAAAGTCTTTTTGTTCAACGTGGTTGGCTGCGTTATTGACCAGAATATTAACGTGACCGAACTTGCTGACGATGGTGCCGACGGCAGTTTTAATGTAAGACAAACTCCGCAAATCGCCGGGCAGGAGCAGGCAGTTTTGCCCTTCTGCCTCAATCAACTGCTTTGTTTTCTGCGCGTCATCTTCTTCGCGGGGGTGGTACATCAATACGAGATTGGCTCCTTCGCGGGCAAAATGGATGGCCACCGCCCGGCCAATGCCGCTGTCGCCACCAGTAATCACGGCCAACTTGTCTTTTAGTTTATCGGCTCCCACGTAGTCTTCCCGGATATAAACCGGCTGAGGATTCATGTCATGCTCCAGGCCCGGCTGCGCGTCTTGATGCTGCGGTTTAATGTCAAGGTCAAATTCAGTTGTCATAATTGTTGAGTTTAATTGTCAGGAATTTACGATAGTTCCGCCGTTTGGGTGCAGCACCTGCCCGGTCACATACGTCGAATCGTCGGAGGCTAAATAGACGTAGGCCGGCCCTACTTCTGCCGGTTGTCCGGGGCGTTTCATCGGCACGTCTTTGCCAAACTGCGCCACCTCTGCCGCGCTTACCGAAGCCGGGTTGAGCGGTGTCCAGATCGGGCCGGGGGCTACGGCATTCACCCTGATTTTTTTCTCGGCCAAATTAACCGCCAATGCCCGCGTAAACGTCATAATTGCCCCTTTTGTGGCCGAGTAATCGAGCAGGTCGGCTCGGCCCTGGTAGGCCGTTACGGATGTAGTGTTGATAATCGAGTCGCCTTCGTGCAAATGAGACAGGGCGGCCCGCGTTACCCGAAACTGGGCGTAAATGTTGATGTCGAAGGTTTTCAGCAGGTCTTCATCCTGAATGTCTTCCAGATTTTTATGTTGATACTGTACCGCAGCGTTGTTCACCAAAATGTTGAGTTTGCCAAACCGGGCTACGGTATCGGTCACAATTTGCTGGCAGAAATCAACCGACCGCAAATCGCCGGGAAGTAGCAGACAGTGCCGGCCTTCGGTTTCAACGAGTTCTTTGGTGTATTGCGCGTCTGTTTCTTCGGCAGGGGTATAAACAATGGCAACATCGGCTCCCTCGCGGGCAAAATGCACGGCCACTGCCCGGCCAATGCCGCTGTCGCCACCAGTGATGAGGGCTACCTTATTTTTGAGTTTTTCCGCGCCTTTATACAGGTGACGGATCACCTTGGGCTGCGGGTCGAGCCGGGCCTCAATGCCGGGTTGCTGCGCCTGATGCTGCGGTTTGATTTGTGTTTCCATAACGTAAAGGAGTTTGGTTTCTCCACGTCAGTAATCACGCGCC
>JBBRUV010000330.1:0-5444 GCA_038247465.1 Cytophagales bacterium
GGTACTGCACGGCGGACTTGCTGCCCCCGGCCCGCGCCCCGATGTTGGCGGCTGGTGGCGGCAGTTCGGCGGTTCGGCGGTCGCGCTGCCCCTCTCGGAGAGTCAGGTAACGAGTATACTGTTCCTGCGATTCCTTGAATTTTCCGTTGTCGGCCAGCGTCTGGGCAAATTGCAGAACGGGCTGATCATCAGCCGTTTCGGGCGGATTGGCGGCAAAATAATCGCGGTAGGTTTGTTCGGCTTTTTGCGTGTCGCCCACCAATCGGTAGGCATTTGCCAGGCCGCGCTGAGCCTGTTGCTTTTGTGGAGCCGTGAGGGGCTGTTCGGGCGCGGTCAGGAGTTGGCTATACACCTCAATGGCGCGGGGATATGATTTCCAGCCCAGATACCTATCGGCCTGGCGCAGCAGCGAATCCGGGCCGATGGTTGGTTTGCGTGGCACCGGGCGACCCGGTTTTCGGTCGCCAGGTGCCGAAACAGACGCACCACCCGCTTTCGGCGCGGGCCGGGGTGCGGGTGCCACTGCCGGGGCGGGCAGGCCCATAACCCTCTCGCCCGGCAACACCACAGTGCTACCGGCAACGACCAGCAGGCCCATCCAAACCCAACGTGTGAAAAAATTCTCCATCCTCTATATTAACGAGATAGTGTCAGAAACCGCGTGAACTCCCGTCCGTCGCTTAGTTTCAACACGTAAAAATACGTTCCATCGGGCAGCCCCTGCCGGGCCGACGTTCCCGATTTCGAGCCGGTGGAGGCCACACCGTCCCAATCATTTTTGTAATCTTCCTGTTCATAAACGGCCTGTCCCCATCGGTTAAAAACGGACAGGCGCATGGTTTGGCCGGGCGCAACCCCCTGAACGACAAGGCGGTCATTGATACCGTCACCATTGGGCGAAAAGCCTTCCGGCACAAACACGGTTTCGCCGGCTTCGGGGTTTGCCGAGTGCAGCGTCACGATAGTTGGCTCGGTGTTGTCGGCGGGGTTGCCGTTTTTATCCGGGTCAGCGTCGGTGCCATTGGTTGAAAAATCGCGGCAACGGCCACCCTTTACATCCAGCGCATCAGACACGGCCAGGTTCGAGAAGGTCAGCGTGGTGGCTTGTTGCAGGTTCAGCCGCACTGTGAGCCACAGGCTCTTTTTGCTGCCAACAGCTACTGTATTTTGACCAGCCATAAGCAGCGTGGTGTCGGCTCCGGTGCCGGTATAGGCCGGGTTCACCAGTAACCCTTCTTCGGCTTTTACGGCCACCGACCGGATTTGCGCTCCCGCCGAGGTAAACGCCCTGTCGAGGTTATCAGCCACGTTGACTTGCATCAGTGCCGACTGTCCGAGGTTCACAACCGTCAGTTGGTAGGTGATTTCGGTATCGCCGTTGGGGGCAATAGTCGGTTCAGAAGCCCGTTTGCTCAGGCCCAGAATCTCGCGGGCGGCTTCGGGCATCGGCGTTGCTACCGGATCAACGCCCGTCGTAATGGCCGGAATCTTAACCGTTAGCGAAGCCGTTGCCGCCTGGCAGGGGCCGTCGCCATCGGGGTCAGTTGTCGAGAGCGTAAACGTTGCCATGCCGCGTTGCCGGTCGGTTTCAGAAAACAGATAGCGCGTGTTCAGGCCGGTTGTCGAGGCAAAAAGGCCGCCCCCGTCGCTATTCCAGGCCGCGCCGTTTGCCGAGCCGCGTACCTGTCCAGACAGCAGCACGTATCCGCGTTGGGCGTTCACCGAATCGAGTTGGGCTACCACCCGCGCCGGGTTGCTGACGCAGGGCGCAATGCCGTTGATGCAGGGTTTAACGTCGGCTTTTACTTCGGAAGCCGGGCTAAAACAGCCGTTGGCATCGCGTAAAAACAGAAAATATTGCCCCGATAATACCGCCATTGGCGATTGCACCGGGGGCGAATCGGGCGATGATGTGGTGCGAAACAGCCACGTTCCGGCAAGCCGGGTTGCCGGTGAAGATTCCTGAATGGCCCGCGTCAAATCAGCCGTTTGAAAGGGACAGCCGTTGGCAACCGTCGCCAAAATGGGCGGAGCGGTCATGGTTTGATTGACGGCAATCAGGAGTGGCTCGGCAGTCGTGCGTCGTGCACCAATTACGCAATCAGCCTGATAATCAGTCGTTTTCAGCGGGTTCACGACACAGATTTCACCCACTTGCCCGTTTTGCCAGCGCACCGTTCCATTGCAGTTGACGGCCGTAAGTTGCACCGACTGACCCACGCAAATCACCAATTTATCAGCCAGAACGGTGGGCTTCGTTGGCATCACCACATCAACCTGAACTGGAATCGAAGCATTACTTTCGCAGGATTCAGTACGGCAAACAGCCTGAAAAACAGCAGTTTGCGCGAGTGATGTAACGAGCGTTCGGCCAGTTGCCAGATTGCTCCAGACAACGGTGCCGGGGCAATTTTGGGCCGTGAGTGTGACTGATTCGCCGGGGGCGATGCGGGGCGATGAGGCTACCACAGCGGGGGCATCGGGTGTGGTGACGGTGATTTTCCAGACCTCGGCAAAACAACTCACGCAGCCGCCTGGCACTCGGCACAGGGCCGTATATTTTACGGTTCGTTGCGGCTGCACGGTCAGGGTTTGGCCGGTACTGTTGTCGCTCCAGATAATGGTTCCGCCGGTGCAGCCCGTAGCCGACAGCGTTACGGTCTCACCCCGGCAGATGCTTTTGGCCGAGCCGGTGATAACCGGGTTATCGGGCCTGACGGGGCAGGGGTCGGTCTGAGCAACGGCCTGAACCGCAAGCAAACTCAGCAGAAAACCTGAAATCCGAAAACAGGGTAGTATAAAGTAGGCCATACAGTCGCCGAGTTTTTGTTGTTTTATCAGCCAGAATAATCGTAGCGTCATTAATAAGACAATACAGACGAATATCATGCCAACCAGCAACCGGCAACAGTCTAACCAATCAGTGAGGGGCGAAATAGCCGCGTTTCCTTATTTACCGATGCCTGTTGGGGTTTATTTTGACGGTTGACGGTTTTATCATAAATCATGCCACTTGTGCAATTCGTTACGTTATGGCATCTATTGAGCATACCGATTTTATGATGCAGTTTTTTAAACGATTCCGCAAACCGCGCCCCGCTACCGATACCGAATTTGTGACTACCTACCACGAAACGGGCGATCTGGAACTGCTCGGCGAACTCTACGAACGGCACATAGACATGGTGTATGCTGTGTGTTTCAAGTACTTGCGGAACGACGAAGACAGTAAAGACGCGGTGATGGCTCTGTTTGAGCAGTTAATAACCGACCTCCGGCGGCACGAGGTCACGAATTTTAAAAGCTGGCTCCACAGCGTGGCCCGCAACCACTGCCTGATGCAGCTCCGAAGCCGGAAAATCTACGAGTCCGACGATGTGACAACACCCTTTGCCGATGAAGAAACCCAGGGTGTGGCCGGGCTAACCACCGGATACGATACCGACGACAACGATCTGGATCTGGAACATAACCTGACCCGGCTTGAAGACTGCCTGAAAATACTGCCCATCGAGCAGCGTACCTGCATTGATTTGTTTTATTTTCACGAGAAAACCTACGCTGATATTGCCGACAGCACCGGCTACGACCCCGCCCGGATCAGGAGCTACCTGCAAAACGGACGGCGGCAACTCAAACGCTGCCTGACGGCAACCGCCATCGTCACCACAACCCCGCCTAAGCCATGAACGACCAACTGACCATCGAAGACCTCCGGGCCTACCAAAACGGCCAGCTAACCGGCGCGGCCCAACACCGGGTAGAGCGTCTCCTGCTCGAAAACCCGCTCTATGCCGATGCCCTCGACGGCCTCGAAGCCCTGCACCGCACCGGCAAACTGCCCGCCCAAACAGCAACGCTCAAGAAAGCGTTGCACAAACGGGTGCGGCAGTCGGCAACGCAGCAACGGCTGATGCCACTCTGGACAACAGCCCTCATTGCCTGTATTCTGCTGGCGATGGCAATAGCGGTTTACTTGATTTTCGTTGTTCCGAAGACGTAGATGTTGCTCGAAAAGTTACCGTCCTGTCCGGCTTTCAGGTTCGAGCGCAGGCCGGTGATCAAGCTGCCGATAGGATTACTGCTGCCGGTTTGGTAACGGTTGCTGATGAGGGCAATATAAAACGCATCGAAAGGCATTCCCTGCCGGTATTGCAGCCCGAAGCCGTGGTTGGCAAATAACCGCGTGATGGTGTCAGGCGTGAAATGATACAGGTGCCGGGGCAAATCATACGCGGCCCAAAACCGACCAAACTGCCGGGCATCCAGCGAGTCAGGATTGGGAACGGCAATCAGAATTTTGCCGCCGGGGTTGAGCAAAGCAGCCGCCCGCTCGATGGTTTGGTTGAGCCGGTGAACGTGTTCCAGCACGTGCCAAAACGTAATCACATCGGCGCGGGTGTCGTTTGGCAGGGCAAATACGTCGGGCAGAATATCCGTGTTGGTGCGTTGGGCAGCGCGTTTGGCTGCACCGGGGTCTGGTTCTACCCCCGCAATTGTCCAGCCGTTCTGGGCGGCTTCGGCCAGAAACGCGCCTGTGCCGCAGCCAACATCCAGCAGTCGGCCCGGCCCGCCGTGCTGAGTCGTGATTAGCCGCACTTTCTGTTTCAGCGCAACCGACCGCACGGTTCGGTAAGCCACGTCCATCAGGCCGCGTCCATCGTCATGATGCGAGACGTAATCGGCTGATTCATAAAACGCCCCGATGCTGCCAGCGGTTGGGCGCGGGTTGGTAAACCGAAACCGGCACGTATTGCACTGCACAATGGCAAACTCGGCCCGGCTCACGAGATAATCAGTGGCGGTGAGGTGCGGGCTGAAGTGGGTTGCTCGGCAAACGGGGCAGGTGGGTAAGGATTCGACGGTCATCTATTCAGAAACCTGATTTGTTATAAATTTGACCTAAAACAAAACGTATCATGCAGATTATTATTCATGTAGCGGAAGACAAGGAAGCATTTTTGCTTGAATTACTTACCAATTTTTCGTTTGTTGCTATCAGGTCTCCCCGCTCTCAGGATACAAATGACGAGACTGTTTTAACCAAGAACGAATTGGTAAGCGATATTCGGGAAGGCTTGCAGGAAGTGAAACAAGACCGGGCAGGAACCAAAAAACTCCGTTCGGCCTGGGATTTACTCGATGAAATTTGACCTGGTCGCAACCGAAAAGTTTGATCGTCAACTGAAGCGGCTTGCCAAAAAACGCTCGTCTCTGAAAAAAAGATTTAGCCGGGTTGTTTCTATCCTGAGAAGCTGTCTGAAAACCCTGTGAGCATAGAAAAAGGCATCCAAAAAAGAGAATTTTGTAGCGATGAAACCTCAAAACGTCCTTCTCAGATGCCGCAGCACAAAATTAAACAGAAAGCCCACAAAAAGTATCCTACTGAACTCTCCAACCAACAATGGAAACATCTTAAACCGCTCTTGCCCCCCAAAGAAACA
>JBBRUV010000331.1:0-5423 GCA_038247465.1 Cytophagales bacterium
ACTACCCCTCCCCTAAACAGGGGAGGGGCTTTCAAAGCCTTTGGCTTTGTGTCACCGAAGGTTTTAGTCCCTCCCTTGTTTAGGGGAGGGGTAAAAAATTTGTATTTTCACGGCTTTGACCCATCTCCCGCATGAACAAAGCCTGTACCTACCCATTTTTTGGGCTGCTGACCGCCGTAGTCGCTGTTGCCCAGCCCGCTCCAAAACCGACGCTGACCGTCGAAAAAATCATGCAGGACCCCAAAGCATGGGTCGGCACGTCGCCGTCGAATCCGTTTTGGGCCGACGATTCAAAAACAGTTTATTTTTCCTGGAACCCTGCCGCTGCAAAGGGCGATTCGCTGTACAAAATCACCCTCGCCGGTGATCGTAAACCCCTGAAAGTTAGCCCGGCAGAACGGCGTATTTTGCTCGTCCAAGCAGGAACGTCCACGTATAACCGCACCCGGACACAGCGGCTTTTTGAGCGCGACGGGGATTTGTTCTGGATCGAAATCGGCACCGGAAAAAGCCACCAGTTCACCAACACCACCGAACCCGAAACTGATCCGGTGTTTTTGGCGGATGAAAACACGGTGGCGTTTCGACGGGGGCAAAACCTGTTTTCGGCAAACCTGATCACCGGCGAAATCACGCAGCGCACTGATTTCAAGACGGGCAGCAAAAAGCCGGAACCCAAACTCACCGACGAAGAAAAATTCCTGAAAGCCGACCAACTCCGGCTCTCAACCGTACTGACCGACCGCAAAGCCAAACGCGACGAAGCCGAACGTATCGCCAAAGCCGACAAACCCCGGCGGGCCAAAGAGATTTTTCTGGAAGACAAAGCCCTCGCCAGCCCGCAACTCAGCCCCGACGGGCGGTTTGTAACCTACCGACTGACCAAAGCGGCTGTCGGAGCCAAAACCGCGCAGGTGCCAAACTACGTGACCGAATCGGGCTATACGGAAGAAATTCAGGCCCGGACGAAGGTCGGCGCACCGTTGCCCACGTCCGAGTTTTTCGTGTATAACGTGGCGCAGGACACCACGTTTGCGGTAAGCAGCAAACAGCTATCAATGACTAATAATCAGGTATCAGCCAATGGTAAGACAGCTTTGGCTGATACAGTAAAACCACGAACTACGAACCGCGAACTGCCTAAACCAACCACTATTTTCGGCCCTGTCTGGTCAGAAGATAGCAAACTGGCAGTGGTAGTAGTTCGGTCGCAGGACAACAGAAACCGATGGATTTGCCGGCTCGATTTGCCGGGCAGCACCACCGCCCTCGTACCCACTCTGACCATACTTGACCATCAACACGACGACGCCTGGATTGGCGGGCCGGGCGTTGGCTCGTCCGGGACGGGGAACATGGGTTTTCTGCCTGATAATCAAACGATCTGGTTTCAGTCGGAGGCCGATGGGTACTCGCATCTGTACACGGTGAACGTGACAACGGGCAAAAAAAAGCAGCTTACGTCGGGGAAATTTGAGGTGCAGCAGGCGTTTCTGAGCAAAGACAAGCAGCATTTTTTCCTGACAACCAACGAAGTACACCCCGGCGAAACCCATTTTTACCGGATGAGCATAGCGGTTGGGGAGCGCGTGAAACTCACCACCATGACCGGCGCGAACGACGTAACGCTCTCGCCCGACGAAACCACGCTACTCATCCGTCATTCGGCCATGAACAAGCCCTGGGAGCTTTACAGTTATCAATTAACAGCGAACAGCAAACAGTTGGCAAGAGCCACTCCCCGGTCTGTATCCTTACAGACCGGAGCTACGCTTTCTCAAGCCGGAACCGCTACCAGGCTTACCGAATCCCGGACGGACGCTTTCAGGCAATATCCCTGGCGCGAACCGGAATTAGTGCAGATTCTGGCGCGCGATGGCGCGCAGGTTTGGGCGCGGCTCTACAAACCGCAAACTGCCAATGGGAAAGCCGTTGTGTTTGTGCACGGCGCGGGTTATCTGCAAAACGCCCACAAATGGTGGAGTCAGTATTTTCGGGAGTATATGTTTCATAACCTTCTGACAGACAAAGGCTACACCGTTTTGGATATTGACTACCGGGGCAGCGCGGGTTACGGGCGCGACTGGCGAACGGGCATTTACCGCTTCATGGGTGGCAAAGACCTCACCGACCACGTGGATGCTGCGGATTGGCTCGTGAAAAACCACGGCGTTTCGGCCAACCGAATCGGGATGTATGGCGGGTCATACGGTGGGTTTATTACGCTGATGGCAATGTTCACTACGCCCGGCAAATTTGCGGCTGGCGCGGCCCTGCGCCCCGTTACCGACTGGGCGGCCTACAATCATGGCTACACGGCCAACATCCTGAACGAACCCCAAACCGATTCATTGGCGTACAAACGCTCGTCGCCGATTTACCACGCCGAAGGTTTAACAGGCCACCTCCTGATTTGTCATGGAATGGTGGATGTAAACGTACATTTTCAAGATGCCGTGCGGTTGGCGCAACGGCTCATCGAACTCAAAAAAGAAAACTGGGAATTGGCCGTCTATCCCGTTGAAGATCACGGCTTTGTAGAACCATCAAGCTGGACGGATGAATACCGCCGGATTCTGAAACTGTTTGACGAGCGGTTATAAATCAGATATTCTACGGTGTTTACCCCACCCCTATCCCATCCTCTGAAAACAGGGGAGGGGATAAAAAAACGGTTGAACGCGTTCCCCTCCTCTGAAAACAGGGGAGGGGTCAGGGGTGGGGTAAACTGCCAAAAGGCTAACGCAACGGCTGCTTAATTACCACCCGGCGCACCCGATGGTTTGGTTTTGAGCAGTTCATCAACGGCCCGCGCCAACTGCTGATCTTTGCCTTTGGCGATGGTTTCCGGCTCGTTTCGTACCGTCACGTCCGGCTCTAACTGGTTGTTTTCCATGTACTTACCGTCGTTGGTAATCATGCCCACCTGCGGAATCCCAAACACGAGCGTGGGGTCAATCTGGGTTTCCCACCAGACCGCCGTGCCGGTGCCGGGAACGGGCATCCCCACAATTTTGCCGATGTTGTTGGCGCGGTAGGCGTAGGGGAACATGTGCGCGTCGGAGTAGTTGCTTTCGCCCACCAGCACAACGGATGGCTTGATCCATTTCCGCATCGGCTCGTGGCCGCCTTTCTGGCCGCGTGGCACCATTTCGATGTATTTCTGGCCGCTCAACAACGTCGCCAGATCGTCGTGGAGCCAGCCACCGCCGTTGAATCGCGTGTCAATAATCACCGATTCTTTATCAGCACATTTTCCCAGAACGTCTTCATAAACAGTACGATAACTGGCATCATTCATGCCCCGCACGTGAACGTAGCCGACTTTGCCACCCGAAAGTTGGTCGGTTTCGCGTCGGCGCGTCTGCACCCAGCGGTGGTAACGAAGTTCGTTTTCTTCGCCCAGGGTGATGGGTTTCAGTGTTTCTTCCCAGCGCATTTTGTCGGCGGGATTATAGAGCGAGAGCAGCGTATTTTTGTCGGCCCTGCGGTTCAGCAAGGCGTTATAATCGGCGTTTGCCAGCACCGGAACCCCGTCAATCTGCTCGATGATTACGCCCGGTTTCAGTTTAGACGATGCCCGGTCAAGCGGTCCTTTTTTCATGACTTCGCTGATTTTCAGCCCGTTGCCGGTGTAGGTTTGGTCGTAAAAAAGCCCCAGCGAAGCCGTAGCATCCTGGTTCAGTTGCGGATGAGCGTAGCGGCAGCCCGTGTGCGAGGCATTCAGTTCGCCGAGCATCTCGCTGAGGAATTCGGCAAAATCGCGGTTGTTGCTGATGTGGGGCAGAAATTTCTGATACTCGGTGCGGTAATCGGCCCAGTTTACGCCGTGCAGGTCGGTAACGTAAAATTTCTCGCGCACCTGCCGCCAGGCGTGGTCAAAAATATACGCTTTCTCGGCCTGATAACTCAGGTTTATTTCGCTGCTGATGGTGACGGGTTCTTTCTTACCCGACTCGGCATCAATTTTGGAAATGCCCTTTTCCGACATCACAAACAGGCTCTTCCCGTCTTTACTCAGCACCAGTTCTGATCCGGCATCTTTGGCCAGAATTTTGGTTTCTTTCGTCCGCAGTTCTGTTACCCAAAGGTCAGTTGTTTTCTCGAATTGGGCCAGGTAAAACAGTTTTTCGCCGTCTTTACTCAGCACCATATCGGCCAGCCGCGAGGAGTGAATCGTCAGCCGGAGTTTGCGGTCTTCGATACCGTCGAGGTCAAGTTTTATGGTAGAATCGGCTTTTTGCACCAGTGCGGCCAGGGTGAGTTTGCCGTTGGCCAGGGTGTCGCCCTTGCTGGTAGGCTTGTCTTTTTTGGCGGTCTCCGGTTTGTTATTTTTATCCTTGTCTTCCTTGTCTTTTTTGTCTTTTTCGTCCTGCTCTTTGGCTAATGCTGCGTCGTCTTTGCTCAACCGAAAACGGTCGAACCCGTCTTTTGAGAAGAACATGGCATACACATCGCTTTCGCCCCCCCAACTGCCGTGATTTTTCATTCCGTCGCGGTCGGCTTCCATAATCAGGGCCTTGCCGCCCATCACCCACTTGGCCTGGCCTTCGTTGTAGCCGCTTTGGGTCAGGTTCACCACCGGCGATTTACCGTCTGCCGATACCAAACCGACGTCACTCGTAAAAATGCTCGTCGGCGCAAAATCCACCAGAAACCACTTCCCATCCGGCGACCAGGCGTAGTATTGGTCGCCATCGGAATACGAATAGTTTTTGTCGGCGGGCAAAACGGTGCGGGTCACTTTGGTGGCAATGTTCATGACTTTCAGCACAACGCGCTTTTCGAGGTAAGCGATTTCTTTGCCATCGGGCGAAAACAGCGGCTGAAATTCTTCGGCATCCGTGGCAATTACCGGCTCTTCGTTTAGCACCGTTGACGCATAGAAATACGGTTCTTCTTTCCGCACGATAGTTGTCCGATAAATATTCCAGTTGTTCTGCCGTTCGGCGGCATAGACCAATGAGCGTCCGTTGGGGCTGAAACTCACCGACCGTTCCTGCTCCGGCGTATTGGTAACGCGCTTGGTGATGCCGCCTTCTACCGAGGTCACAAACACCTCGCCCCGCGAGATAAACGCGATTTCTTTGCCGTTGGGCGAAAGGGCCATTTCTGTGGCGCCGGTGTTGATCGGCACAATTTTACTGCTCGTCAGCCGCCCGTCGTTCAGAATCTGAATGTTCACTTTTTGGGGCTGACCGCCCGGCGCGAGGCTATAAATTTCGCCATCGAAGCCGAAACAGAGCGTACCCGTGTCTGAACCGCTCAGAAACCGAACCGGGTGCTTGCTGAATTTGGTAAGCTGTTTACGACGTATCGCGTAAAGCCCCGCGCCTTTAGGCCGGGCGGGGCGGCCCGTGCCGATATAAGCGAACAGGCGGGTCGCCAAGGCCTTGTGCGGTTGGTTTTGTGCGCTTGACTAC
>JBBRUV010000332.1:0-5421 GCA_038247465.1 Cytophagales bacterium
CGACAAAGGCGTTTTGGTCGCTACAAATCAGCACCTCGCCAAGAGCAACGAGACGCTAACCACCAACGTGCAGGCGCTGACCACGAGTGTTGAAAAACTAACCGTCGAAAAGAAACAGGCACGTGACTCTGTGGTCGCTTACGTGGCGAAAACAGATGAATTAGCCACGAAAGTAAACCGGGCGGCTGTGTTGAAAGCGCAAAACCTGAAGGTTTACGCCATTTCGAGCAAAGGAAAAGTTCGGGACGAAGACCCCTACAAAGCCAAACGGATTGATCGGATTAAACTGACATACAACCTGTTAGACAACCCAATCACGAAAGAAGAGCCGAAAGATGTGTATGTCCGGGTACTTGACCCCGACGGTGGCATCGTTTCTGACCTCGCCAACGGCTCCGGTACGTTCACCGCAGACGGGGCCCAAACGGTTTATACCACCAGGCAAACCGTTAACTACGACCGCAACGGCCAGCAGGTCGAGTTGTTCTATACACGTGGCAGCAGCTACAAACCCGGCAAATACACGGTCGAACTGTTTTCGGAAGGCTACAAAATCGGCACCGGCCAGTTTGCCGTTCGGTAAGAAGTAACGTTTCCCGGCCTGTGAGGACATAGGCCGGGAAAATAGTATAAAAGCAGCAGGGCGACTCCAGACGGAGTCGCCCTGCTGCTTTTATGTGTTACGGCCACCGATTTTAACCACCACAGCGGGGCGGGTACGGTGAAAGATGACGCTGCGCGTTTGGTGAACTATGCGAACAGCGACGCTCACGGCCCGACCGGAAAGTTTTTTAGTGATGACAACAGCCCAATCTGGATACCCTCGAACGCATCGCCGACGGCTGGCACCCGTACCGCTGTTGGGTTGGCCTGTTGCTCTGCAATACCATCAGCAAATAGAGCAATTCATACCCATACTTTATGAACAATTATAACCAGAGTGGCTTATACTGTTTACGCACTATTGACAGCAAATCGGTTCCAGAACACTCACCTTTCACAAATAAACTAATGAAGAAAATACTACTGTTAAGTTCGTTAATGGTATCCCTGAGTGGTTCGCTCCTGTACGCACAACGTGGCGTGAGCGGCACCGTGAATACAGATGAGGGAACAGGCGGGCTTTCGGGGGTTACGGTGACGGTTAAAGGCACCGGAACCGTATCGGCCGGTACGCCGTGGTCCGGCATACCGTGGTCCGGCATACCGGAGCGGAACCGATCGAACCAGACCACCGGCACCATAACGGACGCCACCGGACAATACCGGCTGACCATCCCTGATTCCGCCACCGCACTGGTCTTTTCGGCAGTGGGGATGCAAACCCTGGAAGAGACCATCGGCGGGCGAACGACAATCAACGTGCAGCTCCGAACCGACACCCGGCAATTGGGCGAAGTCATTATTACCGCCCTCGGCATCAAGGCCGAGCGCGACAAATTTGCCTCGTCCATCGCCACCGTCGAAGGAAAAAACATTGCCAAAACCGGCGAAACGAGCCTGCTTACGGGCTTGAGTGGCAAGGTTGCCGGCGTACTCATCACCCGCAACGGGGGCGACCCCGGCGCGGGGGCTTACATCCAGATTCGGGGGCAAAACACCATCAATGGCAACGCCCAACCGCTGTTCATCGTGGATGGGATTCCCGTCAGCAATGCCAGCGATAATCTCGGCACCGCAGCCGGTAACGGGATCGTGCAGCAGTCGCGCATCAACGACATCAACCCCGAAGACATCGAGAGCATGGAAGTGCTGAAAGGCGCATCAGCGGCAGCGTTGTGGGGAACGCGGGCCGCCAACGGCGTGGTTATTATCACGACCAAAAAAGGCAAAGATTCCAACGGAAAGGTTAATATCACCCTCAAATCAACGGTCTCCTTCGACTGGGTAAACAAGATGCCGGCGTTGCAACGGGCCTACGGGCAAGGCTCGAACGGCCTGTACAGTCAAGGCAACCGCTCCGCGTTTGGCGACCTGATTTCGAGCCGGACGGGTGGCCCCGATACCTACATCACCGACCCCAGTGCGCCGGGCTATCAGGGGTTTATCACGTTTGACGACGGCACCAAACGCTACGCCATGGCGCCCGGCACGGCGGCCAATCCGCACGGCGGCAAAAACGCCCGCGATACCTACGACCACACGCAGGACGTGTTTCAGACGGGTCATTTTACTGATAACAGCCTGAATATCAGCGGGGGAAACGCGCAGTCTAATTTTTTGATCAGCTACGGTAATCTGAATCAGGATGGCGTGATTAAAGCCTTCAGCAACTACCAGCGCAACACCGCCCGGATTAACGTAGCGAGCCAGTTTGCCGACTGGTTGCGGGCATCGGCCAACGTGGGTTACACCAAAACGGTGTCATCGCGGACGCAGGAGGGCGACAACCTCGACGGAATTATGTTGAGCGGCCTGCGTACTCCGCCCGATTATGACAACTCGCAATACAACGGCACCTACACAAATCCGGCAGGGCAGGTCTTCAACAACGCCCATGCCTCGTACCGGAATCCGCTGGGGCGCGATTTAAGCACGATTTATTCAAACCCAATCTGGAACATCAACAACAACCGCAACACTAGCGATGTGGACCGGCTAATGGGTACGGTGGAGTTGGACATCACGCCGGTATCGTGGCTGAACATCACGGCTCGCACCGGGATTGATAATTTCACGGACAACCGGCTGGAACGTTTCGCCCGCAATTCGGGCAATTACTTGACCGGCTACCTGTCCAAAAACTGGATTACCGAGAAGCAGTTCAATACCGATGTGTTTGCCAACGCGACCAAAACGTTTAGCAATAATTTCAGTGGGTCGCTGTTGCTGGGCGTGAACTACAACAGCCGCCGACGCGCCACGTTATCGGATGCCATTACGAACCTGATTGTGCCAACGGCCCCCGATATTCTGACCAACGCGCTCAACTCAAACCTGTCGGCCAGCAACCTGAACTCGCTGATTCGGACGTATGCCTACTACGCGCAGGCGGAGGTTCAGGCGTACGATCAGCTTTTCCTGACGCTGACGGGCCGGAACGAGAGCGCGTCAACGTTTGGCGCCAACACCAACCCCAGTTTCTTCTTTCCGTCGGCAGCATTGGCCTGGCAGTTCAGCAAGCTGAGCGGGCGGCAAAGCAGTTCGTTTCTGAGCTTCGGCAAACTCCGGCTGACGTGGGGGCAAGTGGGCATTCAGCCACAGCCGTACCAGAACTTTACGACGTTTGGCCAGGCTACGTTTGGCGATATTTTTACGCGGGGGTTAAACGCGGCCAGTTCGCTGTATGGCGGGGGTTATGTGCGTAGTACGACGGCGGGCAACGATTTTCTGCGGCCCGAACGCAAAACGGAATCGGAAATAGGCGTTGATCTGCGCTTTTTCAGGAACCGATTCAGCCTGTCGGCAACGGCATACAGCAACAATACGAAAGACGTAATCCTGTCGCTGAACGTACCGAACGAAACCGGCTACACCATCCGTAACAGCAACGCGGCCGAACTGGCAAACAAAGGGCTGGAGCTGGAAGCCAGTGCAGACCTGATTCCGAGCGGTGATTTCCGGTGGAATTTGTCGGCCAATTTCTCCCTGAACCGCAACAACGTGGTTTCGCTGGCGGGGGCTTCGGTCTATATCCTGCCCGACAGTTACATGCAAAACTCGTCGCTGATTCCGGGGCAACCGTTCGGCATTTTTTATTCGACTGATTTCCGCAAAGATGAGTCAGGCAAGTACATTTTGGATGCAAACGGGTTTCCGCAGGGCGGCACGGGCAACGAAATCATCGGCAACCCGAATCCGGCCTGGCGGGGCGGTCTGGGCAGCACGGTTTCCTGGAAAGGGCTTTCGCTGTATGCCCTGTTCGACCGCGTGGCCGGGAATGATTTTTTCAATGGTACGCGCGGCTCGATGTACAGTTTCGGGGTTCACGGCGATCAGGGCAACACGGTGATAACCCCGGCGGGTGGGCTGCGCGACGTGAACGGCAGAACCATTGCGGCTGGCACGGCCTTTCAGGGGCAAATTCGGGATTTTGGGGCTGGCCCGGTCGCCATCAATCAGGCGTGGTGGCAGGGCCGGGGGGCGGCATCCAACACGGCGTCGTACAAGCAGTTTGTAGAAGACGGCAGCGTATCGCGGCTGCGCGAGATCACCCTGACCTACAGTCTTCGCAGCCCAAACGGTCCGACGGGTCGGTTCCGGCGCATCACGCACTTGTCGAACGTTGATTTCAGCCTGACGGGGCGAAACCTGGTGTTATGGACGAACTACACCGGCACCGATCCCGAAGTGAACATCACGGGCGCGGGTCTGTCGCGGGGGCAGGACTGGTTCACCAACCCAAACACGAAGTCGGTGCTGGCTTCGGTCAGGATAACGTATTGATTATTATTCGACCCAAAATCATGAAAAAATCAATCTCCCATAACGTTCTCATCACCCTCCTGGCAATCACGTTTCTGAGCAGTTGCCAGCGCCTGTTCGACGAACCCGACATTCAGCGCAATCCAAACGCGGTGACCGACGTGGACGTGGCCACGCTGCTGGCCGGCACACTGCTCGGCGTGGGCATGCTCCACGAAGACACCGACGTTCGGATTGCCTCCATCTGGGCGGGCCAACTCGCCGGGCTGTCCCGCGCTCATCAGGGCTTTGGGCAGTATATTGTCTCGTCGCAAAGTTTCAGTTGGGGTACGCTGTATCCGGTGGCGGGGCAGGCCCGATTGATTCAGACCAAAGCCGATGCGGTGGGCGACAAATGGACGAAGGGCGTTGGTCAGGTGCTGGAAGCGTTGGTCATTGCCAAAGCCACCGCCCTCTACGGCGACGTGCCGTATAGTCAGGCGTTTGACGAGATCAAATATCCCACGCCGACCTTCGACAAGCAATCAGACGTGTATGCAGCCCTGCAAACTACGCTCGACAATGCTATCGTGAACCTGTCGGCCCCGTCGGGGCTGGCCTTTACCACGCAGGATTTCATGTACCGGGGCGATGTGACGCGCTGGAAAACGGCTGCCAACACCCTGAAAGCACGGCTCTATCTGCACACCGGCGAGTATGCCAAAGCCGCAGCGAGTGCCGGGTTGGGCATCGGCAGTTCGGCGGGCGATCTGCTTATGCCGCACGGCACAAGTCAGGGAGTGGATATGAACCAGAATCACGATTTTTTCCGGGTCAGCCGGGCGGGTGATACGGGCTTCGACGGTGCGTATCTGACCACGCTGCTGCAATCGAGGATCAAATCGGCCAATACCAAAACCGACGAAACCGCGCTCTATAACCACTACATCAAGGTCGGTATCACGGCAACGGGCAGTCTGGACCCAAACACGAGTGACGGGGCGTTTACGGCCAATGCGCCCCACCCGATCCTGACGTATTACGAAAACCAATTGATTCTGGCCGAAGCCCAGGCCC
>JBBRUV010000333.1:0-5393 GCA_038247465.1 Cytophagales bacterium
GAGTTAGTCGTCGTTCTCCATTGACGAGCAAATAGTTGTACGAAGCTCCTGCCCGTAATGCACAGGAATAAGGTAAGGCAGAGATGTTACCTCCCTTATTCTCGTGCCATATTGACGGTTTGCACGGAATTTTCTTAACGAGTTCTAATCGTCGCAATCGAATTTTTTCGGTGGTAAAATAAGATAGATGAACATCTTCATTTGATTCAAGAATATCAGATAACGACTGGTAATATCCTAATGGTTTGGGGAATTTGAAATCTACATCATCCTTAAAACCAACAATAATGATCCTCTCTCTTTTTTGGGGTAATCCAAAATCAAGTGCGTTCAAAACTGTAACGTGCAGATGATAGCCGAGGTCAATAAGTTTTTCCTGAATCACGGCCAATGTTCGTTCTCCATCATGCGATTGCAATTGCTTCACATTTTCGAGTAAAAAAGCGCGTGGTTGTTTCACACGGAGAATTTCCTCAATATTAAAAAAAAGCGTTCCCCGCGTGTCGGCAAACCCTAACGACTTACCAATAATGCTAAACGGCTGGCAGGGGAATCCTCCTAACAAAATATCATGGTCAGGTATGGCATGAGGGTCAATTTCAGTAATGTAGCCATGAGGTATTTCACCATAATTGGCTTCATACATTATCTGGGCATCTTTATCCCATTCAGACGTAAAAACGCATTGGCAACTGTGCGCTTCAAACCCTAACCGGATACCCCCAATACCGGCAAATAAATCAATGATTCTCATATTATTATTCTTCATTACACCAGAAACTGCGCCAGCAGAAAATCAGCCACCAACACGGCAATACAACTGTTGGTTACGGCGGCTGTTGAGGCCCGGCCAACCTCTAACGCCCCGCCCGATGTATAAAAACCCTGATATGACGAGATGGTGGCAATAAGGAATGCAAACACCACCGATTTTATCATGGCAAACGGCACGCTGAACGTATTGAACTGATACCGAAGGCCATAGATGTAGTTTTCGGGCGAGATAATCCCCGTCAGCGTTCCGGCTAAATAACCGCCGTAGATAGATAGAAAACAGGCCAGAATCACCAGCAACGGCACCATCAGCACGGCGGCAATCACTTTGGGCAGCACTAAGTATGAACTCGAATTGATGCCCATAACTTCCAGTGCGTCAATCTGTTCGGTGATTCGCATGGTGCCGAGTTCGCCCGCAATGTTGGAGCCGACTTTGCCCGCCAGCACGATGCACATAATCGTCGGGCCGAGTTCAAGAATGGTACTGTCGCGGACGATGAGCGAGATGATGTACAGTGGTACCAATGGGCTGACGAGGTTGTATGCGGTCTGGACGCAGGTTACGGCCCCGATAAACGACGACACGATGGAGACAATGAAGATGGAGTTGATGCCGATTTTAACGCACTCTTCCAGCACCAGCCCCACGTACACCGAAAATTTCTCGCGGTTGGTAAACAGCGATCCCAGAAAAATAAAATACTTGCCTAATCGTGAAAACATAATGGCTCAGTCAAACGTCGGTAAAGATAGCGGAGTAACGCAACAGACCGCCTGCCGGTTGCACACCGGCGTTACCAGTACACCATCTCTGCTATGTATAAACGCCCAACGGTATTTTTTGGCGGTGTGGTTGGTTTAATCGGCGGGCCATCTAACTTGCCGCTATAAACCAAACCCAGTCTGCGGGTTTCCACCCGCGTTACGCATGAACCCACTCGTTGTTATTACCGGCGGCAGCAAAGGCATTGGCCGCGCCGTCGCCAATCGTTTTGTGGTCGAAGGCTTCGATGCCGTTGTCTGCGCCCGCTCTGTTGAAGGCATAGAGGCCCCCGGCCTGTTGCCGGTTGCAGCTGACCTCAGCACCCGTGCCGGAGTCAACGCCCTCATTGAGTTTGTGCAATCGCTTGGCCGGCCCGTTGATGTGCTGGTTAATAATGCGGGTGTGTTTCGGCCCGGCCAGATTCACAATGAAGAAGAAGGAGCCTTTGAACTGCAACTCAACACCAACGTTGCCAGTGCCTACCACCTCACGCGGGGGCTGCTGCCGGGCATGATGGCCCGGCAAACCGGCCATATTTTTATGATGGGCAGCACGGCCAGCATTACCGCCTACACCAACGGCGGGTCATATTGCATCTCTAAGTTTGCGTTGCTGGGTATGAGCCGGGTGCTGCGCGAAGAACTCAAACCGCACGGTATCCGGGTAACAACGCTGCTGCCCGGTGCCACTCTCACCGACTCGTGGGCTGGCACCGACCTCCCCGCCGAGCGGTTTATGCCGCCCGAAGCCATTGCCGATACCGTTTGGGCGGCTTATTCACTTCCTAAAACCGTTGTCATCGAGGAGATTCTGATGCGCCCGCAGTTGGGCGACATTTAGCGCGGGTAGTGCGGGTGGGTCACAAACAATCCACGTCCACCACCACGCTCACGGCCCGCAGGCCCTTATCGGTGAGAATGTCGGTGATGCGGTCGCGGATGAATTCTTTCACCGCCTTTACGTTCATCGGGCCGCGCTCGAGCTTAATCAGGATGTCGTACAGAAACTGATTTCTCACCCGCTCTACCAATGGCTGCTCCGGGCCAAGCACGCGGCTACTGCCCAATGTATCAGTCAGTTCGGCGGCCAACCGTTCGGCGGCCTGCTGGCTGATGGCCTGCTCGGTATGGCGAACGGTGAGCTTAATGAGCCGCGTAAACGGCGGATAGGCGAAGTTCTGGCGTTCCTGAATTTCTTCGTCATACAGCCCCCGGTAGTCATTGTCTAAAATTCGTTGCAGAATGGGCTGGCTGGGGTTGGCCGTCTGAATCAGTACGCGCCCGCGCTGCCCCGCCCGCCGGCCCGCCCGCCCGCTTACCTGCGTCAGCATCTGAAAAGCCCGTTCGGTAGCCCTGAAATCGGGGAAGTGAATCAGCCGGTCAGCATCAAAAATACCGACCAAGCTCACCCGGTCGAAGTCTAAGCCTTTGGTAATCATCTGCGTACCCACGAGCATATCAACCGTGTCGCCCTCAAATTCTTTGATAATCTGCTGATAGGCATCTTTGGCGCGGGTGGTGTCGAGGTCCATGCGGAGAATGCGCGACTGCGGGAAGAAAATCTGGAGTGAGTCTTCGAGTTTTTCGGTGCCGAAGCCAATGGTTTTGACTTTGGTGGAGCCGCAAACGGGGCAAAGGCGCGGCACTTCTTCTTTGTGGCCGCAGTAGTGGCAGCGCAGTTCGGCGGCCCGTTGGTGGTAGGTCAGGCTCACGGCGCAGTTGGTACACTCGGCCGTCCAGTCGCAGCTTTCGCATTGCAGGTAGGGCGAATACCCGCGCCGGTTCTGAAACAAAATGCTCTGCTCGTGGCGGGCAATGTTCTGTTCAAGTTCTGTCAGCAGGGCGCTGGTAAACTCCTGCTTCATGGTTTTCTGTTTTTTTTCCTGCTTCGTGTCAATCAGCCGTATGTCGGGCAGTTGCGCGTCGCCGTAGCGTTGAAACAGCTCTACCAGCCCGTAGCGGCCCTGTTGGGCGTGGTAATAGGTTTCGTAGGCAGGCGTGGCCGAGCCAAGCAGCACTTTGGCCTGTTGCCAGTGGGCCAGCATCGTTGCCACGTCGCGGGCGTGGTAGCGCGGGGCGGGGTCGTGCTGTTTATAGCTCGTTTCGTGTTCTTCGTCAATGATAATCAGGCCGAGGTTATCAAACGGCAAAAACACCGCCGACCGCACCCCCACCACAAACTGATACTGCCCCGACACCACGCCTTTCCAGACTTCAACGCGCTCATTATCAGAGAATTTTGAGTGATAAATTCCCATTTTATCACCAAAAACGCGCTGGAGCCGCACCACAATCTGCGTGGTCAGGGCAATTTCGGGCAGCAGATACAGCACCTGAGAGCCACTGCCAATGGCTTGCTGAATGAGATGGATATAGACTTCGGTTTTGCCGCTGCCCGTGATGCCGTGCAGCAGCACAATGTCTTTTTCGGCGAAGCAGGTCATAATTGCGTCGGCGGCCCGTTGCTGCGATTCGGTCAGTTTAATCTCGACCTGCGGGGCGGCATTGTCGGAAAAACGCGGTTCAATAATCTCGAACGTCTGAAAAACCTCGTTTTTGACGAGCGTCGTCAGCGACGATTGCGACACCGTATCGTCCTGGTTCAGAATGCTTTTGTCTAACCCTTTTTTATTCAGGGCCGGGTTCACCTGAATCGGCACGTGGCTCAGGTAGCGCAGCACGGCCTCCTGTTGTTTGGGCAGTTTGTCGAGTTTTCTGATCAGCCCCAGCAACGTTTCTTTTTCTTCGTAGATCGGGTTCAGCCGTACTTTCCGAATCATCTTCGGGATGTATTTCTCGCGTACCTCCTCAAAAATAATCACCGCCTGCTTACCCACCAATGACTTGATTACGGCGGGAATGTTGGGCACTTCTCCGGCCAGCGTTGCCACCAACCGACCCAGTTCTTCGTAGGTGAGGGCCACCTGCTTTTTGAGTTCGGCCAGCAGCAGCACCTCTACGGGCGTGAGCAGTTCGGGGTAATCAAAGTCGGGGTTGTACTGCACCTTCGACTGACTCGATATTTTCAGGCCCGACGGCAGGGCCACGTTCATCACCTCACCGATGCAGCACATATAATACTCGGCCATCCACCGAAACAGTTCGAGTTGGTAGCCGGTCAGAAGCGGCTGCGTGTCAAGAAGTTCGAGCATATACCGGGCCTGATACTGCGCGGGCGGGGTGTTGTGCAGCCGGGCCACGATGGCGGTATAGACCCGCCCGTCTTTTTTTCCGAATGGTACAATCACTCTGGCACCAATCTTGATAGCGTCGGTCATCGTGCGCGGAACTCGGTATGTGAAGAGTCTTGGCAGGGGTAGGGGCAGAATCAGGTCGGCGAAAAAAGTGGCTTCGTCGTCAGATTGGTAGGAAAAAAGTAAGTCAGTCAACGGTATTGTCCAATTTTCGGCCTTGTTTACCCAAAGATACCCAACGGCTATGGAAGAGTGGCAAGAAGTTTGCTACTGTGCAAGGTGCAAAGAATACATAGTTGTGTATATGCCAATTGAGTATGTTCTCTCGCGCCAAAACAGAGTAAAAAAAAATCTTACAGCCTCAATTTCTCATGAAACAACAATGTACTACAAAACATAACGGCCATTGGCCGGGCGTTCTGCTGGTCGGATGGTTTCTTTTCAGCCACCTTACCAGCTATGCCCAAGTCAGCGGGTATGTCTTTCGCGACTTCAACGCCGATGGTATTCGCACGACTAATAAACCCAACGAACCCGGCGTGAAAGGGGTTTCGGTGCGGGTTTATGTGGATTTAGACCCAGCACCCCGCGACACCAAAACCGCTGCTGATGGGACGTACAGTTTCAACGCCACGCAGGTGCCGGCGGGGAAACCATTGC
>JBBRUV010000334.1:0-5379 GCA_038247465.1 Cytophagales bacterium
ACTACTTTAGATTTAGTAATTGCTAAAATATAGATTAAGTTTTTACCAAATACCTTTGAATACTCTGTAATATAGGTAGTGTCATTACTCTGCTTTTTAAAAAAATAAGAAAGAGTATCGCTCTGCAATAATATTGAATTAGTCGTAGATCCCAATATTTTAAACTTGATTAGTTCTTCGATTGACGTATTGTAGGGAATACCCAGATAGATCATATAATCCTTATTTTTAATACTTTTAAAGAGAGGAATTTGCAAATTGGTACTTTTGAAATATGAAAGATAATTTTGTGTTATTTTAGGCTTTATATCAACAATGCTTTCGCCTTCGATCAGTTTGAATGAAATATTATTAAATATAGAGACTTGTTTATCTTTTTTACTGGAAGTGCAAGTTAAAAAAGACATTATTATTAACAGTGACAACAGATTTTTTACTTTCATAATATTAATCAAAAGAAGGGGATTTTCAAACCCCTTCTTTCAAATGTGTATTTACTCCCCTGTTACAATTGTTTCGTAAGTAACAATTAAGCTAAGGATACTTGTGTACTTAATGTCGACTGTTGAAATCCTTGTGATTCCACCACTTTTTGCCGCTGTTCTAATGCTCGCATCTTGGTCGAAAAAGAGAACACCTAAGTAACCTGTTGCTTTTGCTGTTCCAACTTTGGACCCAACGGGATTACTGGTAGCATTGACAGGTAATGTCAAAGCGCAACTTGACATTACCGCTATCACTGCAAGCATTGCAGTGATTATTTTTATTTGTTTTAACATATTATTTGAAGTAAGAATCTTCCTACTCTTATGGCTTTTCGGTATCGCCCCGTTTTTTTAAGCGGTCTCTGGTCTCCACTTTTATCTTTTTTCAGTCGTGAAAGTTCGTAAAGAGTTGTTAAGCCAATTTGTCGTTACTTGTGTCTGTCAGCAATTTTTTTCTTAAACTTGCCCACAACTTTTTGGGGCCTTGTGAAGGTTGGTGGTTTGGAGAACGTCGTAAAAGTACAAACGTTTCATAGAATTCCTAAAGCTCAATTAGTTCTGTTTGCCCCACTTGTACCACCCCTAACTGAATGAGCTCCATGTCGGCAGTAGCACTGGTCAGAGAGAAAGCGAGTTGAGTGGCTTGTCTGCTGAATGATGCATTCTGGTAACGCATCACAGCGTTTCGGATTGGGTCATAAATACGGGCCTCACGGGGGAAGGTGAAGTGAGTGATATTGCCATTTTGCCGGCAAAACACTTCGCCCCGAATGGTAACTGATTTGCCCTGTTACACCTGGCGCGTAGAAGTCGAGGCCGAAAGCCGGTCGCTAGATAGGGGGGCAGTAAGAAAGAAACAACTGACGAGCAAAAGCAATGCAGTTTTCATCGGATTTGCATTAAGCAAGGGCCAAAATCAAACAATCCCGGCCACTTCGTAACCGGGATTGTTTCACCGACAAGGCGATAGCTTTTCTTAAAACTTAAAGGCAATGCCACCTTGAAGCCAAGAACCACCCGTTCCGATTTCGGCCCAGCCAGCAGTTTTTTCACTGAAATAATAGCGAACGCCGGGCCGAATCAAGATTTGAGGTCTAACCCGTGTACGATAGTTAAATTCATTTGTGAAGACGTTGTAAGCATCCGCATAGCCATTATCAATGCTCACGCCAACCCCGCCAGCCACGTAAAAGTCGAACTTCTCGTCTTTCATATTCAACACTTCGCCGAGGTGATAGGCCCCCCGTACACCGAGATTGAGTTTGTTATAGCCAAAGTTCACGCCGACAGCTGCGCCGATTAACCCAGTGCTGATGCGTTCATAGCCAAAGTATGCGCCGATGCCAATGTTCTTCTGCATCCCAAACTCAACCGACGCATTAGCACCAAGCGCAAAGAGACCTATGCCCAAATTGATTGCTTTGTCTCCTTTGTCAAAAACTGCTTGTGCAAGTACACAATGGTTAGCTCCCAAAATTAAGCTGAGAGCAGCCAGTAGGAATATTTTTTTCATGGTCCAAATGATAAGATGTAATTAGGTAAATGTGAAAGTACAATGCAAAGAAAGCAAATGCTTTGTCATGTGTGCAAGCAAGCCACTAAGTTTTGAGTTATCGGTATGCACACAAAAAAACGGCCCAATTGAGCCGTTTTACAATAGATGCTAATCCAATGATCCAATCAATGCGCCATGTCAGCCTTCAATTTGTCCTTAAACACCTTCTTAAACTTCTCCAGCTTCGGGGCAATCACAAACGCGCAGTAGCCCTGCTCGGGGTTCTGCGCGAAGTAATTCTGGTGATACGCTTCGGCTTCGTAGAACGTGGTGGCCGGGCTGATTTCGGTAATAATCGGCTTGTCGTATGCTTTCACGTTGTTGAGTTCTGTCTTGGCGCGTTGGGCCAGGTCGCGCTGCTCGTCGGTGTGGTAAAAAACCACCGAGCGGTATTGCGTACCCACGTCGGCTCCCTGCCGGTTCAGGGTGGTGGGGTCGTGGCTACGGAAAAAGGCTTCGAGCAGTTCGGCGTAGGTGACTTTGGTGGGATCATAAGTCACCTCAACACATTCGGCATGGCCGGTGGTGCCGGTGCAAACGGCTTTGTAAGACGGATTGGTAACCTCTCCCCCTTCGTAGCCCGACACGGCAGCAATTACGCCGTCGAGCGATTCATACATAGCTTCGGTACACCAAAAACACCCGGTGCCAAAAGTTGCTTTTTGCAGTCCCGTTGCCGTTGTGGGTGTGGTCATTATTGGTTCGTTGATGGTTGTCATGCTGCTAACTTTGGCTAATTGGTTCGATAATTCGGTGGCCCGCCCGTTGGTTTGGGTGCAGTTGGTAAAACCCACCGCCGAGAGCAGGGCCGTTGCGCCCGTTATGAATTGTTTCCAGAAAGTGCCGGTAATCATTTGCGTGAATTTTTGCGTTACTGTTCAATCATATTAACGAAACCGGGTGCGCTATGGTTTCGATAAGCAACCCAAACTAAGATGACTAAACTACTCGATGCGCTCCGGTTCAATGGTTCCCGAAAATTCACCATCAGCCAGGCCGAGACTAAACTTGACGACATCTATACTGATGATACCGACTATGAAACCCAACTCCGGCAGAACGCCACCGAAATAGAAAAGTGGCAAACGCGGCTATACAGCCACAATCGGTACGGGATTTTAGCCGTTTTTCAGGCGATGGACGCGGCTGGTAAAGACGGTACGATTCAAAACGTTTTTCAGGGAACAAACCCGTTGGGGCTTAAGGTGAACTCATTTAAGCGACCAAACGCCACCGAACTCGAACACGATTTTCTCTGGCGCACCTACCGCGAACTCCCCGAACGGGGTAATATCACAGTGTTTAATAGGTCCTACTACGAAGAGGTGTTGGTTGTAAAAGTGCATCCCGACATCCTGCTCAATAGCCAACGCCTGCCCACCGACCGCACCGATGACCTGAAAAAAGTCTGGAAACACCGCTACGAAGCCATCTGCAACATGGAAAAACACCTATATCACGAAGGTTTTATGACGGTAAAGTTTTTCCTGCACGTCTCAAAAGAAGAACAGGCAAAGCGGCTGATTGACCGAATTAAAGACCCGGCCAAAAACTGGAAATTTGATAATCAGGATGTGATCGAACGTGATTTCTGGGGCCAACACATGACTGCTTTTGAGGAAGCTATCAACGAAACTGCCACCGAGAAAGCTCCCTGGTACGTGATTCCTGCCGATGACAAAAAGAATATGCGGTTATTAGTGGGGCAGGTACTGATTGCCGAGTTAAAGAAGTTGCCCGTGGCCGAACCGGAGCAAAACGAAGCCCGCTTTGCCGAGTTGCAAAAACTAATTACAGTAATTGAGGGGCAATAACGAACGGGCTAAATCAGGCCGTTTTCTTCGAGGAGTTGCAGAAGCAGCGCGTCGCTGATATCGGCTCGGTCTGATTTATCGTAAATGGAAAGTAGCGTTACGACTTCACTAACGGCAATAACGCAGCTAATAACCCGCGCCCCACCTGATTTACCGCGATTCTTGCTCTTAATTGCCAGCCTGATTTTGTAACAGTTCTTGCCAAGCGATTCGCCTTGCGTTGGGTCTTCGGCAAGCGAATCGCCTAAATCCTTGATTTCCTGTTTGAGAGACACGTATTTTTTCGACAATACTTTCAATTCTTTGTCGAAGTGGGCAAGCGTTCCAACCTTATAACTCATTGAGCAGGTCGGCTAAAGGTCTCATCTCCATCTTACCTTGCTGCATTAATTTCAACTCCTCAAAGCCCTGTTTGATATTTTTCCAGGTCTTGCGTTGGGCGGGCGTAAGTTGCTCCTCGGCTAACGTCAGGGTTGATTGGTCTGGGTCAGAAATGGGCTTTTCTGTTTCTTTGGCTAAGAGTTTTGCCAACTTTTTTTTGTCACGAACGGGCAGTTGTCGGGCTAAATCGGCTACTTGTCGGTAGGTCAATTGGGTCTGAAATTGTACGATGGCTGCCATAGCTATTGGGTTATTTCTGGAATTGAACGCGCTCAAAGATAATAACAAGAAGACTGAACGTGACCTGGCAGACGTGATCTACGAACTCCTGGAGCCGAGACTGGCGAAGGGGACGGTGACCAAAGGCTTCCCTTATCTCGGGGAGAGCGGAAGGCGCTATAGGTTCGACCTTGCTGTTCAGAGCAAGGACCATTTGACGCTAATCGAGACTGTCACACCCCATGCCATTTCAGTGAACTCAAAATATGTTGCACTGGCGGACGTGCCTTCCGAGGCTGCGGTGAGGAAGATTGTCGCGCACAATAACGACCTATCTCAGGAAGATATCCTGCTGCTCCAAAACGTTGCCACCGTTGCTGGACCAAATGGCGTGATGGATCTGGTCGCAGGTAGAGCAAGGCATTGAGAAGCGGCGATTCAACCGCAGATCCCGTGTCCTACGCATCAACGCCGCTCGGGCCTCGCTGTGAGTAGTCTACAGCGAACGTCCGCTCCGTCCCGCTTAGTTGATGTTTCTCGTCCACGGCGTAACCAGATATGCGGCAAACCGGTTGCGGTTTCGTACCGGCGAAGCGCTTATCAAGACTTGTCCAAAAGCTTGGCAGGCATTTCTCTACATCACAAGGAGGTCATGGCCATGATTACGACGAAGCAATTAGGTTGATTCGGTTCCCGTTCTTTGCCATCGGTTTGCCGCTATTCCGTGCGACACGACGCCGACGTTGCGAGCTTGAAAATCGGCTAACAAGCTGAAATCACGGAGCTAATCAGGACGCAGGGGTGACCCTCATAACCTGAAGGTCACAGGTTCAAATCCTGTCCCCGCAACCAAAATACCTTGCAATAACAATGCTTTACGCCCCGCTTTCTGCGGGGCTTTCGCATGCCCGCAACCCAGGTCAAC
>JBBRUV010000335.1:0-5366 GCA_038247465.1 Cytophagales bacterium
AGAGGGCACGAAACTCGCGCTTTTTGGCCCGCCGGTCGCGGTAAGCGTAGCCTAAACCTTTCTCGATGGCGTTTTTGGCAACCGTCCAGACGTTTTTACGACGGCCAAAGTATCCTTTGGCTAATTTCATCATTTTCTTCCGACGCGCTCTTGAGGCAACGTGATTGACGGAACGTGGCATTTTTTGTTAGTTTTTTGACGCTGGCGACAAGTCAATGAACAATAAGCACTGAGCAATTAACAATGTACTGATGACAAGGGTAATTGGTCAATGTTCACTGATAACTGATAATTGTTCTTTCGGCCAGTTGTCGGGTGAAACATGGAACCAGAGATCACTCGATCTCTAATTTTGAGTAACGGTTCACTGATTTAATCAGCAATGTCCGTTAATCAGCGCACAATCAAGACCTTAGAGGTTCAACATCGCCTTAATACGGGCTTCGTTGGTAACATCAACCATGGCTGTATGCGCCAGATTGCGCTTCTGCTTGGTAGACTTCTTGGTCAGAATGTGCGAGTGGAAGGCGTGCTTCCGCTTGAGTTTGCCGGTGCCGGTTAGCTTAAACCGCTTTTTGGCACCTGAGTTGGTTTTTACTTTTGGCATTGCTTTAGAACCGCTTGACCTGTATCGAACTGAGAAACAGGCCGCAAAAGTAACGAAAAAGGATAAAGGAAGAAAGGGAGGAGAAGAAAAAGGACACTTTCTGTTCCTTTTCTCCCCGTCCCTTTCTTCCTCTATCCTAAAATTTTATTTTTTGACCGCTACAACCTTCGGGGTCAGGAACATAATCATCCGTTTGCCTTCGAGTTTGGGTTCTGATTCAATTTTGCCGACCTCTTCCAGTCCTTTTGCAAAGCGTTCGAGAATTTGCAAACCCCTGTCTTTAAACACGATAGCCCGGCCCACAAAGTGAACGTATGCCTTCACTTTCGCGCCTTCTTTGAGGAAGCCGAGGGCGTGTTTGAGTTTAAAATCGAAGTCGTGATCGTCGGTATTGGGGCCAAACCGAATTTCTTTGATCACCACTTTCTGGGCGTTAGACTTAATCTCTTTCTGCTTTTTCTTCTGCTCGTATTTGAATTTCGAGTAGTCAATCACACGGCACACGGGTGGCGTGGCGTTGGGAGAGATTTCGACTAAATCAAGGCTTTGCGCCTTGGCTAATGCGAGTGCTTTTTGAATGTCGTAGATACCTTGCTCGACGTTTTCGCCGACTACCCGCACGTCGCGGGCCTGAATGCGCTCGTTGACGCGGTAAGGTTCTTCAACCACGCGACGGGGTGGTCGGCGCTGTTGTAATGCCATAGAGTATGTTTAGTGTAATAAAATTGAATAACGCAACGCTTCTGTAAAAGTTTCGGGAAATATACGCATTATACCTTCACCTCGGTCTGGAACAACGCCGTAAACTCCGCAACGGTCATGCTGCCTACGTCGCCCTCACCCTTGCGCCGAACCGACACCAGCCCTTCAGCCTGTTCTTTTTCGCCAACGATGAGCATAAACGGCACTTTGCTGATTTCAGCATCGCGGATTTTGCGGCCAATTTTCTCGTCGCGCAAGTCCACAAAACCCCGGATGTCCTGCTCCTGTAACGTAAAAAATACGTCGTTGGCATAGTCCTCGTATTTCTCCGAAATCGGCAGAATGGCAATTTGATCGGGTGACAGCCACAGCGGGAAATTCCCGGCGGTGTTCTCGATCAAAATGGCAATAAACCGCTCCATTGAGCCAAACGGAGCGCGGTGAATCATAACGGGGCGGTGCTTTTGGTTGTCGGCCCCGGTGTACTCCAACTCAAACCGATTGGGCAGGTTGTAATCTACCTGAATGGTACCGAGCTGCCATTTGCGGCCAATGGCATCGCGCACCATAAAATCGAGTTTGGGACCGTAGAAAGCCGCTTCGCCCAGCTCCATCACGGTTGGTAAACCCTTCGCTGCCGCCGATTCGATGATGGCCGATTCGGCTTTTTCCCACAAATCGTCAGAGCCGATGTACTTGGTCTTGTTGTTGGGGTCGCGGAGTGAAATCTGCGCGCTGTAATCGTTGAACCCCAGCGTCTTAAACACGTACAGCACCAGGTCAATAACTTTCATAAACTCGTCTTTGACCTGATCGGGGCGGCAGAAAATGTGGGCGTCATCCTGCGTGAAACCCCGCACCCGCGTCAGGCCGTGCAACTCGCCCGACTGTTCGTAGCGGTACACGGTGCCAAATTCGGCCAGCCGCAACGGTAAATCGCGGTAAGAACGGGGGCGGGCTTTGTAGATTTCGCAGTGGTGGGGGCAGTTCATCGGTTTCAGCAAAAACTCCTCGCCTTCTTCGGGGGTGCGAATCGGCTGAAACGAATCGGCACCGTATTTTTCCCAGTGGCCCGATGTTTCATACAGTTTTTTACTGCCGATGTGGGGCGTTACCACCGGCTGATACCCGGCCCGAACCTGGGCTTTGCGCAGGAAATTTTCGAGCCGTTCGCGCACCAGCGCACCTTTGGGCAACCACAACGGCAGGCCTGCACCGACGCGCTCCGAGAACGTGAACAGGTCAAGTTCTTTACCGAGTTTGCGGTGGTCGCGCTTTTTGGCTTCTTCGAGCAGGTGCAGGTATTCGTCGAGTTCTTTCTGTTTAGGAAACGTAACGGCGTAGATACGAGTGAGTTGCTTGTTTTTTTCATTGCCGCGCCAATATGCCCCGGCCACACTCATGACCTTAACGGCCTTGATAAATCCGGTATTGGGGATGTGCGGCCCCCGGCACAAATCGGTGAAACCGCCCTGTGAGTAGAACGTGATCTTGCCGTCTTCCAAATCCTGCAACAGATCAATTTTATACGGATCACCTTTCTCCTCAAAATAAGTAATGGCTTCGGCTTTTGGCACGGCCCGGCGGACATACTCGTTTTTCTGGCGGGCCAGTTCGAGCATTTTGTCTTCGAGTTTCTTGAAATCTTCCTGCGAAAACGCCTGTCCGTTCAGGTCAACATCGTAATAAAACCCGGTTTCTACTGCCGGGCCAATGCCAAACTGAACGCCCGGATACAGGCTTTCGAGGGCTTCGGCGAGCAGGTGGGCCGACGAGTGCCAGAACGTTTCTTTACCGGCGCGGTCGGTCCAGGTCAGTAGCTGCACCGTTGTCGGCCCGCCATTGGGGTTAGGTTCGATGGCACGGTTTGCGTCAACAATGGTACCGTTTACGCTGGCAGCCAGCACATTGCGGGCCAGTCCCTCGCTGATGCCAAGGGCAACATCGCGGCTCGATGCCCCGGCTGGGTATTCCCGAAGGCTGCCGTCGGGAAGGGTAATTTGAATGAGTTGGTCTTGGGCAATCATTTTTATCGTCGTTTACGGTTTAAGGGTAAAGGTTTAACGCAAAGACATTAGCCTTAGGCGTTAAACCTTCACTCTTAAACGCCTTAGTTTACTGGTTTTAGTGTTCTGGGTAGTGAGTCGCCCCGCGTGGGCAGGCGGGTTCGGGGTTGAATGGTCAGCACCCGCACCCGCGATGTATTTAACACGGGGCCGACGGGCCGGGCCGGGTTGGGTTCGGTTCGGGTTGTCCGGGGCAAATAATCGGTTGGGTTGCCATAGCCGTTTTGTTGCCAGGCCAGTCGGCGTTGCGCCCGATATAGCCCCGCCTGTGCATCAGCATCGCCAGCGTTTTGTTGGGTGGCTGTGGTGTAGGCAGCAACGGCGGCTTCGTACTGCCCGGTTTTCTCGAAACAGAATCCGATATAGGTGTCAATTCCCTGATAATCAGGCTTAATTTTCTGCACTTTTTGAAAATTTGTCAATGCCTGGTAATACCCTTTCCATTTCTGAAACACTAATCCGGCCTGAAAATACGCCTGATAAAATGTCGGTTGCTGTTTCACGGTCTGCTGGTAACAAATCAGCGCACTGTCGAGCCGGGCCGCATCGTGATAAATCAGTCCCCGGTTATAAATCAGGTTTACGTTAGCCGGAAAGTAATCGGTTGCGCGGCTGTTGTAGGCCAACGCTACCGCCGTATTACCCATGCCCCGATACACGCTTGCCATCTGATTATAGGTCGGTAAGTAGCGCGGTTTCAGTTTCAGCGATTGTTCATAGAGGGCGATGGCGCGGGTTGTGTCGCCCTGCCGGGCGGCAATCAATCCCTCAAAAAAATATGCTTCGCCGTCAAACGGAGCCATCTGCAAGGCTCGTGCCAGATAAAGCCGGGCTTTGCCATACTGCCGTTGCTGCTGCGATAAATCACCCAGAAGCGTGTATAATTCGGGCGTTTCGACCCCCGAAATTTCGGCGCGTTGGGCATTTTCGAGGGCTTTGGCGGGCTGATTCAAGGCCCGCAGCACGGCGGCACGGGTCAGATAATACGCCCCAACGGTTGGTTTGCGCAGCACGGCTTCATCAATATCAGTCAGAGCCTCCTGTGTACGTCCGGCCTGCAAAAACAGTTCGGCACGTTTGGCGAAAGCCGAGGCCGGGGCCGATGTGCGGATGGCGCGGGCAAGGGCATTGAGGGCGGCAGTGGTACGGGTGGTATCGCCGGGAACGGGCAGGGGCTGAATCCGGGCCTGCTGCCGGTTATCGGTGGCACAGCCCAGCAGCAGCGCGGCTACGGCGAGGGTCAATAGGTGGCGCAAGAGGTCCCCAAGCGAAAATGAAGTTAGCGTTTCGACGGTCAAAATTAATGGATTCTACTTGATTTTGGGGATTCGAAGCCGTTTAGGTTTTTTACTTTTAGGTATTTTGTGTTGCTCTGCCCACCCCCAACCCCCTCCTGTTTTAGGAGGGGGTTGGGGGTGGGCAGAGCGGAATACTAAACAAGTTCTGCTTCAGTTGCTCAAAGAGGGTTCCCAGAATCAGTTGGCAGTCAACGCATCCCGAAACAGCGGTAAACTCATGCAGTGGCTACCACCCCGCGCCCGGCTCAGTTCTGCCGATGGGAGCATGATAAACGTCCGCTCGATGGTTTCCGGCGATGATTCGCCCCGCTCGAAACGATCTAAGAGTTTGGCCGCTTCGATCACCTCGAAGCCCGCCGTGCGGAAGGCTTCGGCGGTGTGGGTGTTGCGGTCATAGCCGACCACCACGCCGTCTTTCAGGGCCAGCAAATTGCAGGAGTCGGTCCATTGCTCCCGCGCCCCGAACGGAAACTCGTTGTTGCCGGAGTAAATAAACCGCACGGGTTCGGTGCAGCCGAGGTCGCGCTGGCTGATGCCGGTCAGGAGGTCTTCGAGGTTTTCGATTTCTGTGGGTTTGTGTTCCTGCCCTTTGCTGAATTGCAGGATTTTGAGGTCTTCGGACAGGTCTTTGGGGGCGAAGAAATGCAGCACATCGCGTTTTTTAGCTTCGTCGCCGGTGCGGGCCAGCGAGCC
>JBBRUV010000336.1:0-5356 GCA_038247465.1 Cytophagales bacterium
GAGAAAGACCCCTCTAACCTCACGCCCGAAAGCTTCTACACCATTCCCGACCATGCCGAGGCCGCGCTGGCTGCTGTCTATGCCGACCTGCGGTTCATGGGTGGTGGAGCCGGTATTTTCTCCGCCAACTGGCAGTTGCTCGAAGCCCTGACGGGTACCTCAATTACCGAAACGGCGCAGAACTCTGACCTCAACAACCTCCTCGCCCTGGTGCATGATGGTAATACCGTGCAGGTAGTCAACTACTGGAATGGACTCTACCGCGTTATTGCCAATGCCAATCAGGTGCTTGACAAGGTGCCGGCAATTACGCCCATGAACGCTGCCCAGAAAGCCAAAATTCTGGGTGAAGCGCGGTTCCTGCGGGCTTCGGCCTATTTTACGGCGGTTCAGTTATGGGGTGATATTCCGCTCATTACCACCCCACAGACCGCCACATCCGAACAGTTTTCGCCCGCCCGCGCCCCGAAAGACGATATCTATAAACTGATTGTGGAAGACCTGATTGCTGCCGAAGCCGCTGGTCTGACCTGGATGGACGTATCGGGCCGGGCCAATTTAGCCGCTGTCAAAACGCAACTGGCTAAAGTGTATCTGACCATGGCGGGTTTCCCGCTCAACAGGGGCGCGTCGCACTACAAGTTAGCTGCCGACAAAGCCTTTGAGGTCATCACCTATGCCAACGCCAATCCAATCATAGTCAACCTGTTTACGAATTATAACGACGTACACAGCGAAACCACCGAAAACCGGCTCGAACACCTGTTCATGCTCCAGTATAACACGGTGGTAGCGGGTAATCCGATGGAGAACTTCTACCCCAACTTCCAGCCCGTTACCTTCCAGGGACCGGGCGGAACGGGCAGCTCGGTACCAACGCGGTCGTTCTTCAATTCGTACGAAACTGGTGATCTACGGGCCAAAAATCAGGATGGGTATTTTTATACCAGCTACTTTACCAATGGCAACGGCGCACCGTTTCAACTTAACGCGCCCTACGTGTTCAAGCACTTCAACCGCACCTCGGCGGGTACGTTTGGGGTTGCTGGTACGCGGCAGAATAACCTGAATGTGCCGCAGATTCGCTATGCCGAAACGCTGCTGATTTATGCCGAAGCGCAGAACGAAGTAGGTGGGCCAACGGCAGATACGTATGCAGCCATGAAACGCATCCGGGACCGGGCCACGCTGACCACCCCGGCCCTCGGCACCTTTACGCAGGCCACGTTCCGCACGGCCGTCTGGCGCGAACGCTGGTACGAATTGTGCTACGAGCAGATCACCTGGTTCGATATGGTCCGGCTGCGGAAGGTATTTAACGAGACCAATAAAGGGTTTGACGAGTTTGTGGGCCACGTAAACCTGAGTACAAACCAGGCTCTTCAGCAAAAACACCTGCTGTTACCGCTGGGCGTACAAGAGATGCTGAACAACCCGAATCTGAAACCGCAGAATCCGGGGTATCCGAATTGATGTAAAAGCGGTGCTGATTAAGCGGATTTACACGGATTTTAATTGAAAAGGGGCAATCGTGATGATTGCCCCTTTTTTATGCCTTTCTTGATATCAATTACTGTACACTCACATCGCCACCCTGTTTCACGCCCTGAATGCCGCTCGTAATCAGTGAATCGCCGGTATGCAGACCGCTTTTGATTTCTACCGTGCGCTCGGTGCGGAGGCCAATCTGAACCCGAACCGATTCGGCTTTGTGGTTTTTTACGATAAATACTTTCTGGCCTTTTTGCTCCGGTATAATAGATTCGGTCGGTACCACAATGGCGTTCCCGCGTGAACTCAGCACCACGTCAATCCGGGCGAAGGCTCCCGGCACCAGCGCACCGTCTCCGTTGGCACTCACCGCCCGCAGCAGCAGAGACCGGGTTTCGGGGTCAACTTTTGGCTCAACGGCATACACCGTTCCCGTCCGCCGGGCCGATGAGCCTTCGACCGAGAACTGAATCACGCTTCCCCGGCGAACGGCGCGGGCATACTTGGCCGGAACAGAAAAATCAATCTTGGCCGGGTTGGTGTTGGTAAGCGTGGCAATCGGCGATGCCGGTGACAGATACGCGCCAATGCTAACTTGCCGCAGTCCGATGGTGCCGTTAAACGGGGCGCGAATCACGGTTTTGTCGAGTTGGGCTTTCAGGTTCTCGATGTCGGCCAACACGCCCGTCAGGTTGGTCTGCACAATGTCGTATTCTTGGCGACTGATGGCTTCTTTCTGGAAGAGTTGTTTTTGACGGGCTTCGTTGGTTTCGGCCAATTTGCGGTTAGCTTCAACCTTTCCGAGTTGCGCCCGCAGGTCGGCATCGTTGATTTTGAGGAGGATAGCTCCGCGTTTCACGTAATCACCCTCGCGGAAGTTAATCGCCGTGATGCGCCCCGATACCTCGGCCCGGATGTCCACTTCTTCGTTGGCGATGATGGTGCCGGTCGTCTGAATTTTCTCGTCGAGTGATTCGGCACTGATGACCAGCACTTCAACCGGAGAAGCACCCAAACCCCCAACGGGGGCTTTTTTACCGGCAGATTTGATGCCCGCAGCCGTTTTATCGCCTTTTCCCGCTTCGTCGGGTTTCGACTGGAACAACGGTTTGATTTTCGGCAGAAACGCCAGCCCGACCACGAGCAGGATGATAAAAACGGTGAGTATTCGTTTCGTAATGTTTTTCATGCCACGAAACTACGGATTCTCCTCCGTAATTGCCTGATAGACCAGTACCTTGAATTTATCGCTCAGGTCGCCGTGCGAGTTCGGGAATTTCTGGGTATAAATCAGCCCGATGATGCCCTGTTCGGGGTCGGCCCAGTAGGTGGTGCCAAAAAAACCGCCCCAGTCAAAGGTGCCTTCGGGTGTGGGAATCCGGGTTGCACTTTTGTTAGAGGTTAGCGCGAAGCCCAGCCCGAATTTGTTTTGGCCCACGTTCAGGTCGCCGATTTGGTTGGTCAGAATCAGTTTCACCGTCATCGGGCCGAGGATTCGTTTGCCGTTGTATTCGCCTTTATTGAGCAGCATTTGCAGGAAAATCGCATAATCGCTCAGGGTTGACGACAGCCCGGCCCCGCCCGAAAAATAGGTGCCGTTGCTGGCTTTTGGATAATCTGCAAGTTGGGTTGGTTGGTTGGTTGGGTAGGGCCTGGCAATGCGGGCGGTGTCTTCGGTGAAAAGCCGCGCCAGCCGGTTGTGTTTGGCCGTTGGCAGGTAAAAGTACGTGTCGTTCATGCCAAGGGGCGCAAACAGCCGCGTTTGCAGAAATTTGTCAAGCGGTTGGCCGGAGACAACTTCAACCAGATAACCGAGCAGGTCAACACTCAGGCCGTATGTCCATTTATCACCGGGCTGCTGCACGAGGGGTAGTTTGGCGAGCCGGTTCATGGCCTCACCGAGGTTGCCGCCGGGCGTACCGATGCCACTCGGAATCTGGTTTTTGGCGTAAATCGCGGTCATCGCTTTCGAGCCGATGCCGGGGTAGTCTAAACCTGATGTATGCGTCAGCAACTGCCGGACGGTGATGGGGCGTTTGGCCGGCACGGTAGTAAACGTCGAGTCTTTTTCATTGAATTTATCCAGCACGGTCATGTTTTTGAACGCCGGGATATAGTTCGAGACCGGATCATCAAGCAGAAATTTCCCTTCCTCAAACAGCATCATGGCGGCCATGCTGGTGATGGCCTTAGTTTGCGACGCAATTCGGAAAATAGCATCGCGCCGGAGTGGTGTTTTGGCCGAAACGTCATCCTGCCCGAAGGCTTTGTGATACACGATTTTGCCGTTTCTGGCGATCAGCACACCCACGTTGGCCTGTTTGCCAGCCGTAATGTACTCGTTCACAACGGCATCAATCCGGGCCAGCCGGTCGCTGCTCATCCCAACGGTTTCGGGCGCGGCTTCTGACAGGGGCGGGTGGGGTTTGGCGGTTTGAGCCGGGGCGGTGGTGGTAATCAGGGCCAGCAGAAAGGCCAGGCCGGGCAAGAATCGAAAATGGGTCATTGGGTTTTGGTACTGTGTTTGGGTTTATGCAAAGAACAGATTCACCGGCGATTCTTACTGCTTTGGCTATCTTTGTTTAAGCAACTGAAACAATGGCACCCAAGCATCCGATAGACCTGAGCCTGTTGGCCGAAACCTACGAAATAACGCCCCGGCGAGAGAGCGAAGAACTGACCGAGTGGTTGTCAGCCTCGTATTCGTTGACCGATTTTGAAGAAAAATTGCTCAAAGATGTTTTCGAGCGCACTAAAGATTACATCAACTATTTCAACGAAGAAGAACTTAAAATTCAGCTTATCGCCCATATTTTCTACTTAGCCGCCATTGATTTAGACGGTCAAATAAAGGTGTATTACGAACGGCCATTGAGTGCTGTTGTGGGCGAATTTCACTTGTCAGTCGTAGCCGATTGCTTAGTGGCAACACCAATGCCATTTAACAAACCCCGAAAACCGTATTTTTTTCTCCAAGAATCTAAGAAGGGAAAAGGCGATAACAAAGACCTGGAGGCCCAAATGTTGATGGCGATGCTGATTGCCCAGCAGAAAAATCAGGATGGCAAACCAATTTATGGCAGTTTTATTATCGGCGCGAACTGGTTTTTTACAACCCTTATTGGAACTGACTATTGCCTGAGCCAGGAGTTTAATGCGGCTAACTATGCTGATTTAGTGCAGATTGTATCACTGTTGCGGCACTTAAAAACGCTGATTTTGGAACGATAGGACAGGCTAAAAGCCTACCGCAACACGCTCAAATCCAGCACCAAGCCCGGCAAAACAGCGTCGCCCGACAGCACGTTATCGAATCCATGCACCAGGCTGATTGAGCCATCGGGCCGATAAACGCGGGCAGTTTCGGTTTTGGGATTAATCAGCCACCCCAGCAGACAACCGTTTTCGATATATTCTTCCATTTTCTCCGCGCTGTCTGTCAGCCGGTCAGTTTCGGAAACAAGTTCTATAACAAATTCCGGGCAGACTGGCATATACCGTTTACCTTGCCAGGGCGTGAGTGCGTTCCAAACAGCGTTGCTTACCCAAGCCGCGTCCGGCGACCGCACCGCGCCATTGGGCAACTTAAACCCAGTTGACGAATCATATACGTGGCCGCTTCGTGCCTGCCGGTTCCATAATCCTAATTCAAGCGTGATTTCGCTGTTGCGTTCGCCTGATTCTCCTCCGGTTAGTGACATAGTAATAATGGTGCCATCGGCATGGCGTTCAAACTTACTGTCGGGATTGAGTTGGCAGAAATCGAAAAATTGGTCGTCGGTTAATGGACTAACCCAGGCCGGAAACCGAATCGGCGGAGCATCAGCTGCGAGAATAAACGTCGTCGCGTTCATGGTTTTTTATC
>JBBRUV010000337.1:0-5306 GCA_038247465.1 Cytophagales bacterium
ACGCGGCCAACGGTAACGGCCCCGTCGAAATCCCGTTGGCCGCGCCCCTCACATCGCCCGTTATCGGCACCGCAACGCTGACTACTGCCGGGCGCGTTGACAGTCTGCTTAATGGCTTTTATTACGCCAACCTGCACACAACGGCTTTTCCGGCGGGCGAAATTCGGGGCGACATCAAGCCCCAGTTTTTGCCATAAATTACCCCTGCTTTATCAACAAGGAAATCCCCGGCCTTATTGGTCGGGGATTTTTCATTTAGACGGACTTCCGTTTTCGTCGCCAGCGCACGATGAGCCAAACCCAAACACGCCAACGATGGCCGGGGTCAAGAAATAAAATACGCCAATCGGGGCCTTGCCTGCCGGCCAGAAACCGTCGGTTAGGCTACGGGCAATCGGGGTATAAAACGGCTCTTCGGGACGGAGGGTGGCTTCGGTTTCCTGGTAATACGTCAGATTGATAGTGCTAAGAACCACATCGTTTTTGAGCTGGCGACGTTCGACGTCCTGCACCTCACGCTTTTCCTGAATATATCCCAATTATTCTCCTGCTTTAAGCACGTCTTCGACGCTGCGGGCCTGTTTCAGCAAGCATAAATAGAATAGGGTTTCTTCGGTCGCTCCCACCGATTTGAAACTCTTTGGCGCAAACACGGCCTACATGATGGTTCTGGGCGACGGAACATTGCGGAAAATCACGTTCTGACGTTGCCCGGTCAACATAGATTTTTTGGATTCTACTGGATTCTGATTGTCAATGCCATAGATTTCGGCAGAATCTAAGGAATCCAACGGATCTATGTTGAAAACGTACCATTTGCTGCTTGCGGGTTTAGTTTGGAGTAGTTTTCGGCCAATCGTAGCGCAACCGCTTTCGGCAGCCGGGCAGGTTCGGTATTCGGTAGAAATTGGTGGTTTGGCAGCAAATCCGCAACAGAACCCGTTCTGGCTCCGAACCAATCAGTACGGCACAGTTCCGCTAAAAGGGTCGTTCGGCACGGCCCGGTTTGGCATCCTGCGCGACTATAAACCCCGGCCCGATTCTGCCCCCAAAACCCGCCGGTCGCGCTTCGACTGGGGCTTCGGAGTTTATGCCGTTGCCAACGCCGGACCGACTCCCACGCCCGACGACCCGGCCCTTTTACTGCCCGATGCCTACGCCAAAATCCAGTTTGGTCGGGTCGAACTCTTCGCCGGCAATCGGCGCGAAGTGTATGGGTTAGGCGATACGCTGCTGACATCGGGATTCGTAGCCTGGTCGGGCAATGCGTTGTCGTTTCCTAAAATTCAGTTTCATACGCCTGATTATGTAGCAATTGGGTTCACCAGAAACCTCGTTGCGTTCCGGGTTGGCTACGCGCACGGCTGGCTCACAAACGCCTACATTCAGGGCAGTTACCTCCACCAGAAATACCTGTATGGTCGCTTTGGCAAACCAACCTGGCGTGTCAGGTTCTACGCCGGGCTGAATCATCAGGTGCAATGGGGTGGGCGTGCTGATTATCTGATTAACACCGATTTGTCGGTTGATGGAACCCTGCCCACATCCTTCCGCGATTATTTGTCGCTGATAACGGGCCGCTATCCCGACGACATTCAGAATGGCCGTTTCACGAGTTTCGACGGAACAAACCGGGTCGGCAATCACGTCGGGAGTTACGATTTCGCATTAGAGTGGAACGGTGTTCATCATCAGTGGCGGCTCTACCATCAGCACATTTACGAAGATGCGTCGGGGTTGGCGTTTCAAAACGTTCCCGACGGGCTGACGGGCTTGCAATACGTGAATCGAAGCACCCGGCCCGTCGGCTTTCGGGTTGCGCGGGCGGTGGTTGAACTGCTCGGCACGATGAACCAAAGCGGCTCCACGTTCGATATTACGGCCCGGTATCAGGGGGGTGATAACTATTTTAACAACAGCCAGTATATCCAGGGCTGGTCATACCGGGGACATACGATTGGCACACCGCTGATTGCCCCGCGAACGGCTTTCTCCCAGACCGTCAACGACTTTACCGGGGGAGGTTATTACCCCGATAACCGGCTCGTGGCCTACTATGCGGGGTTGCAGGGCGTGTTTCGGCGCGGGCCAACGGTGATGTTGCGGGCTTCGTATAGCCGCAACTATGGCACCTATAATCAACCGTATCCGTCGCCGTTTCCGCAGTTTTCGGGATTGCTATCGGCTCAGTGGCCGTTTGGGGGAACTAAACGAACCCTGCTGACGACAACGGTTGCGCTTGACCGGGGCCAACTGTTCCCCAACAGCACGGGTGGCTTCGTTCTTTTGCAGAGACGTTGGTAGATAACCGCTTATTGGGCTGTTTCGTCCACAAACCACAGCAACTGCCCGGTTGTGGGTTTAATGATCTGCGCCGGATAGACATCGGGCTGATAATCACCGTGCAAAACTTCATGCAAGGCGCGTTTTTTGTTCTCGCCCGCCACCAGAAACGCCACCGCAGCCGCGCGGTTCACCACCGGGGCCGTGAGCGTCAGGCGATACATCTGCTGCGATTCGAGCCAAAACGCCCGCGTCCAGTCGGTTTGTTCGTAGATAACATCGGTGCCGGGAAACAACGAAAGGGTATGCCCGTCGTCGCCGAGACCGAGCAACACCGCGTCGAAGGTCGTTTCAGAGCCGCCGAAATAGCGGTGCAGCACCGCCGAATAATCAGCCATTGACTGATCGGGGGTGGTATTTTCGGTTTGCATGATGTGAATCTGACCGGCAGGAATCGGCACGTGATTCAGCAATGTACCCCTCGCCATCGTTGCGTTGCTGCGCTCGTCGGCGAGGGGTACAAAACGTTCGTCACCAAAAAAGACGTGCCACTTTGTCCAGTCAATCCGGTCGTGGTAGTCCGGCCCGGCCAGCAGTTGGTGCAGGGCTTGGGGCGTACTACCGCCCGACAATGCAATCGTGAATCGGTCTTGCCGGGTTAGCACATCGCGGCAGTGGTCGGTGAGCCAGTCGGCTACGGCGCGGGCAAGGGCTTGGGGAGTTGGTAAGGTGTTCATGGTGTTCATGGTGTTCACGGTGTTCATTTCTTCATCCACCGATAGCCTTCTTTCTCGATCAGTTGGTTGGCTGCTTCCGGCCCCCAGGTGTTGGGCATATAGTTCGGAAAATCGGGCGTTTCGGCTTCCCAGGCATCTAAAACGGGCTGCACCACGCGCCAGGCTGCTTCGACCTGATCGGCCCGCATAAACAGCGTGGCATCGCCGGTCATCACGTCGAGTAATAAGGTTTCGTAGGCTTCGGGTTCCTGCCCGTCGTAGCTGTCGGCGTAGCGGAAGGCCATGTCCACCGGGTCGAGCCGCACAATTTGGCCGGGCCGTTTGGTTTGAAACCGCAGCCGGATATCCATCACGGGCGCAATGCCAATGATGAGCCGGTTTTGCCGCCAGGTATCGGTGGCTTCCTGCGGAAACGCAAAGTTCGGCGCGGGCTTAAACCGAATGGTAATTTCGGTGATTTTTTCGGGCAGAAACTTACCTGTGCGGAGGTAAAACGGTACGTTCTGCCACCGCCAATTGTCCACGTAAAGTTTCAGGGCTGCGTAGGTCTCGGTTTTCGAGTCGGCAGGGATGTTTTTTTCTTCCCGATAGCCCAACACGGGTTTGCCCTTGATGTCGGCCGCCGGGCCGTATTGCCCGCGCACGGCAAAACCAGCGACTTTATCCGCCGGGATGCGCCGGATGGCGTTCAGCACGTCCACTTTTTTATTGCGAACTTCATTGGCCCCGAACGCCACCGGAGCCTCCATCGCTACCATGCACATGAGTTGCAGGAGGTGGTTCTGAATCATGTCGCGGAGTGCGCCGGAGCCTTCGTAATACCCGGCGCGGCCCTCTAACCCAACCGTTTCAGAAGCCGTAATCTGAATATGCTCAACGTAGTTTTTGTTGAAAATCGGCTCAAAAAGCGCGTTGGCGAAGCGCAGGGCCAGAATATTCTGCACCGTTTCTTTGCCGAGGTAGTGGTCAATGCGGTAAATCTGTTCTTCGGCAAACAGCCCGCCCAGCAGTCGGTTAAGTTCGGTGGCACTGGCAAGATCGTGACCAAACGGTTTCTCAACCACGATGCGGGTATGAATCGTATCGCGGCAAAAATCGAGTTTGCTGAGGTTGGTGGCAATTTCCGGCACGAGTTTCGGGGCCACCGACAGGTAAAATAATACGTTGGGAGCCTGACCCCATTCGGCGTGCCGGGCATTCACAACGTCAGTGATTTTTGAGAACGAAGCGGCATCACCGGCATCGAGCTGGAGGTAGGAGATTGCTGTCGAAAACTCGCTCCAGGGGCCATCTTTCCGGCGCGAGAATTTCTGGATACCGTCGAAAAGCCGCTCCCGGAAGGTTTCGTTGGTGTATTCGCTGCGCCCCAAACCTACCACAGCGAACCGTTCGGGCAGGTATTTATCAATGTACAGGTTATACAGGGCGGGCGTGAGCTTGCGGAAGTTGAGGTCGCCACTGCCGCCGAAAATAAAGACGATGGTGGCGGGCGGGCGTTGCTGAAAGGAAGAAGTCATGGAGAAGATTGGGGATAAACAGGTTGTTGCCGGTTGAGAATGATGGTGCGAAAGTAAAGAACGGACTGCACCCGGCAAGAGTCGAGTGCGGGAAATGTTCGTATTTTTGCCAATATGAACATCGCTATCGGCTCCGACCACGCCGGTTTCCGCTACAAGGAAATCATCCGGCAATACCTCACCATTCTCGGCCACGTGGTTGTAGACAAAGGTACATTCTCTGACGAACCCGTTGATTATCCGACCTTTATCCGGCCCGTTGCCGAGGCCGTTGCCGCCGGAGACGTAGAGCGCGGCATCGTGCTGGGCGGGTCGGGCAACGGCGAGGCCATCACGGCCAACCGGGTTCGGGGTGTGCGCTGCGCCCTGTGCTGGAACGAAGAATCGGCCCGGCTGGGGCGGCAGCACAACAACGCCAACGTGATTTCGATTGGTGAACGGATGGTGTCAGAAGAATTGGCACTACGCATCGTGCAGATCTGGCTCGATACGCCGTTTGAGGGCGGGCGGCATCAGCGACGCATTGACGCAATAGATGCAGATTCAGATATACCGTATTAATGCGAATTTTGGGTCTATCTAATTGATTTTCAGATAATTATTGCCAATAAAACAAGACAGCGTCAATAGTCGTTTATTTGAACTTGCACATTACCAAGATTGACGACCATGACTACTGTCTTGAATACTATCAAATTAACACAAATTTTCATCGCCTGTGATGATTTTCAACAATATCTCAATGCGTATCAACTCGCACAAGGATACC
>JBBRUV010000338.1:0-5295 GCA_038247465.1 Cytophagales bacterium
ACCCCTCCTCGGGCCGGGTATCGGTGCGGTTCCGGCTGGCAGCCGGTGAGCGGGGCAGTCTGTCGGTGCAGAGCCTGACGGGAGCCGTGTTGCAAAGCCGGGCGGTGGTTGGCACGGGCACGGCCCAAACCGAGATGTTGGACATGGAGCGCGAACCACCGGGGCTGTACCTGATTCGGGTGGTCGGTAACGGCAACAAAGCACAGACGGGCCGGGCCACGTCTGGCCGGGTGTTATTGATGCGGTAGGTTGCTGCGCCATTGCGCTATTCTTACTCATACCCCCCCCCGGTACTGGTCATGTGATCAGTACCGGGGGGGGGGGTTATGGCGTAACCATCACTCGCCGACGCACAGCAGACGCACCCTCACCAACGCGCAATACATACACCCCGGTAGCCAGACCGCGCACGTCAAACACCGTTTCCTGGCCCTCAACGGCCCGTTGCCGAACCACCCGGCCCGTCAAATCGTGAAGGGTCAGCGTGGCAGGATACGTTCTAGACGGAGCCAGCGAAACAGTCAGCGTGGTGTGGGCCGGGTTTGGGGAAACCTCCACAGCGTCTGGCCCGGCTGGTTCGGTGGCCGTAACAGACAGGTCAAACTGACAGAGGTACGTTTGCCGCCCGGTGAGGGTGATGGTCTGCTGCCAGTTTTTGTAGCGCACCACCACGCTGGTAGTCTGTGCGTCGGTGGCGTAGGGGTTTTGGGCGGCAATCAGAATTTTATTGTCTTTCGCCACGCCCCGCCAAACGGGTTTTTGCGCGTCCATCAGGTCGCGGGCCGGGGTTTCGATAACCAGTTCATAACTGCCGGTGAACATATCCGAAAACCGCGACAGCCGGTACAGCCCGTGCACAAAATGCTCGTAAGGGGCATAGACTTCGGTGGGGCGATAGATTGTTGAGACCGGGTCGGCAAAACCCGGAATATCCCAAAGCCACAGCCCTTTGGCCCCCGAAAAGAACGGAAAAATAGCCGTGGCCTCGGCCATAAATGGCTGAATAAAATTGGGATAAAAATCGCCCGAATCGTGGTAACGCATCCAGACAAATGGCACCACCGGCTTGTTGCTCCAGGCGCGGTTGGCCTCCACCTGAAACAGCAGATACGCTAAATAATCGGGAGCGAGCCGGTTGGGATAATCATAAAAATAATAAGCAGACGGCGTGAGGTAATCCAACTGCTGCTCAAACGGGCCGGTTGGTTTGCTAAAACTCGTGGTGTCCTGCACTAAATAATGCACGCGGGTGGGGTTGGTTGACCAGTCGGCCCAGGAATTACCCACCACATTCAGATACGTGTTTCTGATCGGCACATCGCCGTAGGTTGTCATCGGCACGTTGGTCAGGTCGGCATTGTCGCGGATGTATTGCAGGGATTGGGCATACAGCGTCACGATATCACGTTTGTACCGGAGCAGAAACTCGCTGTCGGTCAGGGTTTTGTAGGCGGTAGGCGTGGTGGGGTCGGTTTTCAGGCGCAGGATTCGCACGTCGGTTTCCTGAATCCGCTCGATGTCCACCATAATCCGGGCGGCCTGCAGGTCATACTTGCCGGATGCCGTTTTCAGCCCGCCCGACACATCGCGGAGCCACTGATTCCAGCGGGCGCGGTAGGCCGGGAGGTTGTTGTTCCAGGGGCTTTCGGCGGTTTCCCAGGGCTGATTCAGGCCAAAGGCAAACCCTGTCCACTCTAACGCCCGTTGCTTCGGCTGCACAACCCGGTAAAACTCCGAATCGTCGACAAACACGATTTCGCTAAAGCCGTGTTTAAGCGGCTGGGCATTGCTGTCGCCAAGACGCGGGCCACCAAAAATCACCGGAAACGGCAGGCTGAACTCCGGGAATTTCTGCCACTCGACGCGGCCCGGCTGCGTCACCACCGAAAACGCCAGTGGGTCGGCGCAGCGGAATTGGCCCAGAGCGGGCTGCCACAACAGCAGTAGCAGATATAAAGGCAGAAAAAGGAAAAAACGGTCTATTTTCATACATGAGTTTGCCAGACGTTGATAGTGAATAGACTACCCTCTGGTCTTAACCGGAGGAGCCGAATCAGCCACAAAGAACGGTGATTCGTGTTTTTTTCGGGTGGCTGCTGAGTAAATTTATCAGTCGGTTGGAAACACAAACTTTTATCCGCTTGTTTTACGTTTCTGTGTAACAAACCAGCGACCCCTCGCACAACCCTTTTTCAGTCCAATGACGCGCAATTCCCTTGTTTTAGCCAGCATCGCATCGGCTCTTTTATTTGCCAACACCGCAACTGCTCAAACCAAAAAACCGGCTCCGGCCAAACCCGTTTCCGCAGCCGCCAAACCAAAACCGGCATCAGCCGCGCCGGGTGTCAAACTCGCCAACGCCAACGATTCGCTGAGTTACGGTATCGGCATGAACATTGCCCAGAGTTTCAAACAACAGGGTTTAAACAGCGTAAACACCGCAGCCGTGGCGCGGGGGCTAAACGATGCCCTGAAAGGATCGGCCACGCAACTCACTCAAGATCAGGCTATGGCCGTGATGAACGCCTTTATGCAGAAACAATATGCCGTTAAACAGGCCGAAAGCTCAAAAGCTGCCGAAGGCAACAAAAAAATCGGGACGGCCTTCCTGACCGAAAACAAAACCAAGTCTGGAGTGGTCACTACCGAAAGCGGCCTGCAATATTCGGTCGAGAAAGAAGGCACCGGGGCCAAGCCTACGCCCAGCGACAAAGTGAAAGTGCATTATACCGGCAAACTCCTTGACGGTAAGGTGTTTGACAGCTCAGTAGAGCGCGGCCAACCCGCCGAATTTGGGGTAACGCAGGTGATCAAAGGCTGGACAGAAGCCCTGCAATTGATGACTATTGGCTCGAAATACAAGCTCTACATCCCGTCTGACCTGGCCTACGGCGACCGGGGGGCCGGGGCCGACATTGGGCCGGGAGCCACACTGATTTTTGACGTTGAACTATTGGATATTGTTAAATAAATGGCGGGGCTGCCCCAGCGCATCTCTCGCCAATCACGCTATAAACCCGTGCTAGGCCAAATGAAGAAATACCTCATTGCTTTGTTGCCCGTGCTGTTGCTGAGTTTTCAGCCCGATGCAAACCCGCTGGATACCGCCCGGCAACCCGCTGTGTCACCCGTTACCGAATCAGCCGTTGATGTTGGTACTGTGTTACCAGCCGACGAGTTGAAACCGAATATGTCGCAGGAGAATGTTGAGAAAATGGTGGCTCGCCTGCTCACAACATACCATTACCGCAAGGTTCGGCTAAACGACTCCCTGTCGTCCGTGATCTGGGATAATTACCTCAAAGAAGTGGACAACAGCAAGAGTTATTTGCTGGCCGGCGACGTGCAGACATTCGAGAAATACCGCCTTCAGGTTGACGACGCGCTGATCAACGGCGACCTATCGGCGGCCTACGCGGTCTATAACGTGTTCAGGAAACGCACTCAGGAGCGTAGCGCGTTTGTGCAGGAAGTTCTCAAAAAGCCGTTTGTATTCACCGCAGATGAAACCTTTAACACCAACCGAGAAAAAGCTGCCTGGCCCAGAACCGCCGAAGAACAAAACGACCTCTGGCGTAAACTCCTGAAAAATCAGGCTCTTGAACTGAAATTAGCCGGCCAGAAAGACAGCGCGGTGTCGGCAACGATGGCGAGCCGCTATAAAAACTTCGACAAAGCGTTGGGCCGCGTTCGCAGCGAAGACGTGTTTCAGATGTACATGAACGCCTTTGCCGAAGCCCTCGACCCGCACACGAACTACATGGGCGCACCAGCCGCCGATCGGTTTAATCAGGAAATGAGCCAGTCGCTCGAAGGCATTGGCGCATTGCTCCGCGAAGATGGCGAGTTTATCAAGATTGTGGATGTACTACCCGGTGGCCCGGCGTTCCGGGGCAAGCAACTCGCCAAAGAAGACAAAGTGGTGGCCGTGGCCCAGGGCGACAACGGCGCGATGGTTAGTGTAGTGGGCTACCGCGTTGACGATGCCGTGAAACTCATCAAAGGCCCCAAAGGAACCGTTGTCCGGTTGCAGGTGCGGGCCGCAGATGCGCTTGCCAGTTCGTTACCCCGCGAGATCAGGATTGTGCGCGAGAAAATCAAACTCGAAGAAGCCCGCGCCAAAAAAGAGCTGATTCAAATCTCTGAGAATGGCCGGACGTATAAGATGGGTGTGGTAAATATTCCGCTCTTTTACCGCGATTTTGAAGGTCAGCGCAAACACGAGGTCGGTGCCAGCAGCACGACTGCCGACGTGAAAAAATTGATTGACTCGCTCAAAACCGAGAATGTTGACGGTATCGTGATTGACCTGCGCGGTAACGGTGGTGGTTCGCTCATCGAAGCCATTGACCTCACCGGCCTGTTTATTGCCAAAGGCCCTGTGGTGCAGGTACGCGAGCAAAACGGCGAAACCGACGTGATGTCTGACAATGACCCGACGGTAGCGTATGATGGCCCGTTGGCAATTTTGGTGGATCGGTTCAGCGCGTCGGCCTCCGAGATTTTTGCCGCGGCCATTCAGGATTACAAACGCGGCCTGATTGTGGGCAGTCAGACATTCGGCAAAGGAACCGTGCAAACGCTGATTGACCTGAACCGGATGATGCCCAAAGAGCAGGACAAACTTGGCCAGGTGAAGTTGACGATTCAGAAGTTTTACCGCATCAACGGCAGCAGTACGCAACACAAAGGCGTAACGCCTGACGTAACGTTGCCGTCGCGGTATTCTGCCGAAGACTTCGGCGAAAGCTCACAGCCGAGCGCGTTGCCCTGGGATCAGATTGCCACCACCCACTACGAAACCAACTGGTTTGTGAATGACCGGGTGCTGAACCGCGTCCGTGACCAGTTTGAGCAACGCCTGAAAACTGACCCCGAACTAAAGCAGGTGTCGCAGGAGGTAGCTGATTTCCGAAAAGCGAAAGAAAATACGGTGGTGTCGTTGCAGATGGTGAAACGCCAGAAAGAGCGCGACGAAGCCGATAAAAAACGGTTAGCCGCCAAAAAAGCCGACGATCCCGATGCCGCCGACGAAATTATTGCCCTGACCGACGAAACGGGTGTACCAACTCCGGCCAAACCGGATGCCAAGCCAGCCAAGAAAAAGAAAGACCTGTATCTGAATGAAACGGGCCGCATTCTCGCCGACTATATTATTGCGGTGAATAAATAGAACAATGTGTTGTAAAGAAAAAGCCCCGGTCTCCAGACCGGGGCTTTTTTGTTTGTGGGTAGTATCAACTTATTTACGCTAAGTAGTCGCATACTTTTATTTTGCATTAAAAGGGCTGAAAT
>JBBRUV010000339.1:0-5288 GCA_038247465.1 Cytophagales bacterium
TCTTGGCTAATGGGATTTTATGAAGCAACTTGATAACTTCGTCCCTGATGATCTTCTTCATCCTTAAAGGCTGGTTTGGTGCTTGGTCGCTTCAAATTTCAGCCTTTTTGCCTGTCAATTCAAAAATCTTCGGGTAGAGTAAGAAAATTGGTAGCCTTTACTAAGAAAATACTATTCTAACAAAAAACCATTGATCTTTGCCAGTTTTTTTAATAGGAAAATTAATCGGTGCTGAGCGTACAGTCTGTGGTAACGGATAAATTCGAGTTTTAAACCTGAAAATAAGCCTTTGGGCTGTTAAAATAGTCTTTCCATATCTAATAATGGGTTAAAACATATCACCATAGACTTTTCACCCAGTATCATCTTTTCCATTTCTGATTTTTAATCATAGCAGAGACACAAAGTGGTCAGTTAGATTAGAATCAGCGTTTTATCCTGCAAAATGTAATGTTACAAAGACCTGTAGGCATCAATTTTGTATAGAATAAACTCGTGCGATTTTCTAAAAGCAGCGCGGCTTCTTAGAAAAAATATTCGTGCGTTTGCTCCGATTACTAACAGTCTTGCCTTGGTGCTACTGAAAGACCTCTATACGTCGTAGAGCTGCCATTAATTGTGTCAGACCTATAGTCGACACACTGGTTTCCCAAGCAAGCCTGACCGGCACCAGTCTCCTGTGACATCCCCCCCTTAATCGCGTTCAATTTGCCTACTCCAAACCCGTCGAACTTGCCAAATTGGCTTGCTGTAATTTTTTCCATAGTTGTAGGAAAGTTAGCGTTTTCTGCCCACCCACCCCGCTTCCTGCGGTGCTTCGTGCAATACAAAGGTGAAGGGAAGCGGCTGATATAACTATTAGATAATTGGTAATTTCTACCAAAAAAGTACTATTTTATCAGAAAATTACTAATTTTTACCAATTTGCTGGTACAGAAATTAATCTAACGAATCTTATATTTGGGCTACTATTTTCCAACCGTTACATTTACTATGGCAATTGGCACCTACATCCGTCAGCAACGTCACAAAAAGAACATGAGCCAGACCTTCTTAGCCGACCTCGTTGGTGTTTCGCAGTCAACCATCAGTAATTGGGAGTCGGAAGCCAGTCACCCGGATTGCGAAGAAATCAAAAAGATAGCCCAAAAGTTAGACGTTCCGCTCGAAGACCTCTTAGCCGACGATACCCGTGTGCTGAAAGTTATCCAGCAAAACCAAGACCACTCTCACACCAACCATCAGCACATTCACCCCGCCGGGCAAACACCCCTCATAGAGCAACTCTTAGCCGCTAAAGACGACCTTATTGCCCAACTCAAAGCCCACGTTTCTACCCTTGAAGCCGAAAACGCCCGCTTGAGGCCAACGGCTTAGCCTTACATTAACTCCGTTAGGCTAAACCCCGGCCAAAAGCCTAAAACTCGCTACATAACGCCCGGCCTTTGGTCGGGCGTTGTGCGTTTGTGGCAACCCAACCCTACTTTTGTTTTCGGTTTGTGATTTCGGTAGGTCATCGTAAAGCACTGCCCCAAAAAAACCAGGAACCTTATTTGAAATTAGTTTGACGGTTAACTTATTGACGGTTAGTTTATTATGAAATCGCCAAACCTCAAACTACAAACATCGAACTATTTTTTATGCTTTTAAGCGAACAGGAAATTAACCGCCGGGCCAAACGCGACGAACTCATTCGGATGGGAATTGACCCCTACCCCGCCCCACTTTTCGACGTAACCACTACTGTTGCCGACATCCGGGCGGCATTTCAGCCCCGGCTGGATGGCCCAGACGGCCCCGATGCCGATGTGACCCCGGAGCAGGATTTTTCGGGCCACGAACGCTGGGGAAACGTGCAGTTGGCAGGCCGGATGATGGCCTTCCGAATCAGTGGCAGCGCGTCTTTTGCCGAAATTCAGGACTCTACGGGCCGGATTCAATGCTATTTCCGGCGTGACGACATCTGCCCTGGCGACGATAAAACGCTCTATAACACCGTGTTTAAGAAACTCTTAGACATTGGCGACATCATCGGGCTGAACGGCCACGTCTTCACCACCAAAACTGGCGAACTCTCGGTCTATGTCAAGAACTTTACCATCCTCAATAAATCGCTGCGCCCGTTGCCGGTGGTGAAAGAGGTAGTGAATGAAAAAACCGGCGAGCGCGAAATCTATGATGCCTTCACCGACCCCGAGCAACGCTACCGCCAACGCTACGTTGATTTGATTGTGAATCCGCATGTGCGCGAAACGTTTATCAAGCGTACCAAACTTGTCAGTTCGATCCGCGAGTTTCTGAATGGCAAGGGGTATCTTGAAGTCGAAACGCCAATTTTGCAACCGATTCACGGCGGGGCAGCCGCCCGGCCCTTTGAGACGCACCACAATACGCTCGACATGAAACTGTTTCTGCGGATTGCCAACGAACTGTATCTCAAACGGTTAATCGTCGGTGGGTTTGATGGGGTGTATGAATTTGCCAAAGATTTTCGGAACGAGGGCATGGACCGCACCCACAACCCGGAGTTCACACAGGTCGAATTTTATGTGGCTTACAAAGACTACCTCTGGATGATGGACACGATTGAGGAGATGGTGGAGAAAGTTGCAATTGACGTGACGGGCAGCACCCGCGTTCCCGTTGGGGAAAACTTGATCGACTTCAAACGCCCCTGGAAACGCCTGACCATGTTTGAAGCCATTCAGGAATACACCGGCGTTGACGTATCAGCAATGGACGAAGCCGACCTGCGGGCCGTTGCCGAACAGCGCGGCATCCGAACAGACGGTACAATGGGCAAATCGAAACTCATTGACGAACTCTTCGGCGAAGCGTGCGAACCGAACCTGATTCAGCCCACATTTATCACCGATTACCCCGTCGAGATGTCGCCGTTGACCAAGAAACACCGCACAAAGCCAGGCTTGGTGGAGCGGTTCGAGGCTATCTGCAACGGTAAAGAAATCGCCAACGCCTACACCGAACTCAATGACCCAATAGATCAGCGCGAACGCTTTGAGGAGCAACTCCGCCTGGCCGAACGGGGCGACGACGAAGCCATGGCGTTAGACGAAGATTTTTTGCGGGCCTTAGAATACGGAATGCCGCCAACGGCGGGCGTGGGCCTCGGCATTGACCGGCTGGCCATGATTATGACCAATCAGCCGAGCATTCAGGAGGTATTGTTTTTCCCGCAGATGCGCCCCGAAAAGAAGCAGGAGATTTCGACCGACGCTGATTTTGAAGCGGTTGGCGTACCGGCAGTCTGGATTCCAGCCTTGCGTCAGTTAACGATTCAGACCGTTGAGCAGTTGAAAGCGGCTAATCCAAACAAGGTTTTCAATGATCTCGGCGGAGCACGGAAAAAACTGAAACTCGATGTACCGATGGTGAAAGCTGAGGATGTGAAGGCGTGGGTGGGATAAGGGTTAAGATGATTATAAAACGAAAAATCCCTTAACTGATGTTCAGTTAAGGGATTTTTCAGCTATGAGAAGCGTTTCGTTTAGAAACCGCCGTCTAATTTCTTCACCTTAATCGCGTTAAGGCCCTTTTTGCCTTCAACAACCTCAAATTGCACCCGATCCCGCTCGCGAATCGTAACCCCGTTCAGGCCGGTAATGTGGACGAAGATGTCACGGTTTGTGTCGTCTTCTACAATGAACCCGTACCCTTTGCTCTCGTTAAAGAACTTAACTACACCTGTTTGCATGGTGATAATAAAAAATGTAAGAAAAATAAAAAAACTCAATTACGAAATAACAAAGAACACATTAATAAAACCAGACTATGCAAACTATGTACTTAGAACGGTACTCAACGGACTTTGTTGGTAGAAATTGGCTGTATCTGAAATAACCAACCCCTCTACAACATGGATAAGCTAAATTTGTTCCGGTCATCGTGAAAAAATGTAGTTATTTTTTCGTTACTTTCGCCACTCTGTCAAACAAACTGTCTCCTTTAGTCGTACTGTATGGTATAACCCAATAACATTATAAGAACAAGCACCATGAATAAACTTCGTTACTTTGTTGAGCAGCAAGCCTTCGGGGTTTGCTCGTGGCTGGGCAAGCGGATGAACATCTCGCCAAACAGCATCCGGGTATATTTTATTTATACCTCCTGCCTTACGCTCGGTTCGCCAGTAATTATTTATCTGGTTTTGGCCTTTTGGCTGGAGATGAACAAGCACCTCCGCCGTCACGCGCATCCCACTATTTGGGAATTGTGATTGCTACTGGTTCATTTCGAACTCTCCAAATGTCTTTTTCCCTTCTTTGAAGTACGCCCACACCACGCTTTGACTCGCTAACGGCACGTTCTGATTTAAGCCTTGGCGGAGTTCGCGCCGTTGCCGCATTAGCACGGGCAGATGTTGGTAGAAAGCAAAATGCGCCTGCAAAATAGCCGCCACATCGCGCCACTGCCCCACTCTCAAAAACAGTAGCGACGACAGCCCGTCTAACACCAGCCGCAGCACTATCTTAGGCCATAACCAGCCATCGGCAGGCCAGTTTTTATAGAGCATAAATAGGCTGTTTCGGTAATTGAGGTACGTTTTGTGCGGATTGGCCTTCGGTAAGGTGCCGCCCCCCACGTGATACACGGCCGATTGCCCGCAGGCCCAGACCTGATAGCCAGCCCGTTGCACCCGCCAACACCAGTCAATCTCTTCCATGTGGGCAAAAAACGCGGTATCGAACCCGCCCATTTCATGAAACACTCCCGCCCGAACAAACAAACACGCGCCCGTTGCCCAAAAAACAGGTCGGGTATCATCGTATTGACCCAAATCACGCTCAAAGGTGGCAAAAACACGGCCCCGGCAAAACACATAACCCAGCCAGTCAAGAAAGCCACCGGCGGCACCGGCGTGTTCAAAATAGTCGCGCCGGTTAAAATCCCGGATTTTTGGCTGGCAGGCGGCTATCTGCGGGTTGTTTTCTAAAAGCGTCAGGATTGGGGCAATCCAGCCGGGCGTGACTTCTACGTCAGAGTTAAGTAGGCAGTAGTATTGGGCCCCACCAAATTGATTTCGCACCGCATCAAGGGCCACGTTGTAGCCCCCGGTATAGCCGCAGTTTGTGGCTAACTCAACCAGTCGAACAGTGGGAAAATTGGCGCGGAGAACAGTCAGTGAGTCATCCTTCGAACCGTTATCAGCCACATAAACCGGCTGATTATCTGCGTATTGTAGCACAATGGGCAGAAATTGTTCGAGGAAACCACGACCGTTATAATTCAGAATCACGATGGCAAGTTTGTCCATCACGAACCCATCA
>JBBRUV010000340.1:0-5205 GCA_038247465.1 Cytophagales bacterium
GAGGGGAATGTACCCCAGCGGTTATTGACCCCGAACCGGCTCGACCCATCGGTACGAATGGCCGCGGTGAAAAGGTACTTGCCTTTGTAGTTGTACGTCAACCGCGACAGATATGAAGTTAGTGCCCACTCATTCACGGCGTTACCCGTATTATTGCCAATCTCTACGTTCGAGCCAACAGGCAGCGTTGAATTAGCCCTGTCAACGTTCAGTGCCCCCTGAATAGTTGGCAGCCGGTCGTCGGCGTAGGTGTTAGCCTGAATCCGGGCAACGTCCTGCCGGAAGTGCTGATTGGTAAAACCCGCCAGTAACTCGAAATTATGATCACCGATACTCCGGTTGTAGGTCGCCAGGTTCTCGTTCAGCCACGATATATTTTCCGTCGCCTGCCGAATAGAAACCGCCATGGTCGGTATCGGTACATTTATGGCACTGGTGGCCGTTGAGGGGTTGAAGAAAAAGAACTTCGAGTTCTGGTACTCGACATTGATGGTTGATTTGAGCGTCAGGCCCTTAATGGGCTGATACTGAATGTAGGCGTTGCTGAGGAGGTTGGTGTTCCGGGTTTCATTGGTTAGTTCTTCGGCAGACCTTACCCAGTTCGGATAGGCGAAGATGTTGCCCGTACTGCCCGGAAAGGTATTGAACTTGGTCAGTTCACCGGTGGCATTGCGGATGGGCATTACCGGCCACGTATGCAGGGCATTGAACAAAATACCCGTACCCCGGTCGCCATCGGTGCGGGGCGTATTGTCGAACACATAAGACGGTGCTACGTTGAACCCTATCGCTACTTTATCAGAGATGTTGTAGTTGGAGTTGAGCCGGAGCGAGAATCGCTTATACACGTTGTTCAGGGCAACCCCCTGCTGGTTGAAATACCCCGCCACCACAGAAGTGCTTGACCGCTCTTTGTTAGAGTTAATACTCAGGTTGTAGCTCTGCACGGGGGCTGTGCGTAGGAGGGCACCGTACCAGTCGTTGTTTTTGTTGGCCCAATCGGCGGGGTTAGCAAATTCGGATGGCACCGGGCGGCCCTGATCTTCGAAAAATTCTTTCTTGAACTGGGCAAACTGCTGGGCATCGAGCATTTTTACGCGTCCCCGCTCCGGCACCTCCTGAATTCCAGTAAAAGTGTTGAAACTGACATTGGTTTGGCCGCTCTTGCCCCGGCGCGTTGTGATGAGGACCACTCCATTAGCCGCCCGCGAACCATAGAGCGAAGTCGAAGCGGCATCTTTCAGCACCGATATATCTTCGATTTCGTCGGGGTTGAGCTGGGCAATGTTGCCCGTAATCGGAAAGCCATCGACCACATAAAGCGGCTCGCTACCGGCTGATACCGACAACTGCCCCCGAATGCGAATATTGATCCCGGCTCCAGGCCGGCCAGTGGTCTGATTGATTTGCACCCCAGCCAGTCGTCCCTGGAGCTTTTGGCCAATCTGCGAAACGGGCAGGTCTTTAATCTCGGCAGCACTGATGGTCTGCACTGCTCCGGTGATCTCCTTCTTCAATTGACTACCATAGCCCACTACCACAATCTCGTTCAGGAGTTGATTGTCAGGAATCAGGGCTACCGTCAGTAAAGTTTGTCCGCCAACTATTACTTCTTTCCGGCCATAGCCAACAAAGCTGAAGACCAGGGTCGAGCTGGCGTTGGGAACGGCGATTTTGAAAGCGCCTGAGCCATCGGTGGTGGTACCCTGAGTTGACCCTTTTATGACGACACTTACGCCGGGTAACCCATCCCCTTTCTCATCAGTTACTTTACCTGAGACCGTAATATCCGTTGGTCTGTTACTCGCCAGAACCTTATTAGGTGCGAGATCAGACGCTGCCAATAATCGGCTATTGGCCGCTACACTGCCTTCAGGCAGCGTTGTATGTGCCTGGGCCAGACTTTTGGGCGGCCCGCCCAGCACGGTTAGTGCCAGCAATGATGCATAAAATGTGTTCATGGAAAGTAGAATGAAAAGTAGAATGCTGTACCATTATATTTCTAAAAAAGATAATTTAATGGCCAAATATTACTACTTTGACTTTGCCTACCTGCCTACACATACCTACCTGACAGAAATTATTTTTGATTGCTGTTTTACCGGCTTCAAATACACGGTTTGCCGCCCGGCTAACCAGTCAGCCGTAAGCCCGGTCACGCGAAACACCCGATCCCACGACCGCTCGAAACAGTGGGCTGCATCGGGGAAATTTGTCGAAATAGACATCGCCCGTTCATAAAAATCAAGTGGGTGTTGTTGGATTAAATCATGATGAACGGCAAACTGTGCGCCCAGCACAAACGGGTAGGTTTCTGGCCCATCGGTACCAAACAGGGCGCGGTGAAACCCCGCCAGGTCGAGACCGCGACCGTCATCGTTTTTGCTCCATGTCGTAAATAATCGCTGTCCCCGATTGTCGTCGGTATCTACAATATGGCCCAGCCACCGGAATTGGTCGGTATCGGAATCAATCAGGCCTGTGGTTCCGATCCGGTCAGGGTTGGCGGCAAAGGCCCGCAGCGAGTGGTGAAAATCAAAGGCATGGTCAAACGGTTTGCCCTGGCAAAAAACCGTCCAGTCGGCTAATGAATCGTAGCGGGTTGTAATATGGTGGAGGTAGGTGTGGGCCTCGCGCCCGGCGTTGTTGGGCAACAAAACAGCGTTTGGCACCGGGCCGGGTTCGCCACCTTTGTCGTAAACCGTTTTCTGAATCTGATTCGGCACCTTTCGGAGCCAGTTCAGGTCTTCGCGGTAGCGGGCAACAACGAGTTCCATTGCAGTTATCAGTAATCAATTACCAGTTACCAATATTTCGTGTTCATTGATTACTGATAACTGTATAGTTCCGTCTCTCAACTGCGCCTGTACTGCGTCGCCGGGCTGTAAATCGGTGATTTGTTGAACAACACGGCCCTTGTGCCGGAGCAGCGCGTAACCCCGGCGCAGGAGCCGGGCGGGGTCAGAATAGCTGACTTTCAGGCTCATTTCGTGCAACGCCAATTGCTGATTGCGGATACAGGTCTGGGCTACAAACTGCAGTCGGTCGGTCCCGCGCGACAGGTCTTCGCGGGCATTGGCCAGCCGCTCCCGTGCTGATACCGTTAGCCGTTCGCGCAGCCGGAGACAACTGATTTCAAACTGCTGGTTTTGCTCAATCAAAAAAGCGGCTGCTTTGGTAGGGGTTTTCACGCTTTGGTGGCAGAGCAAATCGGTGATGCTCACGTTGCGTTCGTGACCAATGCCGGCCAAGACCGGAATCCCGAATCCGGCCACGGCCAACCCCAGCGTGTAGGTATCGAATGAGCCGAAATCCAGTTGAGAACCACCGCCCCGTACCATCACCACCGCATCGTAAGGATCGGCCAAATCCGCTTCGTTAATCGCCCGAATCTTGTCTAATTGATTGTATATAGACTTTTCGGCTCCAACGCCCTGCACCTGGGTCAGAAATTCATCTACCACAAACGCATACCCAAATGGATTCGTGGTGAGTTCGTGCCGAAAATCGCGCCAGCCATCCGAGCCGGGCGCGGCAATCAGGGCAATGCGCTGCCAAACCGCCGGACGCGGCAACAACTGATTCGCCGTAATGTATTGCCCATCGTGTTGCCAGACCAGCGTCGGGTGATTTTGACACAACGTGCGGAGGGTGGCCTCGCGCTCCTGTTCGAGGTTGCCGAGGGTGTAGGCGTGGTCAATGCCCGAAATTTCGAGCCGGATGCCATACGCCGGTTTGTAGCCGACCGATACCCGCAGCAGCAGTTGCAGATTCCGGGCAAAAGCGATGCCGGTAGCCGTTTCAAACTCCTGAATCAGGTGGTGGTTTTGCCGCCAGATCACGGCTTCCATCTTGGCGCGGGTTTCCCGACCGTCGCGCTCCACGAGGGTCATAAAACAATAGCCGCGATCCGGGTAATTCTTGATGTCGCTGGTTTCGGCCAGTACCCACAGGGGACGCCCGCCAAAGGCATCATCAATGACGGCTTCGAGAGCCAGGGCAAGGGCAGAAAGTTGGATGGGACTCATTCTAAACGCCTTCAAACTGCCGTAAAAACCGCACGTCGTTTTCGGTGTATAGCCGCAAATCATTCACCACGTATTTGAGCTGGGTGATGCGCTCAACGCCCATGCCGAACGCAAAGCCCGTAAATTCGTCGGGGTCAATACCGCAGTTTGCCAACACCTGCGGGTCAACCATCCCCGACCCTGCAATCTCGACCCAGCCGCTGTGTTTGCAGATGTTGCAGCCCACGCCGTCGCAAATCTGGCACGAGATGTCAATCTCCGCACTTGGCTCCGTGAAAGGGAAATATGACGGGCGGAACCGAATCCGGGTTTCTTTGCTAAACATCTCTTTCACAAAGTGATAGAGCGTGTCTTTGAGGTCTTTAAACCCCACGTTGCGGTCAACGTACAGGCCCTCGATCTGGTGAAACATACAGTGCGCCCGCGCCGAAATGGTCTCGTTGCGATACACCCGCCCCGGCATAATTGACCGAATCGGGGGGTTCTTGTCTGCCATGAGCCTGATCTGCACGTTCGACGTGTGCGTCCGCAGCAGCATATCGTCGGATGAAACCCCGGCTGATTTTTCCACGAAAAACGTGTCCTGCATATCGCGGGCGGGGTGATTTTCGGGGAAGTTCAAGGCCCCGAAATTGTACCAGTCCGAATCAATCTCCGGCCCGTCGGCCACGTTGAAACCGATACGCTCAAAAATCTGGATGGCCCGCAACCGGACGAGGTTTAGCGGGTGCTGGGTTCCGGTCAGGCCGGGGGCGTTGGGCAGGGTAAGATCGAGCGCGGGCTGGGTGTTTACCAGTTGCTGGCTGGCTTCGATGCGGACCGAGAACTGCTCAAAACGCTCCTGGATGGCATTTTTCAGCCCGTTTAGTTCCTGTCCAATGACCCGGCGGTCGGCGGTAGCAACGGCTTTCAAGTCGTCGAACAAACCACCGACCACCCCTTTCTTGCTGATAAATCGCAGCCGGAACTGCTCTAACTGTTCTTTCGAGTTGGCCTCGAACTGCTCTATTTCCTGATAAATCTGGTTGACTTTGTCCTGCATCATAATCGGTTGCATTGGTCGGCAAAGATAACCAATCGGGCCGACTGCCGACCTGCCTGCCGGGGTTGGCAAGTCGGTTGGGGTAATATTTACCCAGTTTGATGAAATAAAACCCCACACAACTGGCCCAGCCCC
>JBBRUV010000341.1:0-5115 GCA_038247465.1 Cytophagales bacterium
AGGTTGATACCAAAAAACACGCCGAACAGATTTTAACGTAGAGACGCATAGTTGCGGCTCACCCGCGTCAGCAACAAGGCGTGTCATTGAGTGAACCATTTAATCACAAGCCGTACAATGTTGCCGGTTCTCCGGTGCGGACTTTATACAAAACTAAATTTATGGAACAGGAAAAACTCGAAAAACTCGAACACATTGCTACCGCCGTTCGGCGTGATATTCTTCGTATGGTTGCCGCTGTTAACTCCGGCCACCCCGGCGGCTCGCTGGGCTGCACCGATTTCTTTGTGGCGCTCTACTTTGAAATTATGGACCGCAAAAAAGACGAGGACGGCAATCCCATCTTCGACATGAATGGCACCGACGAAGACATTTTCTTCCTCTCCAACGGCCACATCTCGCCGGTCTGGTACTCGGTGCTGGCGCGGGCGGGCTATTTCCCAGTCGAAGAGCTGGCCACGTTTCGTAAGTTAGACAGCCGGTTGCAGGGCCACCCCGCCACTGCCGAACACATTCCGGGCGTCAGGATTGCGTCGGGTTCGCTGGGGCAGGGTTTATCGGTAGCGGCTGGCGCGGCCTACGCCAAGAAACTCAACGGCGATACCAAACACGTCTATGTACTCATGGGCGACGGTGAGCAGCAGGAAGGGCAGGTTTGGGAAGGTGCACAGTTTGCGCCCAACAAAAAACTTGGCAACCTCACGGCCATCATCGACCTCAACCACGCCCAAATCGACGGCACCACCGACAACGTGAACGACAACCGGAGTCTGGCCGACAAATACCGCGCCTTCGGCTGGTTTGTAGAGGAAATGGAAGGCAACGACATGGAAGATGTGATTCGGACACTGAAGAAAGCGCAGGAAAACCCCGACGTACCCACAATGATTCTGATGCACACCGAAATGGGCTTCGGCGTTGAGTACATGGTGGGCAACTACAAATGGCACGGCACCGCCCCCAACGCGGAGCAACTCACGCAGGCCCTGAACGGTCTGCCCCTATCAATCGGCGTCACGGATTATTGACGATACGCGTAAAGACGCAACACCTTGCGTCTTTTATGCGTCAGCCAAGACGGAATGAAAATCAACCGCTTAGTCATCGAAAATTTCAAGTCCATTGAACGGATTGAGTTAATAGAACCCAATCCGTTCACGGTCTTTGTCGGCCCCAACGGGTCGGGCAAATCGAATATTTTCGAAGCGTTGGAGTTTGTAAACCTTTCAAGGCATATACCTGAACAAGCTGTTGATTTATTCGGTGGAAATCGCTCTTTGTTTAATCGTAAGTCCAATAATCCACTATTTGAATTTGAAGTCGATTTTGGAGATTTTTCCGAGAAAGAGAGTAGATATTTCTCAAGCGAGCGGCAACAAAAGATGAAAGTACCTCTGTTCACTTTTGATAACGTAACGTCAGCCAATCAACAGAATCGCCCGGATTATCAACAATTTTTCGGATACTTCACGAGGTTGTTTGTCAGAAATGGTAAAGTGAAGTTACCTTATAAAGGAGATAATAGGATTGCTTTAGACGCAGACAACCTTGAACCTGTTCTCAAACGCATTCTTCAAAATGAAGCTTCACACGACGAAATTTTCGAATGGCTTGAATTGTTTGTGCCCGGTTTCAAAACCGTTGAAATTGATGACCGGAACGAATTGCATTGGTTTGAAAAGTCATCGTCGGAGTACTTCACGAAAGACCTGATTTCTGACGGTACATACAATATTCTCGCACTTCTGACTGCTGTTTATCAGCATGAAGAACCTCAGTTTTTGTGCATTGAAGAGCCGGAGAACGGGTTAAATCCAAAAGTTGCCAGAGAGTTCGTAAACCTGTGTCGATATGCTTGTGAGGAGTTTGGTCATTATATTTGGCTCAATACGCATTCGCAGACGCTGGTTTCGGTCCTGACGCCCGACGAAGTCATTCTGGTTGACAAAGTGAACGGTGCTACACAGACGAAACAAATTCAGGGGATGAATTTATACGGTTTGCCAATGGACGAAGCCTGGCTTTCCAATGCTCTCGGAGGTGGGTTGCCGTGGTAAAGCTGGGCATTATTTGCGAGGGAGAAACAGAAGTTATTCATTTTGACACACCATCATTCAGGCAGTTCTTATCACAGTTTGATTTAGAATTGATTGGTGTGATAGAGACAGGCAGTAAGACACAATATTTTGGTGATAGATTACCAAAGTACCGGGACATATTGCTTGGCCGGGGAGCCGAACGTATTATCACATTGATTGATCTGGATTGCGATGTTTGTATCACACTCATAAAAGAAGCCATCCCACAATTTAACGATCAAACTGTTGTGGTAGCAGTTAAGGAATTTGAAAACTGGTACTTAGCTGACTCGAAAGCATTGATGAGTTTCACAGGAAGTTCAGTTGAAATTCTCACCCCAGAAGAAGACACTGATGCGATCACGACTATTGTTAATCTTGGGATTACCTCAAAACGATTTAAGCGATTCCCCAAGAGCAAACCCCGTCTGGCGAAGGCCATGCTCAATAACGGCTTTACTGTCGAAAACGCGGCTAACCATCAGAACTGCCCGTCGGCACAGTATTTTTTAACAAAACTCAAAACCCTCGCTTCGGCGGGTAGATAACGACCATGAAAAAATACGAATACACCGAGAAAAAAGACACGCGCTCCGGCTTTGGCAAAGGCATTGCCGAACTGGGTCGCCAAAACCCCAACGTCATTGTGCTCACCGCCGATCTGGCCGGGTCGCTCAAACTGGATGAGTTCATCAAGGAAAACCCTGATCAGTTTATTCAGTGCGGTATTGCCGAGGCCAATATGATCGGCGTATCGGCGGGGTTGACCATTGGCGGTAAAATTCCGTTTGCCACTACGTTTGCTAACTTCGCTACGGGGCGGGTCTATGACCAGATCCGGCAATCGGTGGCGTATTCGAAGAAGAACGTGAAAATATGCGCCAGCCACGCTGGTTTGACCCTGGGCGAAGATGGGGCTACGCACCAGATACTGGAAGATTTGGGCATGATGAAAACCCTGCCCAACATGACGGTTATTAACCCCTGTGATTTCAACCAGACCAAAGCCGCCACCCTCGCCATCGCCAAACTCGACGGCCCGGTATATCTGCGCTTTGGCCGTCCTGTCATTCCGGTGTTTACGCCCGCCGATCAGAAGTTTGAGATTGGCAAGGCATGGCACGTGAACGAAGGCGACGCAGTCTCTATCTTCTGCACCGGCCACCTCGTCTGGGAAGCCATTAAAGCGGGTGAGATGCTGAGCGAAGAAGGTATTGAAGCCGACATCATCAACATTCACACGATTAAGCCACTGGACGAAGCGGCTATTCTGGCATCGGTGAAGAAAACGGGCTGCGTGGTAACTGCCGAAGAACACATGATTAACAGCGGCCTCGGCGACAGTGTGGCCGGCGTACTGGCCCGCAATTATCCCGCTCCCATGGAATACGTAGGTGTTCACGATACCTTCGGCGAGAGCGGCACACCCGACGAGTTGATGCAGAAATATGGCCTGACTGCCGACAAGATTGTGGAGCAGGTGAAAAAAGTAATGGCCAGAAAGTGAGATGACTGACGAAGAACTCCTCGCTAAATTCAAAGACCCGTCGAGCCGGAACTATGCCTTTAATCTGCTGGTACGAAAGTATCAGCAGAAGATTTATTGGCACGTCCGCAAGATGGTTATTGACCACGACGACGCCGACGATCTGGTGCAGGAGACGTTCATTAAGGTCTGGAACAGCTTAGAGAACTTCCGGGGCGATAGCCAGCTTTACACCTGGATTTACCGGATTTCGACTAACGAGTGTCTCAACTTCCTGAATAAGAAACGACGCCGGTTTTTTTTGCCCATCGGCGACGTGGAGGGCGAGTTGATGGAGAAGCTGGAAAGCAACTCAGATTATGTAACGTCGGGGGGCGAACTGACGGGCGAGGAAATTCAGTTGAAACTACAAAAGGCGCTGCTCAAACTACCCGACAAGCAGCGGCTGGTGTTTAACATGAAATACTTCGATGACATGAAGTACGACGAGATTTCGGAAATTACCGGAACCTCGGTGGGTGCGTTGAAAGCATCGTATCACCTGGCGGTCAAAAAAATAGAGGATTATATCACCAAAACTGATACGACCGATTAAACCCGGCCCCGCCGTCGTTGTCCTACTTCTGATACACCCTGAACAGAACGTAACTGGCAGAACCCATTCTGCGCTACTATAAATGAACGATAAAAATCAGTTCCGGCTCGACGAACTCCCTCCTGAACATCCGCTTCGGCAACAGCCCTTTACGGCTCCCGATGGCTATTTCGATAGCCTGCCGTCGAGAGTGCAGGCGCGGGTGGCGCAGCGCAGCCGACCAGCTTTCAGCATTAGCTGGTCGTGGCAGCGCACGGCGGTATCGCTGGCTGGTGCCAGTCTGATTGCCGTGCTGATCTGGCAGACCCTGCCCCAGCGGCAGGAAGCCCTGCCCAACGACGCTCTTGCTGGGTTGAGCAACGAAACTATTTTTGCGTATCTGGACGATCAGGGCGTTGACCCCTACGAACTGGCCAACAGCCAGCAGATTCATAACGCACTGGGCAGCGACACAACGGCTATTCAATACCTCAACGTGCGCCCTGCCGATATTAAGCAACAAGTTGATGAACAGAACCTTACGGAGACTATTGACCTTGGCTCCTGATTGACAATAAGCTCCTTACACATTATGAAATCGACATGGATTATCTGGCTGATTGCTCTCGTGCTGACCGCGCCAGTAGCCTGGGCACAGGAGGGCGGACGGCAAAAAATTGAATCGGCCAAAATTGGCATGATTACCAATCGGCTGAACCTAACTACTGGCCAGGCCGAACAATTTTGGCCTATTTACAAAGAGTATGACGGCAAGAAGCAGGAACTGAACCGGCGCGTTCGCCAACTCCGTAACGAGCCGACACGCAGCAACCTTACTGACGACCAGCTCAAAAATGGTCTGCGTGAAGCTAATGCTACGAAGCAGAAAATTGCTGATCTCGATAACGAATACATGGACCGTTTTCTGAAGGTGATTACGCCCAAGCAACTGAACGAACTCTATCAAACCGAGCGGG
>JBBRUV010000342.1:0-5092 GCA_038247465.1 Cytophagales bacterium
CCTAAAATATTGATTTCCACCATGATACCGGCGGTTTTGGGCGTATTGGTATTGGGCAGCAGCGCACCAGTGCAAAATTGAACTCGTGCTGGTAAAAAATCTTGTTTTTGGGTGTGATACCGCCCGACAAAATATTGAATAGGTTTTGCTGGGTTATTGCGTAGATAGCCACCATTGGCCACGAATGATAAACTAAACAAAGGTCGAAACCACGTGTTGCACGGATACCGCGTATTATGTTGGGTTATATATGAGTTGACTCACTGCTTAAAAACGCGCCGTATAACGGGTTGTCATACGGCGTGTAGGTTCACTGGTTTTGTTGTTTTCTGAGCGTATTATATCTTGCGAAGATCGCGCCGAAACTGCTGAATCAGGTCATCCTCTTTCCGCGAGATGTCATCGTGCGCTTCGGCTACCCGCGTTAGCAAGGCCACAAAGTGCTTTTTGAGCGCGTCGTCGAAGCAGTGCCGGTTGTTGGTAAACCGCCTGATGGCAAATCTGTAGGCTTCTTCGGGCGTTTCGCCGTAGTCTTCGCGGAGCATAAATCCAAACAGGGTTAAGTCTCCGAAGGGTTCTTTAGCCAGAATTTCGCGGACAAGCTGCATCTCATCAATCTGCACACGACCGTCTATTTTGGCAAGTGCGTAGAGCAGGCTGCCGAGGCCCAGATACAAATCGGGCGAGGGGACAGAGGTGGGGGTGCTGTCTTCCATGATTAGTCGAATGCCGTAGTCGGTGACATCATCAGCGGTATTTCACCATTGGTGATAATGACTTTGGCGTTAGGCGAGGTCGAGAGTTTGTTAAAGGCTTCGATGGCTTTGAACCGGATCAGCATCGGCGTGAGTCCTTCGTTGATAATCTTCTGGGCATCGCGGGTGCCTTCGGCCTCAATCACTTTGCGCCGGGCTTCCTGGCGTTCTTTGTCCAGCACAAACTGCATCCGCTGGGCATCCTGCTCGGCCTCCAGCTTTTCTTCGATGGCTTTGGTCAGGCCTGTCGGCAGCACAATGCTTTTGAGCAGCACCGACTCCACCACGAAGCCCCGGTCTTTGAGTTGAACCATCATCAAGTCACGAATCGAGTTTTCGATTTGGGTGCGCTGCCCGGTGTGCATATCCTTGGCGTAGTAGCGCGATGAAATATCGGCCACCGACGACCGAAACACGGGCATAATCACGGTTTGCTCGTAGCTGCGGCCAATCTGCTCCACAATTTTGGGCGCATATCGGCCTTCTACGTGATACAGAATCGAGACTTCCGACTGCACCGTGAGTCCTTCTTTTGACGGCAGCGGCACCCGAACTTCCATATTATTGGTGCGGGTCGGTACTTTTATAATTGTTGTCACCAGCGGGTTAAACCCGCGCGGGCCTTCGGTCAGGTGTTCTTCCTGAATCTTACCGAGTGTTCGTTTCACACCGACTTCGCCCTGTCTGATAACAGTGCAACTACTCAAACCGACAACGGCTAAGGCCGTCAGCAGCATTACTTTATTGGGTTTCATGGCCATGTATTTTAGTTAGAGTGCCGGTTTGAGCATCAGGCTACTGCCTTTGCTTTCCGACACAACAAAGGTCTCTGTGGGTGCTTAGAACCGGCTTAACCGTTGGTTAGAAAATAGTTAGAAAGTATGACGGGGTTGGCCTGGGGTGCGGAAGAAAAAAAAACGCGGGGCGGCCTCTGGTACAAGCTTAGGCTTGCGGGTTCGTTTGTTGGTGTCGGGCTGATTGGTGGTGGCGGGCATGATAACCGTTTGTTTGCCGGGCCTGCCGGGCAGTTGCCGCCGGAGCGAATCGTAGCGAAACTGAGCCTGCCGGTGTTGTTCGGCGAGCCGGTCGTTTTCGATATGGAGCCGCAGTTGATTGATAATGAGCGCAACAATAAAGACTACTGCCAGAAAAAGCATGGTTCTGAACCGGGATTTTTTCCGACGCAGGTAGCTGGCCCGGCGATACAGGGGCCGGTTATCGGTTGAGTAGTCGAGTGTGTAACGCGTCATGGGGCAAGGCAAGAATATTGGCAACAAAATTCTTGTCCGTTGCTTGGAATGGCGTTAGAAATGACTTAAAAAAGGCTTAGAAACCAGTTTTTCCCGGCTGTGCGCCATCTGCGTGTCAAACACGACGGGCAATATCACCTCGGTAATGTCATCGTAAAGGTGGTTCCGGTTTGGTCGTCAGACTCTACGCTGATGCGGCCCCGGTGCAGCTTCACCACGCGCTCTACCAGCGATAACCCCACGCCATGCCCCGCTACCTGCCGGGCGTTGCTGCCCCGCTGAAAGGGCTTAAAGAGTTCGGGCAGTTCCTGGGCCGGGATAGCCGGGCCGTTGTTCTGCACGGCCACATCGAGCGCGTCGGGCCGGGCCGTGAGCCAAACGGTAGCCCGGTGGTCGGGGGCAAATTTTCCGGCGTTGTCAATCAGGTTCAGCACCGCCGTTAGCAGCAGGCCGTCGTTGCCGGTGAGCATGAAATCGGGCGTGGCCGCGCCCGCGCTGCCACCCGCCAGCGTTACCGAAACGTGATAGGCGGGCTGCAGCCGTTGCACGTCGGTGGCGGCCCGGTTCACGAGGTCATCAAGCGCAACCGGCCCCATCCTGACCGCCGAGGCATCAACGCTGGCATTGGCAAGGCTCAGCAGACCGTTTGCCATCTGGTTCAGGCTTCGCGCATCGTCCAGCACCGATTGCATCGTGGCCCGCATTTCGGCGGGGTCGTCGTCGGTCAGCAGCGAAACCTCCAACTGCCCGGTAATGGCCGTCAGGGGCGTTCGGAGTTCGTGCGAAGCGTTGGAGACAAAGGCGCGTTGCAGCCGGAAGGCTTCCTCAAGCCGGTCGAGCATGCGGTTGAAGCGTTGGGCCAATTGGGTGAGTTCGTCGCGGTCAGCACCTTCATCGAGCCGGCGGGTGAGGTCAGAGGCCGTTACGGTGTCAACCCGTTCGATGATGCGCTGGAGGGGCAGCAGCAGCCGCCCGGCAAATATGCGCCCGGCCAGCAACACGGCCCCCACCGACACCAGGAAGCCAACGGCCAGCAGCAGGGCTAAGTTTTGTTGTTTGCTGTGCCCGTATTTATCTACCGCCGAGGCAAACACAATCAGGCCGTTGCGGTTGGTCATGACCTCGCCCAGAATCTCGCGCGGGCCTTCGCGCCAGAACACCTCACTCTGGGTTCTGACCTGGTTCAGCGTGGCCGGTGTAATGGTCAGATAGTCGGTGCCGGATTCATACAAAATCTGATTGTTGCGGTTGTAGATGATGATTTCTTCCTGGGTCAGCACCGTCATCTGGTTCTTGTCCAGGAGTTTGAAGAGTTGAGGGCTGATGGTTTCGGAGCCAAACAGCAACTCGACCGACGTGAAGCCCTCGGCCCGGAGCCGTGCCCGGAATTCGGTTTCGCGGTGCTGTTCGGCAATGGTGTAAATCACCACACAAAACACCAGCAGCAACGCCGACACAATGCCCGAAAACAACAGCGTAAGACGAGTGCGGATGGTCATTTTTCTTTCAGCACGTAGCCGATACCATGCACAGTATGAATCAGTTTTACCGGCGATTCTTTATCAATTTTGGCCCGTAAGTAGCTGATATATACCTCAATGGTGTTGGTGCCGGTGTCGAAATTAATATCCCAGACCCGCTCGGCAATGTCCACCTTTGAGAGAACCCGCCCCGGATTTCGCATCAGGTATTCGAGCAGGGCCAGTTCGCGGGCGGTGAGGTCAATGGTACGGCCCTGCCGCCGGGCTACCTTCGCACCCATGTCTAACTCCAGGTCGGCCACGCGCAAAATTTCGGCGGGCGGCTCGGTGTTGCCGTTGGCGATTGGCAGGGTAGCGGCCCGGCGCAGCAAGGCCCGGATGCGGGCCACGAGTTCGAGAAATTCAAACGGCTTGGCGAGGTAATCGTCGGCCCCGGCCTCAAAACCGAGCAGTTTATCGGCGGTGGTGTCAAAGGCGGTGAGCATCAGAATGGGCTGGCGGGCGTTGCGGGCGCGGGCAAGCTGGGCCAAATCAAGACCCGACACGTCGGGCAGACCCACGTCTAAGATCAGCAAATCAAACGCGCCGGTTTCGATCAGGGGGCGGGCGGTGGCACCGTCTGGCGCAATGGTGATGGCAAACTGCTGTGATTCAAGTCCTTTTTTGAGGAAGAGAGCCACTTTGGGTTCGTCTTCCACCACCAGCAGGCGGGGGGTATCGGTCATTATACGTTGCTTCGTTGAATTGGTGGTACCAATGTATGGCGTGTGACGCTCATCAGCAAGCCCTGCCCCGTCCGTGGTTCAGTCAGTGGCTTATGGTGATACCACTTTTTCTAACCTATTAATCAGGCGGTTTTTGTCTACTAAACTTATTTTTGTGTCTAAAAAACAATATTTTCTAAAAAATTAACGATTAATTAATGCAAATTAACTTTATAGTACAACAAAAATTGGTATAATTGTGCCGAGTCCACTTTTAAATTATCAATTACACAATGAAACAAAACCAACTGTTTCGCCTGGTTGCAATGGGAGTATTGCTGCTGTGCCAGGGCGTGGGTTGCCAGAAAGACCCGCCCAAACCCGCGTGTGGCCCCGGATGCTGCTCTGACATTGCTACCGCGCGATTTGCGGCCCGTTTAGAGGGTGTGCTACTGAAGTCGTTCAGTTCGATAAGTCTTACGTTGCAAACGCCCGTTCCTGATGTTGATTTGACGGACAACGCTGCCGTTGAAGAACGATACAGGAAGATTAACTTTGCCTTGGTTTGCTTGATGGATGAGACATTGCTTCGAAACCTTCGTGCTAAACTAAGAAGTGACCCCAACTTTTCAACACAGCGGCACAAAATATGGGGTACGGTGTACACGGACCCAACTGCAAATTCTACTTTCCCGTATCCTCTGATATATTATGTAAAAATTGACCGGATTGAAGTTGCTGAATAAACTTGATTTAAAACCAAAATACCATGAAACAATTTTGCATTGCCTTGCTCTTTGGCGCACTGTTTGCGGGGGGGGGGGAATTTGTCCAAAACGGCGTACCACTTTAAACCGCACTAACGTGGCCGAACCCAAAACGCCATTAAGGGACCTGCCACC
>JBBRUV010000343.1:0-5049 GCA_038247465.1 Cytophagales bacterium
AATTATCAATTCATAACCGGCATTATAAAGCCGCTGTTCGTCCCTAAGTATTCTGGTTGGTACATTGTCATCCATGCCCACATCAATAACTTGAAAGTGAAGAGTTGACGCGCCATTAGGAAAATCGTGTCTTACTGAATGTAGTTCACCCCGACTCCGTAACGCACGACATTCTACATCAACTTCATAACTGAACCATTTTAACAAGAACTCACTCACAAAAATTAACTCGGATTGACCTTCAACAAAAATAGCTGTTCTTTTCATCTCAGACGTGAATCAATGTAATCAGACGAGAAGAAATCAAAGTTTGAGAGTCCGGTGTACGCAAAGCGGTCAAATAGCTCAGGCTGATTTTTCTCATTCAACGCCACAATATCAGACCCGTTTCGCCGAAGCACGTTCCAATACTCAATCGGAATCGCGTCCATCAGAAAACCGTCATTAGAGGTCGCAATAAGCTGAACGTCAGAATTCTTACAAGTTTTGAAAATAAACTTACCCAAATCAGATGCTCGTGCATAGTCCAAACCTTCTCCGAGGTCATCAATAAGAATAAGTTGTGGTTTTTTGGTGAAAACGAGGTGAAAAAAATAAATCAATAAAGCGAGAACCCGAAACATTCCCTGGGATAAGTTTGTATGAAGAATAGGTTTTGTAACGCCTTCTTCAACCACTTGAATAAAGCGGTTCTCTGTTTTGACTAAAGGGCGAATAGAACTAATTTTATAACCTAATTGATTCATTAATACGACAAGTTCCGTTTGTTTTTCCGCTCGTAAATGCTGGAGCATATCTACCAAATCTCCAACAGGGTGGGCAAACTCATATCCTGAACTTGAGAAGGCATTAGTCGGACTAATAACTCCAAATCGAAAACCATACGAACTATTTGCCCATTCGACTAATCGCTCAAATTCAGGATATGCTTTTATGTCTCTTCGGACGTTAAGCACTAATTGATTATCAGGCGGAAAAAATTCTTCAAAGTCATCTGTTTGCCGAGAAAATACTTCGCAAACTGTTTCACCTGATGGTTTTAGTCGCCTATCTAATAAACGCTGACCGTTTAGGTGAAGTAGTTCACGGCTAATAATACCGGAAGACTTCGTAGCTAATGAATAATCGAAAATATCACCAGGTTCCATTTTAAACTGAATTTTCCATGCCCCTCCCCACGCAATATCCCGCTTCTGAGAAATAATATTCACCAACAGATCAATATTCGATAGTATCCGTGACTTCCCATTTGCATTACGTCCAACCAACAGGTTAACTGTTTGCAAATTCAAATCATTTAGTTTCCATGAATGATCATTGTAGGAAAAACTAACAAGCTGCATAGCTTCTATCGGTCTTGATACATTTCGTCGTAATAACTCTGGTAATTGCCCGATGTCACGTCGTCGAGCCATTGTTGATTGACCAGAAACCAGTCAACAGTTTTTTCTAAGCCTTCTTCAAACTGCAACGATGGCTGCCAGCCTAATTCGTTCATAATCTTCTGAGCGTCAATGGCATAGCGGAGATCATGCCCGGCCCGATCCGTAACGTAGGTGATGAGCTGGGCAGATGTGCCTTCGGGCCGGTCGAGTTTACGATCCATGATATTGCACAGCAAGTGTACCAGATCAATGTTTTTCCACTCGTTAAACCCGCCGATGTTGTAGGTCTCTCCGTTGTTGCCACCGTGAAAAATGGTGTCAATGGCGCGGGCATGGTCTGCCACGTAGAGCCAGTCACGAACGTTCTCGCCTTTGCCATAGACCGGCAGCGGCTTGTTTTGCCGGATGTTATGAATCATCAGCGGAATGAGTTTCTCCGGAAAATGATTCGGGCCGTAGTTATTCGAGCAGTTGCTCAGCACAACGGGCATTTTGTAGGTGTTGCCGTACGCCCGCACAAAATGGTCAGACGCAGCTTTCGAGGCCGAATACGGCGACTGCGGGTCGTAGGCAGTGCTTTCGGTAAAAAAATCTTCCGGGTTGTGCAGCGAACCATACACCTCATCGGTCGAAACGTGATAAAACCGCTTGCCGGCAAAGCCAGACTCGCTGGCTTTCCAGCAGGTTTTGGCCGCGTTGAGCAGGTTTACCGTGCCAACCACGTTGGTCATCACGAACGACATGGGGTCGGTAATGGAGCGATCCACGTGCGACTCTGCCGCGAGGTGAATCACACCATCGGGCTGGGCTTCGGCAAAGAAACCGTCCAGAAAGGCCGCGTCGGTAACGTCGCCTTTGACAAAGACGTAATTCGGCGCGTTCTCAATGTCGGTCAGGTTGGCCAGGTTGCCCGCGTAAGTGAGTGCATCAAGGTTGATGATTCGATAATCGGGGTATTTGGTAACGAACAGCCGCACCACGTGCGACCCGATGAACCCGGCCCCGCCGGTAATGACTATTGTTTTCATGGTCTCGGTTTGTAGTTTGTGCAGGGCGGCCTGTGCCGTTTGTAGTTCGTGGTTCCTGCCGGAGGCTACGCTCGCCGTCAGCAAAACCACAAACTACAAACTACAAACCAATTTTCTGCTGCCACGCCCAGGCATCGCGCAGGGCTTCGGCGAGTGATCGTTTGGCTTGCCAGTGCATGATGGTATTCACTTTATCTACATTGGCATAAATCTGTTCAATATCTCCCGCCCGGCGCGGGCCAATGCTGTAATTCAGTTTTGTGCCGGTTACGATCTCGAACGTTTCGATGAGTTGGAGTAGCGTTACGCCCTGCCCGGTGCCAACGTTAAACACGTCGTAGTGTGTTTCGGCGGGGGTTTCTTTCAGCAGCCGCAGGGCCGATACGTGGGCATCGGCTAAGTCCATAACATGAATAAAATCGCGGATACAGGTTCCGTCGGGCGTGTTATAGTCGTTGCCGAAGAGCGTGAGTTTTTCACGGAGTCCGGCGGCTACCTGCGTCAGATACGGCACAAGATTGGCGGGTGTGCCGCGCGGCAACTCCCCAATCTGCGCCGACGGATGGGCCCCGATGGGATTGAAATACCGCAGCGAAATGGCTTTTACCGGCATGCCGGCCAGTACTGTATCCCGGATAATATCTTCGCCGATGGCTTTGGTGTTGCCGTAGGGCGAAGCCGCCGGGAGCCGGGGCGTTTCTTCGGTGACGGGCAATTGGTCGGGCTGACCATACACGGTGCATGACGACGAAAACACCAGATCACGAACGCCATAATGCGTCATCAACTCCAGCAATAATAGCAACGAATTGAGGTTATTGCGGTAATACAGCAATGGCTTCTGCACCGATTCGCCAACGGCTTTACTGGCCGCAAAATGAATGACACCAACGGGTAACTCGCGCTCAAAAATCGCGCTCATGGCGGCTTCGTTGTTGCAGTCGGCTTCGTAAAAAGTAACATCACGGCCCAGAATAGCCCGCAGACCGGCCAGCGTATCGCGTTCTGAGTTCGAGAAATTATCGGCAACGATGGGATCGAACCCCGCTTCGGCCAGCGCAATCACCGTGTGTGAACCGATAAAACCGGCCCCGCCAGTGACTAAAATTTTGGGAGGTATTGCTGAAGGTATCAAACCGATTTTTGTCAGATTTTTGTTGTTACTTGCAGATAGCGGAAATCAGGCTGTTCAATAATACAGTCCGAAAAACCGGACAAAACTATGAAATAACGCCCGCTTTCCGACTACAAAATCGCAACAACGGCCATTATCTGACGAATGAACGAGAACGAGATCAACGCCCTTATTTCGCTTTTAGACGACGACGATCGGGAGATCGCCATCCACGTTGAAGCCCGAATCCGCGAACTCGGCACCCCCCTCATCCCCCTCCTCGAAACCCAGTGGGAAGACAGTTTCAGCCCGGTTTTTCAGCAAAAAGTAGAAGAACTCATCCACGATTTGCAGTATGAATCAGTGCAGGAGCGCATCTTAAACTGGCAAAACGGCGGAGCAATGGACTTACTGGAAGGTCTCTGGATTGTGGCAACCTACCAGTATCCTGACCTGTCGCTGCATAAACTGCGGAAGGAGATCGAGCAGTTGTATTTTGATATCTGGCCCGACATCAGCCCCGATATGCACCCAATTGACCAGGTGAAGGCAATGAATCATGCGTTTTTCGGGCGGTTGCGGTTCGCGTCTAACTCAAAACAATTTCATGCCCCGGCCAACTCGATGATTAATCTGGTGCTGGAATCACGCCGGGGCAACCCAATTTCGCTCTGCCTGATTTATATGATGATTGCCCAGAAAATCGGGATGCCGGTTTATGGTGTGAACCTGCCTAACCTGTTTGTGCTGACCTACAAAGACAGCGGGGTTCAGTTTTATATCAATGTCTTTAACCGGGGGCTGGTGTTCTCCACCAAAGATATTGACCATTATGTGGGGCAGTTGAACCTCCGCAAACTTGACCTGTTTTACCAGCCCTGCTCAAACATGGACATCGTTCGGCGGATGCTTCGCAACCTGATGATGGCCTTCGAGAAACTGGGGGATACCGTCCGGCAGCGCGAAGTAGAACGGATTTTGGCATCGGTCAAAGGCCCAAATGATAGCTTGCCCTTGTCTGATTATACGCAACGGTAAGTCTACTTATCAACTTACCAGCTTCGCGATACCGAACGCAGCCGCAGCCGCTACCGCACCAATCAGCATCACCTGAAATGCCCCGGCCAAAGCGGGTTGCCGGGTGACGCGGCTCTTGAAAAACCCGAAAATAAACAGCGTAATGAGCGTCACGATAGCCGAATACAGCAAACCATCGGTGGGCGTAGCAGCAAAGAAATACGGCGACAACGGCACGAAACCACCCACAATGTAAGACCCGCCGATGGCTGCCGCACTTTTCAGGGCGCGGTTGGGGTCGGGTTCGGTCAGGCCGAGTTCGTGCTTCATCATAAACGATACCCACTGATCTTTGTCCTGCGCGAGTTCGTCAGCAACGGCGCGTTGCAAGGCCGGGCTAATGCCATATTCGGCCAGCACGTCGCAGACTTCCTGTTTTTCAAGGGCGGGTACGCGCTCAACTTCATCGTATTCGCGCTGGCGTTCTGACTGGTAATAGTCCACT
>JBBRUV010000344.1:0-5043 GCA_038247465.1 Cytophagales bacterium
ATCCGGCTGTTGGGCAGAATCTTAAACCGTTTGTTAATCACGTTCTCAAACGTAAACGTGTATTCACCCTGCTGGATTTCGTAGTTGCCGGTCATCGAAAAATCGCCTTTGGTGTCAACACGCATTGCCAGCAATCCCGCGCCGTAGGCTTTGATGATGTCGCCGGTTTGCCGGTCAAGCTGAATTTCACAATACGCATCAGGCGTGATGTTGAGGTTGAAATCCATCCGAATTCCCGATAAATCTACGGTTGTATTTCGTTGATTATCCGCTTTTCCGGTTGCCGTCCGGTCTTCACCGGGGGCTGCGGTTTGGGTGGTCGGTGAAGAGTGATTCACAAACCGGATGTAGTCGTTAGAGGTCGAAACGTTAGTCGCCCCGTCGAGCGGAATATAAATTTTAGTGCCGCGATTACTGGTCACGTCGGCCCGAATAACGATGTTGCTGATGGGGCCTTCGAGTTCGGCCCGGCCCGTTACCAGGGCGGCTCCGTAGAACAGGTCGTTGTCTTTGGCAGTGGTGTTCAGAATCTGGAAGTTTTTCAGGAGCGCGTCAAACCGAAGATTGAAATTCTGAAATCCGTCGTGATACACTCCGCCCCGCACAATGGCGGTGTTGCCCTGCGGGTCGCGGAGGGTAATGCGCCGGGCAATGATTTCCTCATCACCGAAGTAAACTTTATCGTCAAATGTGGCGGGAGCTTTCAGGTAGTCAATCACAAACTTTCCTTTCCGAATGTCCACCTCACCATCAAGAATGGGGTGGCGCAACGTGCCGCCGATACGAACGGTGCCGTTGGCCTGCCCGCCCAAACCCGACACTAAATCAGTCGCAAACGGCTGCACAATTCGCAGATCGGTATCCGTAAACACCGCGCTCAGACTCAACGCGTTCTGGGTTTGCTGTGGTGCGTAGGTGCCGGTCAGCGTCAGCACATCCCTGTCTTGTCTCACAATATGGGCATCTACATTAAGCCGCTGGGTGGCCGGGTCGAAGGTGCCAGTGCTGCGAATATCACCGACCAGAAAATCGTTGTATGTCAATTCAGCCACATTCAGATTGCTCTCTACAATGGGCGTTTTGTAGAGGTCTCTGACGGTGGCTACACCGTTAAGGGTGCCGCCGAGCGTGGTGCTCAGGAGCGGGCTGAGGGTAGATAAGCGGAAATTCCGGGCTTCGGCAGTCAGCGTTTCGGTGGGGTCATCGGAGACTTTACCCGATACAGCAATCCACTGATTCTGGTTATTGACAAACATATTCCGAATTATGTAGTCACGGCCCACTTTTCGGATAAGCCCCTGCGGATTAATGGTCCACTTATTGTCAAGTACCTGAAATTCAGATTCTCGGAAATTCAATTCCAGCTCATCGCCCTTGAAAGCCAGTTCTCCGTTCAGGTCGGCCCGGTTGGTGCTGCCGGTTTGTCGGATACTGCCCGTAAAGTCTAAGTAGTCGCCTTCCCATACAGCTTCGATTTGCATCTGTTCGGTGGGGAGCAAGCCGCTGAATCGTTGCCGGGCCGAGGTTAGGTTGAGCGAAGCCAGCACGGTTTCGTCGGTCGTGAATTTAGAACTCGTCAGGTCGAGCGTGGTTTTCCCGAACTGATTCGTACCGTACCGTAACGAGTCGGTTTGGAGCAGGGCCGTGAGCAGGGCCGTATTGTCCTGCGCAAGTTGGCCGGTTAGCTGCGTTCCGGGAGCCACATAAACCGCCGTATCAAACAGGGCCAACAACGGCTGTATATTTCGGGTAATGAACTTGTAATCAATAGCGTACCGATCTGCCGATGCTGCCGCATACAGTCCGGTCTGTGACAGAACCGGCGTTATCGTCCGGCGACCGGCCCGTGCTTTCTGGCGGTTGAGTTCGGTAATTTTCCGGGCGTAGTAGACATTTCGTTCGGCCTGCGTACCGGCAAACGCCAGTTGATACTCACGGGCCAGTTGCATCAGGTCGCGGGTGGCGCGGGCGGGGGTAAAATTGCCCCGTAATTCCGCCGTCAGAAAATCGGTCTCAACGTCGAGTAGTCGCTGATCTCCGTCAATCACCGACCGGATTGCCAGCGAGTCAATCGCCAGTTTTCGCCGGTTCAGGGCTACGGCGGCATCGTGAAAATTGGCCGTTCCGATGAGTTGGTCCAGGGTGTTACCCGTCATCTGTACGGCAAAAACGGTGCTGATCGTGAGTGAATCAGTCAGCAGGCCCAACGCCCGCAGATCGGCCTTCCGAACGGCCCCGCGCAGGTCATACCAGTGGGGTTGGCCGGGCCGGAAGTCAGCCTCCCCGTCAATGTCTAATCCGGCGTGGGGGTCGCGCAGGCTGGCGTGGCCATTGAAAAATGCCTGTTGCAGATTACCCAATACCGTCAGGTTCCGGTATGAATATCCCTGAAAATCAAGCCGTTCGAGTCGGGCATCAATATCAGCCACCGCCGTTGCCAGCGATACACCCCAGCCCCTAATCCGCCCGGTTCCGCTAAGTTTACCCAGTAATTCGGGCTGATCGGTAAGGGTGGCGAGGTCAAAATTAGTGGCCGTAAAATCGGCGTTGTACCGCATCGGGTCGGCGGGTTTTTTGCCCAGCGCGAGGGCTAATTTGCCGTTGACGTTACCCAGTGCCGTGCGGAAGTTTCCTGCTGTTGTAAAATCATCGAACCGGCCCCGGAACGTAGCCCCGAACGCTACCGTACCGAGTTTGCGGGCAATGCTGTTGAAAGCAGAATCGGAGTAGTAGGGCCGGACATCAGCGAGATTGACTACCGACGGTTTAAAGGCGAAATCAACCGTTGTCTGGCTGGTATTGGGCAACCCGTTGAACGCCATGTCACCCGCGAGCCGGTTGCGGGCTTCGGGGCCAAAGCGCAGATCGGTGTTAGTCAATCGGAAGTTATCAACCGTACCCCGAAAATTGCCCGTCACTAAATACGTGTCGGTAATGGGCTGCAGCACGTCCGAAAAATAGCCGAGTTCTTCGGCCCGGATTCGGCTATCGGCAAGGCGGGCCGAGATAATCACCCGGTGGTTAAAATTGCCGAGGTCGCGGGGATGGTCGTAGGCCATCGTTACCTCGTCTCGCAGCACCGAACCCCCAACGCGGGCGGTGAGGTCAGCAAATTCCATCTTTTTGTTACAATACAGAAACCGGCTGTCCAGTTCTCGCATGGTCAGGCCGGAGCGTTGGTCGCGGGCGGTCAGGCCCTGCACATCAAGCGCAACGGTATCGCCCAGAATCAGGAAGTTTTTCAGGTTCCCGTTCACATTCGCCAACGTAAAGTTATAGTAATCAAAGAGTTTAGCGTTCGTAAAAGGCCGTTGCTGCCGGTCGAAGTACGAAAATGTTCCGTCGAATACGCTGGCTTTCCCGATGATAAACGGCGTGTTTTGGTTGGGCGTGGCAGGGCGGGTGGTATCGGACGAAAGGAGCTTATCAATCCGGGCCACAAACGCATCAAAGTTCAGGATGCCGGTTTTGGGGTCGGTTGCCAGCACCACGCGGGGCCGGTAGAGCAGCACTTCGTCAAGCCGAACGGTATGGGCTGCCGTATCGAGGAGGGTTGCCAGGTCATAATCCACTTCGAGCCGCCCGACGTTAATCATCGGCTGCCGGGATTGATCCAGCACGGTTACGCCTTCCAGCACCGCCCGGTCGAGCCATTTGATAGACACGCGGTCTATCGAAACCGGGAATTGGAGTTTGGCCGAAATACGCTGCGCTGCCTCGCGCACGAGCCGGGTCTGAATGGCAGGTATCTGCAACCCAATCACCACCAGTAACGCCAGCGCTACCACCGTCAGAACGGCGTAGAGCAGGGTGCGGAGGATGATGGCTAAGGCTGGGTGCATTTTTTATAGTGAACAATTATCAGTGAACAGGTATCACTACCATTGAACGCTACTCATTGATAACTGTTAGTTGGTAACTGTTAATTGATAATTGAATGACCATTCTTGCTATCGAATCCTCGTGCGATGAAACATCGGCTGCTGTATGGGCTAACGGCAAACTTTGTTCTAATGTTATTGCCACGCAGCTAATCCACGAACAATACGGGGGTGTGGTGCCAGAATTAGCGTCACGTGCTCATCTGCAACACATTATGCCCGTTGTAGCCCGCGCGTTGGCCGATGCAAAGATACCCAAAACCGACCTGTCGGCCATTGCCTTCACGCGGGGGCCAGGTTTGCTGGGGTCGCTGCTGGTGGGCGCGTCGTTTGCCAAGGCAATGGCGTTGGGCTTGGGGTTGCCGCTCATTGAGGTAAACCATATGCAGGCCCACGTGCTGGCCCATTTTATTGACGACCACCAGCCCGGTTTTCCGTTTATCTGCCTGACAGTCAGTGGGGGGCATACGCAACTCGTGCGGGTTGATACCCCTTTGCAAATGCAGATTCTGGGCCAAACCCAAGACGACGCTGTGGGCGAAGCGTTCGATAAATCGGCCAAATTATTGGGCCTGCCTTACCCCGGCGGCCCGCACCTCGATAGACTGGCGAAGCAAGGAAACCCATTGGCATTCCGGTTTCCGCTGACCGAAATGCCCGGATTAGACTTCTCGTTTAGCGGCATCAAAACAGCCATTCTCTACTTTTTGCGGGATCAAACGCGGGCCAACCCCGATTTTGTGGCGCAGAACCTGCCCGACCTCTGCGCCAGTATTCAGCACACCCTGATTTTGATGCTGCTGACCAAACTCAAACGCGCCACCCGCGAAACCGACATTCGGGATGTTGCCATTGCCGGGGGCGTGTCGGCCAACAGCGGGTTGCGGGCTGCGCTCACCCAATCGGGCGACGAGCAGGGCTGGCGGGTGTTTATCCCCAAACTTGAGTATTGCACCGACAACGCCGGGATGATTGCGCGGGCAGCCGCCTTCAAGTTCGAGGCCGGCGAGTTTGTCGGGCAGGACGTTAGCCCCTTGCCGAGGCTGGCGTTTTAAGGAACTCGCGGGGGTTGCCGGTGGGTTTTGGCGCGGGCCACGCGGTCAACTTAACAATTTCATAACACCCCTCTGTACGGCTAGGAACGGTCTCTGCCATACTTTTA
>JBBRUV010000345.1:0-5037 GCA_038247465.1 Cytophagales bacterium
ATAGCCCGCCGAGTTGGGGTGCAGGTTTAAATCGGTCGGTTCCTCACCGATTTCGTGGCGGTAGTCTTCGGGGTCGTGGCCACCGTAGAACGTAAAGAACCCTTTGCCGTAGGGCGCGTGAATGTAGCGGGCTTCGGACGCAGCCCGGTTTTCGGCCAGAATCACCACTTCGGGCTTTATATATTGTTTCTTGAACGCTGTTGTCTGCCCCATGAATCCCTTGATAATGTTGGCGTGGTTTTGGGTTAGCATGGTCGGGATGGGGTCATACTTGGCCGAAAACTGAAACAGCGAAAAATAGTCGTTGTGTTCGCTCAGGCCGCGCTCGTCGGGCTGATTGTCTATCGTCGAAAACTCGATCATGTACGGATTGGTATAGACCTGAAAGTTTTTGAAGGCCATTGTCTGGCTAAAGTCCAGCTTACTATTGGCGTTGGGGTCTGCCGGGTCTCCGTCATAAAATGAATCCACCATATCGGTATTCTGGGCGGCAAGGGCGATGTCGTAGGTATCGGTAGCGTTACACATGGCGAATAGGTAGCCCCCGCCGAGACAGAAATCCCGGATTTTTTTAGTCACGGCCAGCTTCATTTGCGTCACTTTTGCAAAGCCATATTTTTTGGCAATCGTCTCAGCCTCGCGCTTCTGGGCAATGTACCAGGGCTGGTCGCGGAAGTGGAAAAACTTGCCGTATTCGCCCGTAAAATCTTCGTGGTGCAGGTGCAGCCAGTCATAGTCGGGCAGTTTCCCATCTATCACTTCATTGTCAAACACCACCTCGTACGGAATTTCGGCGTAGGTCATTACCATCGTCACGGCATCGTCCCAGGGTTGCTTGGTCTTGGGCGAATACACGGCCACTTTAGGTGGTTTTTGGAGTTTCACGGCATCCATGTTGGCATCGGCAGCCGTTACTTCGGCCAGAATCTGAGCCGCCTGTGCTTCCGAAATCACCTCGTAACTCACGCCCCGAATGGTCATTTCCGTAGCAAAGACCTGATTTTGCGGCATCATAAACGCCCCGCCCCGGTAGTTCAGGAGCCAGTCAATTTCGGTGTCGTGTTGTTTGAGCACCCAGTAGGCAATGCCGTAGGCTTTGAGGTGGTTTTTTTGGCCTTCGTCCATCGGAATCATAATCCGGTTTGCGAAAGCAGGCGCGATGAGCGTCAGAAAAAGGATAAGCGGGAGAATGAGCCGTTTCATTGGTTTGCCGATAGTACTACGAAGGCGGTAGTTTTGTGATAACGAAGTAAGAGCAAAAAATGTGCGAGAATGAACATCCTTGAAAATATCCGCGAAGGGCTACGGTCAATCGCCAGCAACCGGCTCCGTACCATTCTTACGGCAGCTATTATCGCCATCGGGATCATGTCGCTGGTCGGCATCCTGACTGCCATTGACGGTATCCAGAACTCGCTTAACAGTGGTTTGGGTGGATTGGGAGCCAACACGTTCAGTATTATAGCCCGGCAAAGCGATGGCCGACGGTTTGGCGGACGAACCCAGCAAAAAGAAGAAGCCATTACGTTTCGAGACGCGATTCAGTTTAAGAAACGCTTTCCGTTCGGTGCCACTATTTCAGTCTCAACGCTGGTTTCGGGGGCCGCACAGGTTAAATACGGGGCCAAAAAAACCAACCCTAACGTACAGGTTTATGGCGTTGATGAGACGTACCTGACCGTGAAAGCCTATCAGATCGAACAGGGCCGCGCCCTGAACATCAGCGACCTGAACAACGGCCTGAACGTAACTGTGATTGGTTCGGAGATGGTCGGCGCGTTGTTTGGCAAGAACATCAACCCGCTCAATCAGATTATCAAAGTACTCGGAACGCCTTATAAAGTGGTGGGCGTACTGGCAAAAAAAGGCAGCCTGACCGGGGCCGGTGACGACCGCGTGGTGATGATTCCCCTCGATAATGGCCGGGCGTTGGCCGGCACCCGCACCTTGTCGTTTGATATTACGGCCTCGGCCCCGACGCTGGCCGATCAGGAAACGGCTATCAGCGAAGCGCGGGGTGTGATGCGTCTGATTCGGCAAGACCCCCTCGGCCAACCCGATTCGTTTGATATTGAACGAGCCGACGAACTAGCTAATCAACTCGAAAGCACCACCAACGTGCTGCGAATCGGCGGGTTTGGTGTTGGCTTTATCACGCTCCTCGGCGCGGCCATTGCCCTGATGAACATCATGCTGGTATCCGTCACGGAGCGAACCCGCGAAATCGGGATTCGTAAATCATTGGGAGCCACACCGACGCTGATTCGCCAGCAGTTTCTGATCGAGGCCATCGTGATTTGCATTCTCGGCGGCATCGCCGGCATTATTATGGGCTTAGGAATCGGCAACCTCATTGCGCTGGTGGTCAGTCAGGGTAAGGGTGGGTTTGTGGTTCCCTGGACCTGGATGGGCATGGGCTTAGTGGTCTGTATAATTGTCGGGTTGTTTTCGGGGATTTACCCGGCCGTGCGGGCTTCTAAATTAGACCCGATTGACGCGCTGCGGTATGAATAAAGGAGTGACAAGTGGTAAGTGGCAAGTGCTTCGCCCGGTAGGACTTACCACTTGCGACTTACCACTTTTTAAGCCGTTTCCAACGCCCGTTCCCGCTTCCGGGCCAGCATTTGGTTTGGTTTGTCCTGAAACCGGAGCAGCACCCGGTTTTTGATCCGCATCCAGCGTTCATACAGTTTCGACTCTTTCAGGAAATTCCACTTCTCGCGTTTCGCGTCTTTTTTGTGTTCTACCGGGTCATACATCATCCCCGTGCAAAGGCAGTGTTTGCGGTTGGTGCGGGTCAGGATATCATAATTGGCGCAGGTCTGGCAACCTTTCCAGAATGATTCGTCGGTGGTCAACTCACTGAGGGTCACGGGTTCATAGCCGAGGTCAGAGTTGATTTTCATCACGGCAAGGCTCGTGGTGATACCAATGATTTTGGCTTCGGGAAAGCGCGTTCGTGACAGATCAAAGGCGTGTTGTTTAATGCGCGTGGCAATACCGCTCTTGCGGTGGTCAAGATGCACAATCAGGCCGGAGTTTGCCACAAACTTGCCATGTTCCCAGGTTTCGATGTAACAAAACCCAACCCAGTCGCCGGTGATGGTCGTGGCAATAATGGCTTTGCCTTCCATCATTTTCTCCATGATGTAAATCGGCGAACGTTTGGCGATGCCGGTGCCCCGTGCTTTGGCACTTTCTTCCATCTGCTGGCAAATGGTTTCGGCAAGTCCCAGATGAGATTCGCCGGCTACCTGAACTATGTATTGATCGTTGACTACCTCGTGGTTAATCATCGTTGGTTGATAACTGAAATGCCTTAAACGGGTTGGCTGGCGTTGCCGGTTGGGGCAACCCGTATCGGTCGGTGAAACCGGGAATCCGGTATGGTTTGATTTTTGAAACAGGAAAAGACAGAAAGGTTTTGCCGCGTGGGCAAAAGAGATTAGCTGGCCCTCCCGGACCTGAACCGAAACGGCGTTGCGTGGAAAAACGTCGGTATGTGAAGCGGCTGGGCCATTGGTGATTTCTGAATTAATAAAACGCGGTCAATAGTCGTGAAATTGCGCCGGTCATGCAAGCAGAAACGGCAATTTCTGTGCCAAAGTTCACCGGCCTGCAACACGACACCCGCGCCGATATGCTGCACGGGATGAACCAAACCGACCAGAAAAGCTGGCCCCTGAAACAAATCCGTATCCCGACGTTTGACCTGATTACGTTCAGCCTGTCGGAAATCAGTTTGTACTGACTAATTGCTCTTTGATTCAACTTTTGTAATCTGCTTGGCGCAAAGCCGGTGAATTTAATGCGATCTCTTTTGGTGGGCGTTGGCTCCAGAAAGTGGCTAAGAGTGAGCCGGTTGTGTTCATAATCGGGCCAAACAGGGCCGGGGCCAGGCCAACGGTGGCTACTTTGCCCATCTGCACGGCAATGCCCGAAGCCAACCCACCGTTTTGCAAACCAACTTCAATGGCAACGGTGCGGCAACTTTGCTCGTCCATGCCAAAAAGTCGCGCACTCCAATAGCCTAAGAAAAAGCCCGTCAGGTTGTGAATCAACACACAGAGAGCCAGCGTCCAGCCAACGGTCAGCAGCGAATCGCGCCCGGCAGCGGTGATAATGGCCACAATCAGCACAATACCCGCCATCGAAACTAATGGCATTACCCGGTTGATAACCACCGCCGACTTGTGGAAAATCCGGTTTAGCACCAGCCCAACGGCAACGGGCAGAATAACGATCTGCATAATTTCGAGCATCATCTTCCCGAACGAAATCTCTATAAACTGACCAGCCAACAGCGTCATCAGGGCGGGCATCAGAAACGGGGCCAAGAGCGTGGCAACGGTAGTAATGGTAATGGACAGTGGTACGTTGGCTTTGGCAATGAAGCACATCACGTTGCTTGCTAAGCCGCTTGGCGAGCAGCCAATCAAGACCACACCAGCCGCAATTTCGGGCGGAAACTTAAAGACGTTTGCCAGCGTGAACCCCAGCAATGGCATAATCACGAAATGACACGCCACCCCGATAAACACGGCGCGGGGCTGTTTGATAACCCCTTCAAAATCAGCCAGAGACATCGTAGTCCCCATACCGAGCATGATGATTTGCAGGAGCGGCACAATGAGTTTTTTAAGCGGGAAATCGCCGATCTGCGTCAGGTATTGCGGGAACGACAGCCCCACCACGACCGACAAAATGATGAGTGCGGTATAAATCAGGTTGCGGTAGGGCGATTGGGCGTTGGTTTCGGCTTTCATAGCGTTTGATTTTCGGAGTTCGGGTTTCTATTTTTGGGAAAGGCGCAGGGCAGGGCTGTTTACTTGAATCGAACGCCAAACGTCAGACACCATTCACAAACCACTTTTGTATCTTTGTTAGCTAACTGACACTTGGTTATCTACCGCGAAAACGGTTCCATCGAAATCAAAACCGGCTCACAGGTCGAACTCTCCGGTGAGGTTATTTTGCCCGATCTACTGTTGACGCTGGATTTGTAAATCAGCCCCGGCAACCGATTCAGACCTATCG
>JBBRUV010000346.1:0-5033 GCA_038247465.1 Cytophagales bacterium
ATTCCCACAAACAGCCGGGTCATGTTGGCATCCTGTTCGCGGGGCTGGCGGGGTGGGCGTTGGCCGTCTTTTTCAAAATAGCCGCGTTTCCCCGTGCCTTCACGCGGGCCAAACAGCCGGTCGTCGCGGCCCGGTCCATCACTACGGTTGCCGAATGCGGGGCGGTCTCCACCGTCACGCGGTGGGCCGTCGCTGCGGTTGCCGAATGCTGGCCGATCGTCTCGGTTACCGTAGCTTGGGCGACGGTCGTTACCACCTTCGTTGCGGTTGCCGTAGCTGTTACCCCGGTCGTTGCGGTCGCCGTAGGCTGGCCGACGGTCGTTACCGCCTTCGTTGCGGTTGCCGTAGCCACCCCGGTCATTGCCCCGGTCGCCGTAGCTACCGCGTTCTTTATTGCCGTAGCGGTCGTCTTTGCGTTCGCGCCGGTCGTCGTCAAGGCCGAGATTCTGATCCGAGAACTCGTTTTTCTCGATGCCCATGCTGCGTTTCACGAGCGCGGCCACGATTTTTTCGATGCTAAGACCGGCGTGGGTCAGGTGCGTCAACACGTCGCTGAAAATATTCAGGTCGGTATCCTGCTCAATATCAGCCTGTAACTGCTCGATAAACCGGGCTTTGCGGATACCCACGATGTCTTCAAACGACGGAATTACGCCTTTCTCAACCCGTACTTTGGTGTAGTTCTGGATTTCGCGGAACCGGTATTTTTCGTCGCGGCTCACGAGCGAAAACGCCCGACCCGATTTCCCGGCGCGGCCCGTCCGGCCAATCCGGTGAACGTAATATTCTTCGTCGAGCGGAATGTCGTAGTTAATCACGGCATCCACATCGTCCACGTCAATACCACGAGCGGCTACGTCAGTCGCTACCAGAATGCTGGTTGTGCCGGCCCGGAATTTGCTCATCACGTTGTTGCGCTGTTGCTGGCGCAGGTCACCGTGGATACCCTCGGCCATGTAGCCGCGCACCTGCAAATCCTCCACAATCTCGTCAACCTTGCGCTTGGTGTTGGTGAAAACGAGCAGCAGTTTCAGGTCATACATATCAATCAGGCGGCACATCACCTCGACTTTTGCCTTCGGTTTCACCTCGAAGAATACCTGTTCGATATTGGTGGCGGTCAGTTCACGTTTCACCACTTTCACCAAAACGGGGTCGTTCTGGAATTTCTGGGTGATCTGCATAATCGGCTTCGACATCGTGGCCGAGAACAGGATCGTCTGCCGTTCCTGGGGCATCTCTTCCAGAATGCTTTCGATGTCTTCGCGGAAGCCCATATCGAGCATTTCGTCGGCCTCGTCAAGAATCATCATCTTCACGTGGTCAAGTTTGAGCGTGTTGCGCTGCATATGGTCCATCACGCGGCCCGGCGTACCGATCACGATGTGCACCCCGGCTTTGAGGGCGCGAATCTGGCGTTCAATCGAGTCACCACCGTAGATGGCTTCAATCCGGACACCCCGCTTAAACTGCGCCAGTTTCCGAATTTCTTCGGACACCTGCACGGCCAATTCGCGGGTTGGGCAAAGAATCAGCGTTTGCACATACCGCTCCGAGGTGTCGGTGGCTTCGAGGGCTGGAATACCGAAGGCGGCTGTTTTTCCGGTTCCGGTTTGGGCCTGACCAATCACATCGCGACCGGCCATGATGGGCGGGATGGCTTGCAACTGAATCGGCGATGGCGATACGAAACCCATGCTGTTTACGGCGGCCATGATGTCGTCAGACAGGTTCAGGTCGGCGAATGTCGGGCCTTCGGGGATGTCGGCTTTGGGTGTTTCTACGGCTTGCTCTGCCGAAATTTTGGGTGCTTTTGGGGTTTTCGGCTCTTGACCGAAGCTGTGAACCTGTTCCATCAGGGCTTCATCAGTTGGGGTTGAGGGTTCGATGTCAGCCTGAACAGACTGCGTCAGTTGATTGTCGGGGTTGGCAACGGCTTCTACGTCGGTCGTATCGGCTTCGTTGTCTTGCTCGGTTTCGTCGGCTGGCGTTTCGGCCATCGCTGACGGGGTACTTGTTGATGCCGTTTCGTTGATGGGTTCATCAAGAAGGTCGGTGTTGTTGTTTTGGATTGATTCCATTATGCTTGGTTAGCAAAAAAATACCAAGCGAGTGCCAAAGCCCGGCCTTCGGGCGGCTGCTACCAGACGATGCTGCGAATAGATGAATGTGAAATGCGTATGCGGAGGAGAAGATGCCCAACGAGATTGCCCAACTGACCTGTTGCCGGTGCGATGGCCCAAAGATGACCGGCAAGCGATGACGAGAAACTAACCCTGACGAAACCCAACAAACCCACGCGACGAACTGAGCCACCAAACGGCCCGAACACCCACCACAGAAACTGCCTGATACATCCGTATCTGCTTTGCTCCCGAACCAAACCTGTGATTAAACCAATGAGGGGAGAACCTGAAGCGCGACCGGATGTCGCTTGTAAAACTTGTGCAAAAGTAATGAAAAAACCCGAACCAACGCTAATTGGTTCGGGTTTTTTGCATTTTTCCAATATGTCGCCCGGTGGGGTTATCGCTTGGCCGGTTGGCGGGATTCGGCTTTGGCGGCCCGTTCTTTATCGTAGTCGTCGCGCAGGCGTTTGTCGGCCAGTAGATTACGGTACAGGCCGTTCAGAACGTAGATGTCCTCAACGTCATCAATCAATAGGTGTAATTCCTCGCGGACTTGTTGGATGTTCATGCTACTAAATTACGGAATTTGGGCCAATTTTTGGGTTATATTTGAGAAAAAACCTGTTCTGATGAAAACGATATACGAGGCCGTTTTAGGAGAGCCACAAACCGAAGATACAATCACGATGTTGTCTTGGAATCAAGCAACTGTTGCCTATCAAACAACAAAAGCCCTTAGTCGCTACGACGATAAATACAGTATCTGCCCGGAATTAGAATTAGAACTGACCACAGGCCGGGCCAAACCCGATATGTCGGTGTACCACCGCCGACCCGCCAACCGCAACCGCGATATTATCCGAATGGCCGAACCACCGTTGATTGCTATTGAGATTCTGTCGCCCAAACAAGCCCTGTCTGACATTACCGATAAAACGTTTGATGTTTTGTTGCCGGCTGGTGTTCAGGCCGTTTGGCTGCTTATTCCGGCGTTACGGACCTTCACGGTTTATACCGCCAACCAACCCGAATACACGGTTATTACCGGGCCGGTTCGGGATGCAGCAACGGGGATTGAGGTTAGCGTGGAGGAGGTGTATGCGGGGTTGTAGGTTATTGGCCGATAATCTCGCCCAGGAGCGTAACGTTCGTAAATCCGGTGGCCCGCAATCCGTTGGCGAGGGGTTTGTGGCGGGTGAGAAGCGGATAGCCGAACTCAATAGCGAGGGCAACGTAAGTCATGTCTTTGGGGTCAACGTCTTTACATAATTCAAACGCGTATCGGTAGCTACTCAATGAGATTAGCATATTCGGCACAACTGTTGCCTTTTTGAAAAATGCCAGTGCGAATTGTTTCAATTCATCAGGTCTTTGCTTTGTCTTTTTCCAGACTACTTCCTGATGCACTTGCAATTCGGCAAGGGCGAAATCGGGCAAATACACGTGATTCCCCGACGCTAAACCTAAGTCCTTTGGATTGCCACTGATTAGACCACTGAACACAACATTGGCATCTATCACATAATCAAGCATCAGGAAGAATATCTTTGAGAACTGTGGATTTATACCGTTCCCAGGCAACGGCTCTTGATTCTTCGGCAATCGCATCATAATCTAAGCCGTGCTAATCCAGAAATGCCTTGTACTTCAGAGCCTTGTCCTGTAAGTCTTCCCAATCTAATTGCCGTTGTAATTTCTCCTGAATAGACTTTAATCCATGACGAGCCAACGTATTCGGGCTTACCAGTAACTCTAAGGTTATTGTTTCCATGCTGATTAATTTTCCTGAATAACTTAAAAATCAAATTTTTCGCTCAGTGAAAAAACAGATACCCCAGCGCGATGCCCGCCAGAACGCCGAAAAAGTCGGCAATCAGGCCAACCGTGATGGCGTAACGGCTGTTTTTGATGCCTACCGAGCCGAAATACAAGGCCACAATGTAGAACGTAGTGTCGGCTGATCCCTGAAAAATGCACACCAATCGCCCCACAAACGAATCGGGGCCGTACTGTTTCATCGCGTCAATCATCAACGCCCGCGCCCCGGAGCCACTCAACGGTTTCATGAGCGCAACGGGCAGTGCGTCGGTAAAATCGGTGTTGATGCCGGTCAGCGAAAACAGGTATTTCAGCCCGCCCACCAGCGCGTCCATCGCCCCGGCGTTGCGAAATACCCCGATGGCCACGAGCATCCCGCAGAGGTAGGGGATAATCCGAACCGAAGTCTCGAAACCGCTTTTTGCGCCTTCGATAAAGGTCTCGAACAGGTTCACTTTCTTGCGGATGCCAGCCGCCAGAAACCCGACGATGATGGTGAGCAACAGCACGTTCCCAACCACTTTCGAGACTTGCTCAATTTCTTCTTTCGGCAGACCCGACAGATACCACAACGCCAGCCCCAGAAACGCCGTGATGCCACCAAACCAGCCCAGCACGGTACTGTTCAGGAGGTTGGTGCGTTGTTTCAGGGCTACCAAAATCACGCTGAAAACGGTGGTGACGTAGGTGCCAATCAGACAGGGTACAAAAATATCGGCGGGGTTTTGCGCCCCTAAAATTGCCCGTTGCGCCATAATACTGAGCGGAATAATGGTCAGGCCGGACGTGTGCAGTACCAGAAACATAATCTGGGCGTTGGTGGCGGTGTCTTTGTCGGGGTTGAGTTCCTGCAAACTCGCCATCGCTTTCAGACCAAAGGGCGTGGCTGCGTTATCTAAGCCGAGCATATTGGCCGAAAAATTCATGATCATCTGGCCGTTGGCGGGGTGGTCAATGGGGACTTCGGGAAAGAGTTTGTTGAAAAACGGCCCGATAATCCGCGCCAGAAAGTTGATAGCCCCGCCCTTTTCAGCAATGTTAAGCAAGCCCAGAAAAAACGTCATTACGCCGGCAAGGGGCAGGGCA
>JBBRUV010000347.1:0-5005 GCA_038247465.1 Cytophagales bacterium
CCAAACGGCAGATCACCGCCTTTGGTTTTCAACACCACCCGCCACGTACCGGGTTTAACGGTGGTTTGGGCAATGGTCGGCAGGGTTGCGAGGAAAAGGGCAACAGATAGGAGTAGGTTTTTCATAGGGAATTGACTTTTCTCTTTCGGTTAGGAAATCTTTTGACCCTGTGCCGGTCGGCGTTTCGATTTCAGCCGGGGGTTCGCAGTGATTTCGTTACTTTTGTAACGACCTCCCGTTTTGGTTGGTTCGCCCGTGCATGACAACAACCGATTATCATAACCCCGTCTTACTCGCCGACTGTCTCGATGGGCTGAACGTTCAACCTAATGGCACTTACGTTGACGTAACATTTGGGGGCGGAGGTCACAGCCGTGCTATTCTTGACCGATTAGGCCCCGGTGGGCGGTTGCTGGCTTTTGACCAAGACCCCGATGCCCGCGCCGAGGCCGCCACGTTTCAGGACAAACGACTGACGTTTGTGGCCGCCAATTTCCGAAACCTCAAACGGTATCTGCGGCTCTATGGATTCAGGGAGGTAAACGGTATCCTGGCCGATTTGGGGATTTCGTCGCACCAGATTGACACACCCGAACGCGGTTTTTCGACCCGTTACGATGCCCGCCTTGATATGCGGATGAACCAGCAGGCCGACCGCACAGCCGCCGACATAATTAACGGGGCCGATGCCGAAACGCTGCACAAAATTCTGGGAATGTATGGCGAGATCACCAACGCCCGCACTGCCGCCAACGCCATTGATTCGGCCCGCGCCAACCGGCCTATCCTGACCGTGAACGACCTGAAAGCGGTGTTACAACGGTACGCGCCACGCGGCAAAGAAAATAAGTATTTTGCGCAGGTGTTTCAGGCGTTACGCATCGAAGTAAACGAAGAACTGGCCGTATTAGAAGAGTTTCTGACGCAGGTACCTGAGGTTTTGGCTCCGGGAGGGCGGTTAGTGGTGATGGCCTATCACTCGCTGGAAGACCGATTAGTGAAGAATTTTATCGGCAAGGGAAAGTTCTCCGGCGAGGTTGAAAAAGACCTGTTTGGCAACGAAATTAAGCCTCTTCGCGCCCTGACCCGCAAGCCCATCGAAGCCACGGACGACGAAATTGCCCGCAACCCCCGCGCCAGAAGTGCCAAACTGAGAATAGCAGAGAAAGTGGCAAGTGATTAGTGGCTGGTGGCTGGCCCTACCGGAATCAATTTCTGGCGGAGCAACCAGCCACTAATCACTTGCCACCAACCCCCAAACAAATGCCGCACAATACGTTCCGAACCCCACCCGTGACCCCCGCCCCCCGCCGAGTCAGAAAACCAAACCGGATGGCGGACTGGATTAACGAAACGATTGGCTTCGACCGGATTTTCGGCGAAGACAATGCCTGGCCGATTCGCCATTTCAATAAAATTATGTGGGTCACGGGGCTGCTTATCGTGTATATCGGCCTGAATCACAACGCCGAACGGCTGTTTAGAAATGTGCAGCAAACCCGCACCGACCTCGACGAAAAACGGGCTACCTACACCACGCTACAAGCCAATTTTATGAAAACCGGGCGGCAGTCCGAACTCGCCAAACGGGTAGATACCCTCGGCCTGACCTCGGCCAGCCGCCCGCCGTATCGGATTGTTGTCGAGAAAGATAAATGAGTTCGTAGTTGACTGACTCATGAGTACATACTTAAATTGACCAACCACGAACCCAATATGAACATTAAACAGGACATTCTGAATCGGGCCAATTTTGCGTTTGTAGTGGTTGGGCTGGTTGCCTTTACCATCATCGGGCGGTTAGTGTATGTGCAGTTCTTGGACACCTACAAAGGCAAACACTGGCGCGAACGCTTAGAAGGTAGCCGAATTAAGCAGGACACTATCCGGGCCATGCGGGGTAATATTTACGCTTCTGATGGCAGCGTTTTGGCAACGTCATTGCCGAGTTATGAAGTGAATGTTGACCCCACGATTGCCAAAGACGAGTATTTCGCTGAAAAAGTGGACTCACTGGGGCTGATTCTGGCCCGGATTTTTAAAGACCGCACCGCCAAAGAATACGCCAAAATGGCCCGCGAAGCCCGTAAAGCCAACCGGCAATACCTCCGGCTCGATGGCCGACGGGTGACGTTTGACGAACGGGCGGAAATGCAGAAATGGCCGTTTTTCCGAAGTTCGCGCAAGGTGGCGGCACGGGGCGGGGTGCTGCGGCCCCACTACGAACGCTACCACCCTTTCGGCACGATGGCTGAGCGTACCGTTGGTAATATGAAAAAAGGCAATATCAACGAAGGCGAGCGCGGACTGGAAGGGAGTTTTAATACCGCACTGGCCGGAAAATCCGCCGTTGGCATGATCGAAATGCTGTCGGGCGGCTATAAAAAACCCGTTGACGACGGCCCCGCCATGCAGCCCGAACCGGGTCTGGATTTGTACACCACGCTGGACGTGAATTTTCAGGATATGGCCGAATCAGCCCTGCGCGACGGCATGACCAAGTTCAGAGCCGACAAAGGCTGCGTGATTGTGATGGAAGTAGCAACCGGCGAAATCAGGGCGTTGGCAAACCTGACCCGCTACCCCGGCCAAACTGAATCTGCCGACCAATACCTCGAAACCTACAACCACGCCGTTGCCACCCGAACCGACCCCGGCTCAACGTTTAAGCTGGTTTCAATGATGGCTCTGCTCGAAGAAAAAGCCGTTTGGCCGGGCAAAACCGTAAACACCGGCGGGGGCCGGTTGGCCTACCAACCCGTGCGGGGCCGGATTATCAACATCGTTGACCCGAAGCGCAACGGTTACGGTGTGCTGACGGCACAGCAGGTACTCGAAAAATCGAGCAACATCGGGATTCACCTCTTGATGAAAGATTATTTCTACAGAAAACCCGATTTGTATTGTCAATACCTCCGCCAGTTTCGGCTCACGATGCCCACCAATCTGGGCATGAAGGGCGAGGCCATGCCGTTTATCCGAACGCCCGATTCCAAGGGCTGGGATCGGTACGGCTCGCTCACATATATGAGCTACGGCTACGAAATGCTGATTACGCCCCTGCAAATGCTGACGTTTTATAACGCCGTTGCCAACAACGGGCGGTGGGTTAAGCCGATGTTAGTCAAACAGTTGTCGGTTGGCGGTAAAACTGTTCAGGAGTTTACGCCGGTAGTGTTGCCCAAACCAATCGCGTCTATCGGCACAATTAGAAAGGTAAAAAGTATGCTCGAAGGCGTGGTGCATCACGGTACGGGCAAAGGTGCCGGGTCGCCATTTTATCAGGTAGCGGGCAAAACCGGCACGGCCCAGAAAAACATCGGCGGGCAGTTCCAGGCAGGCACCTACTACTCGTCGTTTATCGGGTATTTTCCGGCCAAAAAACCCAAATACAGTATGCTGGTCGGAATTGACAACCCCAAATTCACCGAAACCGACTCGTTATATGGCGGCAAGGTGGCCGCGCCAATTTTCCGGGTTGTGGCCGACAGGATTCATGCCTACGATGCCCGGATGCACCCGCCGTTGCCCAGCAACCGGGTGGCAACTAAGCCAATTGTGCGGGCGGGTTATGCCGATGATCTGCACCAAATCAGTGCCGAACTCGGCGTTGCCAACCAGCCAACCGCCGAGGGTTGGGTACGCCTGACGGATGGTGGTCGCTGGAAACAGCAGGCTAACAAACCGGGTCAGGTGCCGGACGTGCGCGGCCTGCCCCTGCGCGACGCACTCTTTCTGCTCGAAAACCGGGGCTTGCGCGTGTCTGCTGCCGGGCACGGGCGCGTAATGACGCAATCGCTGAACCCCGGCACGGCGGCTTCGATGGGGCGGCAGGTGCTGCTGACGCTGGAGTAGGCTTTGACATTAAGAAACCTCTGCCAAGAGCCTTTCCAATTCACCGTCTCTCAGACTATCTCTCTCGGCTTTTTCGTAAATCGAGAGCAAATAAACGTGTTTATCGGCAATCTGAATATGGGTAATAACTCGCCCCCCGCCAGATTTTCCTTTCCGTTTACTGCGGATGGCTAACCGTACTTTGTAGCAATTCAGCCCCAGCGCGTCGCCCTGCCGAGGCTCGGTTTCTCAGAGACTGTCTGAAAATAGTTATTTGAGCCTTTTAAGCATCATGGGTAACATGGCGATATATAAGGCTGACTCGCTGTTATGGGTCAGCTTCTCGTAATCTTTCGACAACCGCCGGTTAAAACTTAACCACGCAAAACTCCCGCACCGGCGGACCGGCTCCACTACCCAACGCCGAGGTAGCAATACAAAGCCTGTTAACTTATCACTTCGCTTGACTACTTCCCACAACCAACCTGTCACATTAGCCACCGCAACGGCGGCCCGGCCATCATAGAGGTCATCACCTTGATAACCTGCATCCACCCACACAATCTCTATCTTTTCACAAAGTTCTTTGAGCATGCTATTCGCCCAGATTTTCTCAATCAGCAATTTGGCTCCCGCCTTTTCAGACACGCTTGCGGCTACCACCTTGACGGCTAGTAGTAAGCCCAGCGTGTCCACCAGAATGAATCGTTTTCGGCCCTTGATGCACTTACCCGCGTCAAAACCGCGTTCTTCTCCCCCAATCTGAGTCGTCTTAACCGATTGCGAATCAATAGAAGAGGCAGTGGGCTGTGTCTTGCGTTGGGCTTTTCTGCGTACTTTATTGACTAATTTGACATGGATTTGTTGCCAAACGCCCTCTCTGCTCCACTTATTAAAGTAGTGATAGACGCTCTTGTGATTAGGATAATCATCGGGCAAAAGCCCCCAAGAGCAGCCCCTGCGCATCTAATCCAGAATGCCATTGATCACCTCTTTCAGATCAAGCGGGGTTCGTCCTGGCCCATCGACGTGTTTCTTTGGGGGGCAAGAGCGGTTTAAGATGTTTCCATTGTTGGTTGGAGAGTTCAGTAGGATACTTTTTGTGGGCTTTCTGTTTAATTTTGTGCTGCGGCATCTGAGAAGGACGTTTTGAGGTTTCATCGCTACAAAA
>JBBRUV010000348.1:0-4975 GCA_038247465.1 Cytophagales bacterium
GTCCAGTTTCGGATCGATTTTGAGCGGAATCGTCCCGGCCAGTTTCTGCCCGGTTTGGCGTTCCGATTTATAGTCGATGATGGAAATGTTGTCATTGGTGGCATTGGAGACGTAGGCATACCGGCTGCCCGCCACCACCGAATTTGGCGATGACCCGCCCACGACTTCTGCTTCTTCGATCATACTGCCAATTGGCACGCCCGTTTTCAGTTTCGCCGTAACCCTGTTCGTTGCCAGATCGACCAGCCAGACGCTCATCGCTTCGTCGGCCAGTGGACTGCCCAACCCCGGTATTTTGCGGCCTTCTATCTCAACGCCTTCCCGCGATTCTTTGGTGTGTGCGCCGTAAGCCGGAAACTGGAGCATCATCGTGTCTTTGTTGCTCGGCGTTACGCCTGGCACGAGCGGGTAGGCATACAGGCCCACGTTGGCCACAAATGCCGTTTTTTTGTCGGGCGAAATGGCCAGGCCAAACGGTTGCCGCCCGGTAGGGATCGACGCAGTAATTTTTTTGGTGGCCAGGTCAATGCGCACGAGCCGGAAGTTAGCCCGGTCAAGCGCGAGCAGTTCGGTTCCGTTCAGCAGCAAGTCAGACGTGAAACTATCGGTAAAGCCATTCTGATTCAGGTTGATGCTGTCGGAATTGCGGGTTTCGGTATCAAAAACAATAACCTTTCCTTTGTCGCCATTGCTTAGGTAAGCCGTTCTATTGTCCGGTGCAAACGCCACACCCAGAAAGGTTGCCCCCTGCACTGGCGACGGAATTTTGCCCGCATAATCGGGAATGCGGAGGGCAACAGGTTTAGGGGCGGTCAGGTTCAGGACGGTGATAACGCCATCGTGCAGAGCAACGGCTTTTTTACCATCGGGCGAGAGGGCCAGACCAAACGGATCGTTGGTGATGCGGATGGTCTGCCCCGCCGGGGTCACGTATCGCCCGCTCGGCAGCACTGATTTTCCGGTTGAGTCTATCCGGCAAAATTCGGCCCGTCCGGGAACTTGCCGCGTGGTGTAGGTTTTCTGGCCGAACGTGTTCAGAGAAATGAGAAAGGCAAGGGTCAGGAATATGTTTTTCATGTTTAGCTTTTGTCATCCCAACGAAGGAGGGATCGCAGGTTTGGTTAATCAGCGCGATCCCTCCTTCGTCGGGACGACAAAAAACCTACACCAGCCCTTCGGCCATTGTCAGGTAATGGACCATGTCGGGTGTGGGCTGGCCGGGAATTTTGGCCTGTTCGTCCCAGGCCCGCAGTTGCAGAATACCCCGAAAATAAGGGTTTGTCTCAAACGCCAGTGCCTCGCCGGGTTTCATAGGCCCACCCTGAAACGCCAGCGTTTTTACGCTCGCTTCCGACAGCCGGGCGAAGTAATCGGGGTGTTTGAAAACCAGATATCGCTTGGCATTGACGTGGTGTTCAATCAGTTGCGCTACTTTCTCCGAAAAGCCCTGCTCGCGCAAAAAGTCAGCACCGAGTTTCTCGTGATCAACCGTGCCGTAGCCATCCATGTAGTCACCGGCCCATTCGGGAGGGAGCAAATGGCCAATATCATGCAGGAAAGCGGCCACAACGGTTTCGTTGTCGGCACCGGTTTGTTCGGCGAGGCAGGCGCACTGCAGGGCGTGTTCAAGCTGCGTAACGGGTTCGCCGAAATGCGCATCGTGGCCAGATTGGGTGAAGAGTTGGGTAATGGAAATCATACTTTTTTGGCAAAGAGTAAAGGTAGATCAGTTGATTTGAGCCGGGTATGGCCGTTCATAAACACGGTGGCTTATCGCTTTTTCTTTCCCGGTTTTTTCTTCCGTTGTATCGCATCTTCTTCGGCCCGGCGTTCCTGCATGGTTTCGGTGCGGTCCAGTTCTTCGGATTGTGAGAAGGCTTTCCAGTCGAATTTTTCGTCGAACGGGGTCAGGGCCTTTTGCGGATCGAACAGGCGGGCGTCAACGGGCCGGGCATTATAGGGCCTGAAGTCGGGCTGGTCGGTGAAGAGATCGCGGAGATCGGTGGCGCCGGCATCGTACTGATTCAGGTACGGCATACCCAGAATATTCCAGAATGTTTTGAACACACTACCAAAGCTGTAATGTTGATGGCCGACGTAGTTGCGCTTTGTCCAGGGCGAAATGACCAGCAGCGGACTCCGGTGCGCGTCAACATGGTCGATACCGCCCTGCGGGTCGTCTTCGAGTACGACAATGAGCATGTTTTTCCAGTACGGCGTTCTGGACAGAAACTCCACCGTCCGGCCCAGAGCCAGGTCGTTGTCGGCCATGTAGCTTTCGGTGTACGGATAGCCCGCTTTTGCGCGGGGCCGCGAGCCATGGTCGTTGGGCAGCATCAGCGTAATCATAGCTGGTAACGGCTTATCTGTCCACTTCTCCTTAAATTCTTTGATAAACAGATCAGTCCGAAACTGGTCAGGAATGGACGTGTTGTAGGTTGGGAAGACACGCGAGGTGCGGTCGTACAGCGGTGCGGGCAAGGGGTAGTTGATGGTGTATTTTTCGCCGATGTACTTCATCGTGCTGTCGCTGTAGGCACCTGCCATTTCGACCCCGAAGCCGAAGTTAAAAAAGTCTTTCTGCCAGCGTTCGAGGTGTTCCCACATAGAGCCGCCCTCGTTGTAATCTTCGGGATAGATGGACCCCGCCGAGCCGTAAAAACTCAGGTTGCCGGGCGCGTTTGAACTGTCACGCATGTTGCGTTTGCCGCCGTAGGCTGCCGCCGTGCCGGTTTCGACCCACTCATTAGGATAGGTATTCACGAGCCAGCGGTGGCCATCTGCCGACACGTCGGAGTCACAATAGAAATTGTCGGACATGGCAAACCGGCGGGCCAGGGCAATGTGGTTGGGCATTACGTCGGCATTGGCAACGGCGGGGCTGCCGCGCTGCGCCCGGACCTTGGCACGGAGACCATAACGGGCCAGGGTCGAGTCGCCATTACCGGTTTTCACCTGCCCGAATACCTCATCGTACGTCCGGTTTTCTTTGGCAATAAATACAATGTGTTTGATAGGGCTACTGCCATCCGAAGAACTACTGTTCCCGGTTGCTTTTTGCCCCGCAAAGGCTGGAATCGGGTTATTGTCCGGTTTCACGTCCGACACGGGCCGGAAGCGGAAGTTATTGTCGATTACCTGCCGGGTTTCGGCGGCAAGCTGGCTATCATCAGGTATGTCTATGACCGATACAGTGCCGTTCATCAGGTTACCGATGTAGCTGCCTTTGGGGCCAATTTTAAACGCCTTCCCGCCATTGGGGCCACTGCCGAACCCTTTAGCATTGGCCACGATAAGTTTTTTTCCGTCGGCACTGACTTTCAGCTTCGACGGAAACCAGCCCGTTGGAATATGTCCCAGCACGGTCAGCGTCGGCACGTCGATAACGGCCACGGCATTGATACCTGCTTCGGCCACGTAGAGCCGTTTGGCATCGGGCGAAAGGGCCACGCCAAATGGGATAACGCCCCGCAGGTTGCCTAAACGTGGGTCTGGCGAAAGGGCAATATTTTTGAGGACCGTATTGGTGGCTACGTCAATGACCGACACGCAGTCGTTATTGCCGTTGCTGACGAACACGTACCGATCCGTTGCCACTACGGAGTTAGGGCTGCTGCCCCCCACCGCCGGAAAATCCTCGACCATCTCACCCACCAGGAAGCCGGTTTTGATTTTAGCTGTAGTTACGGGCGAATCCACGCCGGGCGTTTTTGGGTTCAGGTCGATGCGCCAGACCGAGAAGGCTTCGGGCGCGTTGGGGTCGCCGAGGGGCGGAATACCCGCCTTCTCGTCGCCGTCGCGCATGGTTTTGGAGCCGTATTTCGAGGCCGGAAAATCGTGGGCCGTCTCTTTGAGGTTTTTCCGGTCTAAATCAGTAAACGGTTTATACTCAAACACCCCCACGTTGGCCACGTAAGCCGTTTTTTCGTTGGGCGAGAGTGTGATGCCGAACGGATACCGCCCGGTGGGTACGTTGTACCGGATTTTTTGCGTCGGCACGTCGATGATGAGCATTCGGAAGCCAATCTGGTCGAGAGCGTAGAGCGTTTTACCGTCGCGGCTCAGGGTCATGTCGCCGATGTAGCCGTGGCGATAATCAGCGGTGGTGGTCTTTACCGAACAGTTGATCGTACCCGTTTTTTTACCCGTATTCAGGTCGAACAGAAAGATTTTGTTGGTTTCGCCCCCGGCCACATAGACCGTCCTGTTATCCGGCAAAACGGCCAGCCCCATGAAGCAGGCTTCCAGAATGCCATCGTCGGTTTTGGCTCCGTCTGGCACCTGCCGTACCGTTGGCGACGTTCCGAAGACGTCGCGAAGGATAGAGATAGAAAACGGATTGATGCCGGAATTAGCCGTAATAACGGTTTGCCCGTTGGGACTTAGTACCAGCCCATACGGGTGCGGGGCCGTTTCTATTTGCCGCCCGCGCGGGGTAATGTACCGGCCGTTTGGCAGTACCGTTTTACCCGCCCGGTCAATACGGGCTGGCTCACTACCCGCCGGTGCCGACAGCACATAGCGGGGTGGTTTCAGCGCAGGTAGCGTTACAGTTTGCTGCGCCAGGGCCGCAACAGGAAGGAAAAAGAAGGGTAGGAATAGCCGCATGATAGAAATTTAAAGACGCAACGATGCGTCTCCCGTCCGTCAGCAATATACACAATACGGCTGACGGACAGGAAACGCAGGAACTCCATTAGAAGTAATCTGAAAAATCAGAATTCAGTCTGACACTCAGAAAACGCGTATTTGCGTCTCTACTTGTCCCACCAAACGGCCGTGTTAATATCGTCGATACCCTGCCGGGCCACGGCTCCGGCGCGGTTGGTGGCATTGAGGGCCTGCTCTGACTGCGGATAGATGTAGCGCACCGGCACCCGGTTGTTATTCAGGTTGTCGGGGCCGGGCGTAACGGTCGGAATACCCGTGCGTCGCCAGTCGAACCAGCCTTCCAGTCCGTTAAAGAGCAAAGCAA
>JBBRUV010000349.1:0-4949 GCA_038247465.1 Cytophagales bacterium
AAATAACCCACGCCGGCCTCGGCTCCGATTGGTACACCCGCTTCTTCGAGCGACCGAACATCACGATACACCGTTCGGAGACTAATCTCGAAACGGTTGGCCAGTTCTGAGGCCCGCACCACGCGCTTACTTTGGAGGTGAATCAGAATGGCGGTCAGGCGGTCAAGGCGGTTCATTATGTTGGTTGGGCTGGCTGATTTAGAGGTGCAAAATACGGGTTTGTTGGGCTTAACTTTGTGTAAAACAGAAACACAAATGCCTGCCAAAGACGTTTACCATGAAACGGTTCGTATTGCCCTTGAAAACGAGCATTAGCTTATCACGCATGACCCATTCAAGATTATTTTGGGCCGACGCAAGGGCTGTATTGACCTCGCAGCCGAAAAACTCTTGGCCGCCGAAAAGGGCGGAACCAGAATTGCGGTTGAAATCAGGAGCTTTTTGGGGGCCTCTGATTTAGATTCGTTTGAAGACGCACTCGGTCGGTTTTTGATTTATAGATAACGAACGCGGTTACTATGTACTTTTTTCGGTAGGGTGGGGCAACAACCGGCGCGAATACGTCCCGTTTGTGCATTTAGATGTGCGCGATGATGCCAATATCCATATTCAGCACAACGGAACCGATCTAAAATAGCGATGCTGTTGGTAGTCGAAGGAGTCCAGAAAAGTGACATTATATTGGCGTTTCAATCGCCCTTCCGCCGAACGCTCATTCCCGATTTTGCGGTTTCTTGATACGGCCAACGAAAAAGCCAGCCCCGAAACAGAACTGGCTTTGTTGTATTCTAATTGTTGGTTGAATTGTAAGGCCTTAAAAAATATACTTGTTCTCTTCAATCATGGCTTCGGCAACGTCCCGGCGCAGGTTTTTGAGGTTCAGGGGTTCAATTTTGGTGAAGCGTTTCAAGCCCATCAGCATCACACGCAGTTCATCGCCCTCGGCAAACGAGGTGATGGCTGCCCGGCCCGCGTTGTTCACTTTCTCAACGGCTTCGTGCAGATACACCAGTGCCATATTTTTCTGCAATGCTACCGCCGGTTCGCCCTTGATGCCGATGAGTTTCTCGACCCGCAACAGCACCGACTCAGCCGCATAGACTTCAATTGCCATGTCGGCAATGTTCATCAGGATTTCCTGCTCGGCAGAGAGGTTAGTCATGAACTTTTGCACCGCAGCACCGGCTACCATCAAGGCCGCTTTTTTCAGGTTTTTCACGACCTTTTTCTCGGCTATAAATAAACCTTCTTCTTCGTCGCTACCGAAATCGGGGATAGACATGATCTCTTTGCCAACCGCCATTGCGGGCCCCATCAGGTCGAGTTCGCCTTTCATGGCCCGTTTCAGAAGCATATCTACCACAAGCATCCGGTTGATTTCATTGGTGCCTTCAAAAATCCGGTTGATGCGGGCATCGCGGTAGCTGCGTTCCATCGGCGCGTCGGCAGAGTAGCCCATGCCGCCATAGATTTGAACGCCTTCGTCAACCACGTAATCGAGCGTTTCTGAGCCGTGAACTTTAATCATGGCGCACTCAATAGCAAACTGCTCTAAGGCTTTCAGTTTGGCCGAAACGTCGGTATCGCCTTGCTCTTTGAGGTCTTCGATCAGGTCGTCAATGTTCTGTCCGGCGCGGTAACTTGCTGTTTCAGAAGCATATACCTTAATTGCCATTTCTGCCAGTTTGTGCTTTATGGCTCCAAACTGAGCAATCGGCGTTTTAAACTGTTTCCGTTCATTGGCATACTGAACGGCCTGATTGATAACCTGCTTGGCTCCGCCTACGGTTGCCGCACCAAGTTTGATGCGCCCGATGTTGAGAATATTCACCGCAATTTTGAAGCCGTTACCCCGGTCAGAGAGCAGGTTTTCGACAGGTACTTGGCAATCCGTAAAAAACACCTGCCGCGTGTCAGAACCTTTAATACCCAGTTTGTACTCCGGTTCGTTCATCGTGATTCCTTCGTACGATTTCTCCACGATAAATGCCGATAAGTTTTTGTCAGCAATGCCATTTTCGTCCACAATCTTGGCGAACACGATAAATAGGTCGGCGAAACCGCCGTTGGTTATCCACATTTTCTGGCCCGTGATGGTGTAAAACTTACCATCGTCGGTCAGTTTGGCTTTGGTCTTGCCCGAATTAGCATCCGAACCAGAATCCGGCTCGGTAAGGCAGTAGGCAGATTTCCACTCACCCGAAGCCAACAGCGGCAGGTATTTTGCTTTTTGCTCTTCGTTGCCATAATACACAATCGGCAGGGTTCCGATGCCGGTATGCGCCGACAACGCCACCGAGAACGAATGACCCGCGCCGGTTGCTTCGGCCACCAGCATCGAGGTGTTGAAGTTCATGCCGAAACCGCCGTATTCTTCGGGTACGCCCGTTCCGAGCAAACCAAGTTCACCGGCTTTGTCCATCAATGACGACATCAGCGCGGGCGATTTGGCCTGATCAATCTCGGCCAAGCGGGGCCAGATTTCGCGGGTCAGAAACTCGCGGCAAGTAGCCGCCATCATCTGCTGTTCTTCCGTGAACTCTTCAGGGATAAACACCTGATTAGCTTCGGTTTCTTTAATCAAAAATTCACCGCCTTTAATCGAGGCTTTGCTTTCTGTGGCTACCATATCCTGAATTGTTATGCTTGCATACTAATTTAATGCAAAATAACAGCCCCGAAAAATAGTATGCAAGCATAACAATAGATTAATTTTGACCGCTGATTCCACTGATTAAACCGCTGATTCCACTGATTAAACTGATTTCGCTGATGATAGGAAACGGTGTCTATCTGTAAAAACAGTGTAATCAGCCCAAGCCTCCTATGGGTCAAATCAACGAAATCAGTTTAATCAACGGAATCAGCGGTGTATTTTTGCCGGTACTATGATTGCGAAGACGTACTCCCCCCAGGAAATAGAGGCCAAGTGGTATCAGTACTGGCTTGATAACCAACTTTTTAGAAGTACGCCCGACGAGCGCGAACCCTATACAATCGTGATTCCGCCACCCAACGTAACGGGCGTGCTGCATATGGGCCATATGCTCAACAATACCATTCAGGATGTATTAGTCAGGAAGGCGCGGATGGAAGGCAAAAACGCCTGTTGGGTTGCCGGCACCGACCACGCCAGTATTGCCACCGAAGCCAAAGTGGTGGCGATGCTACGCGAGCGCGGCATCTCGAAAAAAGACCTCACCCGCGACGAATTCCTGGAATACGCCTGGGAATGGACGTATAAATACGGCGGAATAATTCTGCAACAACTCCGCAAACTCGGTGCTTCCTGCGATTGGGACAGAACCCGGTTTACGATGGAACCCGCTCTTTATGAATCGGTTATTGATACATTTATTGATTTATACGACAAGGATTTAATCTACCGTGGGGTGCGGATGGTGAACTGGGATCCGCAGGGGAAAACCGCCGTATCGGACGAAGAAGTTATCACCAAAGAAATCCAGCAAAAGTTAGTTTATATCCGGTATGAAGTAAATCCCGCGCCCCCCGAAGGGAGTGGGGGATTAGTGATTGCTACCGTCCGGCCCGAAACCATTATGGCCGATGCCGCGATATGTGTGAACCCCAACGACGAACGCTACAAACATCTCGTTGGTAAAAAAGCAGTTATCCCCCTCATCAATCGCGAGATTCCGATTATTGCCGACGACTACGTGACGATGGATTTCGGGACGGGCTGCTTGAAAGTTACGCCCGCCCACGACCCGAACGATTACGCCCTCGGTATTAAGCATAACCTGCCCGTGCTGGATATTCTGAACGACGACGGAACACTGAACGAGAATGCCCAGATTTTGGTCGGGCAAGATCGGTTTGCGGCCCGGAAAGCCATTATCAAACTGCTCGAAGAATCGGGAAATTTGGAGAAAACCGAGGAATACAAATCGAACGTTGGTACGTCGGAGCGCACCGGGGCCGTGATTGAGCCAAAACTGTCGTTGCAGTGGTTTTTGAAAATGGAGGATTTGGGGAAACCCGCTCTTGAAAACGTACTGAACGACCATATTCAACTCGTACCGCCGAAGTTCAAGAATATGTACCGGGTCTGGATGGAGAACCTCCGCGACTGGTGCATCAGCCGCCAACTCTGGTGGGGGCAGCGAATCCCGGCGTTTTACTTGAAAGACGGAACCGTGATTGTTGCCAAAAATAAGCACGAAGCCCTGCACAAAGCGCAGCACGAACGGCTGCTATTTGCGCTGACCGAGGCCGATATTGAGCAGGACGAAGACGTATTAGATACCTGGTTTTCGTCGTGGCTATGGCCGATGTCAGTGTTCAAACCCTCTGGCGACCCGGCAGACCCGAAGGCTGGCCCCGATGATCTGGCGTATTATTACCCAACCAACGATCTCGTTACGGCTCCCGAAATTTTGTCGTTATGGGTATCCCGGATGATTATTGCCGGATATGAGTATCAGGGCGAAGCCCCGTTTCGGAATGTGTACCTGACGGGCATCGTCCGCGACAAACAGGGCCGTAAGATGTCTAAGTCGCTGGGAAACAGTCCTGATCCGCTCGATTTAATTGATCAATACGGAGCCGATGGCGTTCGGACGGGGATGCTCTTTAGCTCGCCCGCCGGAAACGACCTGCCCTTTGACGAGAAATTGGTGGAGCAAGGCCGCAATTTCAGTAACAAAATCTGGAATGCGTTTCGGTTGGTAAAAGGATGGGCGGTAAACAGTGAACAGTTATCAGTTGTCAGTGAACGATTGCCGGCGAATGGCGATCAGTTGGCGATTACGTGGTTTTCGTCGCGGATGAACCAGACGTTGACGCAGATTCATGATGATTTTGGCAAGTTCCGAATTTCGGATGCATTGCAGGCGATCTACAAGCTGATTTGGGACGATTTCTGCGCCCAATATCTCGAACTTATCAAGCCTGCTTACGACTCAGAAGCCAACACGTCGCTACCGATT
>JBBRUV010000350.1:0-4920 GCA_038247465.1 Cytophagales bacterium
AAAAAACTCATCAAAACCCTCGCGAAGCAACTCAACGCCACTGTCAATTTTTCTGACGGGCCGGGTGTTACCTTCACCTTGTCGGCCCGCATTAATGCATAAATAGCCAAACGCATTATGCCTGTTCAAATTTTGATTGTTGAGGATCAACCCATCACCGCCACCGATCTGGAAGAAACCCTGCTGAACGCGGGCTATGGCATCAGTGGTATTGCCCGCACCTACGCCGAAGCCACGGAGATTGCCCGTCATAAAACCGTAGATGTAGCCCTTGTTGATGTGCATCTGGCAACCGCCCCGGATGGCATTGCTACGGCGCGTGAGTTGTTGCGAATCAGGCACATACCCATTATTTACCTCACCAACAACACCGATAAAAAAACCGTAGAGCGGGCCAAAACCACCTTTCCCGCTGCATACCTCACAAAACCGTTTCGCTCCGCCGACGTACTGATTCAGATCGAGTTGGCCATACAACACGTTCAGCGCGATCAGGTCGGTCAACCAGAAGCTATGCCCGGCGAGTTGATGTTGCCGTTCAAGAATGGCCTCGTTCGGGTTGCGTTGGCCGATATTTGTGCCTTAGAAGCTGCTGGTAATTACACCAACGTTTATCTGACGGCAAGCGCCCAGCACCGAATTTTTCCGGGTGTATCAACCGAGAAATCGCTCTTGGTCACGGCCAATCTTGGTTTGCTCAGTCCCTATTTGCCACCGCACACCTTCCACAAATTATCGCGGTCGGCTTTCATCAACCTGAATTGCATCGAGCGCATTGAGCAACAACTGGTTTACATGGGAAGGCAACAGTTTTCGATTCCTGAAAGTGGCAAAAGAACGCTGATGGCACGCCTGACCGTGATTCGATCCCGGTGAACAACGGTTTTGGGGGCGCAACCGCGTCTATCCGCCTAATCTGCCACCAGTCCACCCGAGCCGCACGCAGCAGATTAGGCGGATAGACGCGATTGCTGATTTTTCTAAGCCAAAGCCGCCACGCCGGGTAGCACTTTTCCTTCCATGTATTCGAGCAAGGCACCGCCCCCGGTCGAGACGTAGCTCACGCGGTCGCCGTAACCGGCCTGGTTCACTGCCGAAGCCGAATCACCCCCGCCGATGAGCGAGAACGCGCCGTTTTCTTCGGTCGCTTTCACAACGGCAGCGGCAATGGCGTTGGTGCCCATAGCGAAGTTTTCGAACTCAAATACGCCCATTGGCCCGTTCCAGAGAATGGTTTTCGAGGTAGCGAGCACGTCAGAAAATAGCGTAATCGAGTCTGGGCCGATGTCTAATCCTTCCCAGCCGTCTGGAATTTGACCCGTTGCCACTACCTGCCGGTTGGCATCGTTCGAGAAAGCATCCGCGCAGAGGTTGTCAACCGGCATAATCACGTTCACGCCTTTTTCAGCGGCTTTTTTCAGGATTTCTAATGCTAATTCCTGCTTGTCGGCTTCCAGGAGCGATTTGCCAATCATACCGCCCTGCGCTTTGGTGAAGGTATAGGTCATGCCGCCACCAATGATGAGGTTGTCCACCTTATCAAGTAACCGCTCGATAATCAGGATTTTATCCGAGATTTTAGCTCCGCCCATAATGGCCGTGAAAGGCCGTTCAGCGTTTTCGAGGAGTTTATCGGCGTTTTCAATTTCTGCCTGCATCACATAACCACAGATACGATCCTTAAAAAACTGACCTACAACGGCGGTGCTGGCGTGGGTTATCGCGCCGGAAGAATACTGACACATAAAACGTTTTTTCACCTTCAGCAAGGGCAGGAAGGTCGTACTTATCGAAGAACTCGGTGCCGTTGCGAACGTACCAACCGTCGAACTTCCGTTTGCGGGCCGCTTCGCGCGAGTCAGAATCATCGCAGATGTAGAGAATGACGGCTTCGTGAGAAGCGAAGAATTTAGTGATAATAGCAATGATTGTTGGGAAAATCAGATCATCGGCTGGAATGCGAAACGGGTCAGGTGCCGTTACAACCTCAATAACGATTTCGTACAAGTCATCCCGTCAATAGGCTTCCAGCAGCACGTAATCGGCACTCGACTTGAACCGAACATCATATTCGACTGAATTTCTGGCAAGAAATGAATAGATTTTGTTCCGTCCATCTTCAAACTGATGTTACGCGGGTTCCGCGCTTTGCATTTTCTTCTTTTGACTGACTCGTAAGCAGTTGATGTTCTGGCGACTGAGCATACTCGCGCATTTCAGCCTGCGTCTCGCGCTTGCTTTGCATAAGTTTTTTGTAAAACGTAAGCAACCGGGCCTGCTGTTTGGGGGTAAGGTCTTCCTAACGGATGGGCATACGTATTTTCTGTGCTTCCATTTTTGTTATCCCTATTTTCACAGGCGTATCTACTGTCAATGGCATGAACAACGGATGCCGTGAACTGGATTCGGTATTTTACTGCTTCAACCGCCAGTCTATCACGGTTTTGAGGTATATAATCTCGTATTTGAGTTGGCTGATTTCAATGTCTTTCTGGCCCAGGAGTTGCTAATACAGCCCGCTTACCTTCGTTAAGGGCTTTGAAATAGTTGTCTTCTGTGCCAGAAAGCATCACCTAAATAAGTACCCCAAATCTATTTCCATTTGTGTGATGGGGTCTTTCATGATGCCCTGAGACCAGGTCTGAATTGAGCCATTGGGCAGGAGTGCCTGAACGATACGGGTGGTAGGAATAATGAGCCACACAACCGATACGCCCGCCGGAAAATACTGCTGGAAAGCCTTGTTTGTCAGGTCAGTTACGGCCTGTTTTGGCGAAAGGACTTCAACGGCGATAATTGGGGGCTGGCTGTAGAAAATGATGTCGTTATACCAGTCGGAGGGTAGGTTTTCGTAGATAGAAACGTCAGGTTTACACTTACCCGTTGAGAGTTCAAGTTCTAATTCGGGGAAAACATCGTATTTGTCATCGTATCGGTCGAGGGCAACCCCGATGCGGTTGATGATTCGGGAGTGATTTAACGACCGCGTCGGCGGACCGATGGTAGCTTCCGATTCAGATGCTTCGATATAATCCAGCAGGTTCGTTTCCATAGCACAACGGCGTTTGCCAAAACTAATCAAAAAGCCCGGACTTGTTGCCGGGCTTTTTTTGGTAATCATCATTGCTTCAACACCCGGTCAATCACGGTTTTGAGATAAGCAATTTCCTCTTTGAGTTGAGCAATCTCAGCGTCTTTCTGGCCTAAGAGTTGCTGATACAGCCCGCGCTCGTCTTCGGAGACAGCTTTAAAATGGTTAATGTTCTTGGAAGGATTTCCGAAGTTGTTGAACACCAGTTTGCCGTCCCACTTGTCAAAGTTTTCGAGCGACATTCCCAACGTCTCGGTTATCTTCTTCATCTGCTCGTGACTGGGTTGAGTTTGGTCGTTTTCGATGCGGCTGTAGGCTTGTTGCGACATATTGAGCGCATCGGCCATGTCGTCCTGCGTGAGTCCTTTCATTTTGCGAAGGTACTTAATCTTTTGGCCCGTTGTCATGGGTGGTAGGCGTGGCGTAGTTTACAACAAAGTAGGGTAAAGTACCAGAAAAGTGAGTAGGTTATCAAGTTTTAGGGCAGCAACTTTGCGATTCAACCCACTTGATTGACATCTAAGTCAATTTCACCATGCGTATTTTTCTAATTGTTGCTTTTTTCGCCGTGTTCTGCCTTTGCGGCAGAAATGTTCTGGCGCAGGATAAGCCCTTGTTCAAGGCGGTTCAGCAGGCGCGGGCCAAAGTCGGCAACAAAGCCACCAATACGGTGAGCGACTTGTTTGCGCCGAACGGCATAGACAAGGCCACCCAAAGCCCCGATCACCTGATTTACAAACTAACGCTCAATCCGGCGACATTAGCCCGCATCCGGCAGGAGAAACGCGACCTGCTCGAAATCGCTATCCCTACCGCCAACGGCCCGGTTGAATTGGCTCTTGTACCCGCTACCATCTTTGCGCCGGGCTTCACCGTAAAAACCAGTGTCCCGGACTCTAATTTCACCTTCGATGCCAGCAAGTTTCAGTTTTATCAGGGCGTACTGAAAAACGACCCCAACTCGATAGTTACGCTCATGCTCACCGACGGCGCAGTAACAGCCGCCATTGCCGACAGCACCGGCAACCGCGTTCTGGCCCACAACCGCGATAAGGCCGCATCTGCCAATGACTACGCTCTGTATAACGAGAAAGCCATAGATGCTACGCCCCGCCCGTTCAGTTGCGGCACCGTTGATAGCGGCCCTGCCAGCACATCTGTTTTGGGAGATACCGCCCCGATTGACAAAGCCAACAGCAGTTGCGTTAAGTATGCCGGTGTTTATTTTGAAGCGGATTACGCGCTTTATCAATATTATGGTGGAGATGTTAATGCCCTTATAAATGGTATTGCATTTGTTTTCCAACAGACGCGGACTCTTTACCAAAACGAAAGCGTATATATTCAATGGAGTGGGTTAAAAGTCTGGAATGTTGCTGACCCGTATTCTGGTGCTACCGATAGCAGAGAAGCACTTACTATATTTCGCAGTCGCTGGAATGGATTGAATGATGAGTTTCCGGGCCAAACGGCGCATTTGTTATCAAACCGCAACTTGGGTGGAGGTTTTGCTTTTCTTAACGTTCTTTCTCCCAGACACAGACAATATGCGTATGCAGTTTCCGGTGGGCTTAATCTTTATCTGACACGGAGTTACCCAACTTACTCTTGGGAAGTCTTTGTGGTAACCCATGAGTTGGGTCATAATTTTGGATCACAACACACCCAATGGTGTGGCTGGCCGGGTGGTGCCATTGATAACTGTGCACCCACGGAAGGTGGCTGTCCGCGTGGCCCGGCGGTACCCACCAACGGTGGTACAATTATGAGTTAAGTACTTCACTACAAATAGTCTGCATTATTTTGTACTTTCGCCTTCATGGGCCGAG